>NZ_JASHIV010000004.1:0-411069 GCF_030733525.1 Bacillus sp. MMSF_3328 | reverse complement strand
GATACAGTTGAGCACTTTAATAAAAAGAAAATTCTTCATGAATTAAATGATATGGTATTTGATGATTATCCAATAATGGGCATTGTTGATGAATATGAATGGAAGCAATTAGAGGAAGCTAGATATTACTTTTTATTAGAAAGAAATTTTATTCCGGAAACATTAGAAGAGACTTTGCAAGAAACAGGAGCTACAAAAGAAGAAGATGACTTTGGCTTCTAGATATAACACAGTAATAAAAAGTAAACACCCTTAATGGGTGTTTTTATTTTTGAAGAGCAAATACTTTATTCTATATATAAAAAACAGGCCCCCTCCTCAGGAACCTGCTCCACTCCTCAATACTAATTCACTCACCACTTCAACATGCGCCGTCTGCGGAAACATATCCACCGGCTGCATATACTCCACCCTATACTCCGGATCCAGCACTGCAATATCCTTCGCCAATGTCGACGGATTACAGGACACATACACAACTTTCTTAGGCTTCACCTTCAAAATCGTTTTCAGCAGTGCCTGGTCAAGCCCGGTCCTTGGCGGATCAACCACAATCACGTCCGGTCTCCATCCTTCTTTCATCCATTTCGGAAGCAGGACTTCGGCTTTGCCTGTTTCGTATTTGGCGTGTTGGATGTTGTTGCGGGCGGCGTTTTTCTTGGCGTCCTGGATGGATTCTGGGATGATGTCCATTCCGCGGATTTCGCCTGCCTGGTCTGCGAGCCAGAGGCCGATGGTGCCTACGCCGCAGTAGGCGTCGGCGACTTTTTCTTTGCCTGTGAGGCTGGCGGCTTTTTTGACTTCGTTATAGAGCTTGACGGTCTGCTCGGGGTTGAGCTGGAAGAAGGTACGGGCGGACAGCTCGAAGGACAGGTCGCCGAGTGTTTCCTGGATGTATTCTTCCCCGTGCATATGGCGCGTTTCTTTTCCGAAGATCAGGGATGTCTTCTCTCCGTTGATGTTTTGCATGATTGATTTGACCTGCGGCAGCCTTTTGGTGATTTCTGTGATGAGCTGCTCTTTTTTCGGAAGGTCCTTGGTTGATGTGATGATGACGATCTGGAGCTCGCCGCTCTGGATGCCGGTCCGGGCCATGATGGTGCGGACGGTTCCTTTTTTCGTCTTTTCGTTATAGACAGAGATGCCTATTTTGTTCATGACCTTTTTGACGACACCGATCGCTTTGTTGGTATGCGGATGCTGCACGACGCATTGCGGGATGTTAATCAGGTTATGGGAGTTGAGCCCATAGAGGCCGGCAATGATTTTTCCATCCTCCTGGCCCACCTGGAAGGCCGCTTTGTTGCGGTAGTTCCACGGATCCTCCATGCCAATCGTGTCGCGGATGTCGAGCCCTGCTACCGGAAGCTTCGTATGGCGTTCGAGGGCCTGGATGACGATGTCGCGCTTTTCCTGCAGCTGCCGGTCATAGCGGAGATGCTGCAGCTGGCAGCCGCCGCACAGCTCATAGACCGGGCATGGCGCCTGGACGCGGTACTCGGACTCTTTGCGGATCGTTTTGATTTTGGCTTCGGCGAATTTCGGGCTCACCTTTGTCGCTTCGACTACGACCTCTTCGCCTGGCAGTGCACCTGGCACGAAGACGACCTGTCTTTTAAAATAGCCGACGCCCTCCCCATTGATGCCGAGCCGCTTGATTGTGAGCGGGAAGGTCTGCTTTTCTTGTATTTTCACGGTTTGTTCGTTTTTCATCGTGCTGCTTCACTCCATTTATTCAATGCTTCGCCATAGATACAGGGAAGCATAGGTTAGATAAGGATCCCAGCTGAGCATATATTCATCCATCTGCTCGTGGGTCGGCTTTGCTTCAAGCTTATATAATTTCTTCAGGGCATTTTGCAGCCCGATATCTGCCTTCGGGAAAAGATTGGGGCGACCGAGTCCGAACATCAGGAAGTTCTGGACCGTCCACGGGCCGATGCCGCGGATTTTGATGAGCTTTTTCATGATCATTTCGTCCGGCTCTTCTGCCAGCTCCTCAAGATTCAATCTTCCCTCGGTGATTTCCTGTGAGAGGCCGATGGCGTACTCTGCCTTCCTCCCGCTGAACTGTAGCTCACGAAGCTGCTCTACCGTCAGGGCTGCCACTGTTTCTGGGCGCGGGTAGAACCAGACGCCGTCTTTTTGGAAGCCGAATGCTTCGACAAACCGCTTCGTCAGTGTGAAGGCAAAGGACAGGTTGAGCTGCTGGTGGATGATGCATTTCAGCAGGCAGCCGTACGGGTCGAAATCGAGCACGACCGGTGTGCCGTAATGCTCGTCAAAAATCGCCTTCAGCTCTGTAGCCTGGAAATGGGTATGGATATCCTCAAGCGGGATATGCCATTGAAAGATCTTCGCCAGGCGCTCTTCCGCTTTTTCTTTATGTTTTCCATCTATGCCGTTTATGATGAATTCCGGATGCTCAGTTGTTCCCGTCGCTGTCACCTCTGCAGCGATCGGTTCATTTTCAATCATCAAAGGAACCTTCACGCTCCGCTTTTCCTTGTCAACAGCATGAAGCGGATCAAGCGAAAGCCTGTCCAATACAAGATCAAAGTTATAAGGTCCTTTCATTTGAAAAATAGCCAACTTGCATCCATCCCTTGTGTTTTTTACCCTTATTATAACACCGGGAGGTATGCTGCTCCCAAGAAACAAGCCCAAATCCATGATGATTTGGGCAGGTGTCTAGTACAGCATATCATGTTCGAACGCTTTATTCATCTCCAATTGATCAAGGCTTTTAAACGTATAGCCCCTTTTCTTCAGATCCTGGATCGCTTTTTCCAATGCGTCGGCATTGTCCTTTGAGACGGTATGCAGCAGGAGGATGCAGCCGGGGTGAATCTGCTTCATGATATTGTTATAGGAATATTCCCAGCCCTTCTGTGCGTTCGTATGCCAGTCGACGAAGGCAAGCGACCAGAATACATGGGTATAGCCCTGCTTTTTCGCAAGGTCGAGTGTGCGCTCGCTGAAAACGCCGCGCGGCGGCCTCAGGTACGACATCTGCTTGATGCCTGTCAGCTCCTCCGTCTTGGCACGCACCATCTCCAGCTCCTTCGCCAGCTTCTCATCGCTGATCCGCGTCATATCCGGGTGGTGCCAGGAGTGGTTGCCGACAATATGGCCTTCCTTCGCCATCCGCTTGACGAGGTCCGGGGCGCTGTTCAAATAATGGCCTGTCACGAAAAAGGCGGCCGGAACCTGTTCTTTTTTCAAAACGTCAAGAACCTTCTCGGTATAGCCGTTTTCATAGCCGTTATCAAATGTCAGGTAAATATCCTTTTTGCTTGTATCCCCTTTATAATAAGACCCGTACCGCTCCAGCAGATCATCGAGCGGCTTGCCTGCCTCGGCCGGCACTTCGTTGCTTGCCTTCTTGAAGCCCCAGTGGATCGGTGAATTGGCGGTCCCTGCGTGGGCAGAAGCACTCCCGGCAAAAAACAGCACAAGGGCCAGCATCAGCTGCTTCCCGTATCTCATCCCATTTCCTCCTTCAAACCTTTTAGGTTTAGTGTTTGTGAAAATGGGCGGTAGCATTCTGTCAAACATTAGAAAAAGCGGGAAGCATCTGGCTCCCCGCTTTCTTTTCTTATTAGTAAACCCGTTCTTTGAATTGGGACAGCTTTTCAAGTGAAGATTTATCCACATCCTGGTGGAGGCTGTTGCCGTGTGAATCCATCGTTACGACAGCTGTGAAGCCTTCAACCTTCAGATGCCACATCGCTTCCGGAATGCCGAATTCCATCAGGTCAACGCCTTCGACTTTTTTGATGCAGTCTGCATAATACTGGGCTGCGCCGCCGATGGCATTGAGATAAACGCCGCCATGCTCCTGGAGGGCTGCCAGTGTTTTCGGCCCCATTCCGCCTTTGCCGATCACGGCGCGGATGCCGAATTTTTTCATGATGTCGCCCTGGTAAGGCTCCTCGCGGATGCTTGTCGTCGGCCCTGCCGCTTTGACATGCCATTCGCCTGCTTCATCCTTCATCATAACCGGACCGCAGTGGTAGATGACCTGGCCATTAAGGTCGATCGGTGCATCATGGTCCATCAGATGGTGATGGATCGCGTCACGGCCGGTGTACATCATGCCGTTGATCTGCACGACGTCGCCGACGTTGAGCGCGCGGATCTGCTCTTCCGTGATCGGCGCCTGCAGCGTCACCACATTCTGAGCAGTTTCTTCTACAGCAGCCGCTGATTCAAGCTCGGCTTCTGTCGGGGCGAAGTCGATTTTCTCGCCTTCCTGGTACATCCACTCATTGATTTCACCTGTTGCAGGAGAAATGCTGATGCCGAGACGGCGGAATGCCCAGCAGTTATAAGCGACTGAAACGAAGAAGCTGGCCGGGATGCGGTTCATGACACCGATTTTACAGCCGAGCAAGGTTGTTTCGCCGCCGAAGCCCATTGTGCCGATGCCAAGCTTGTTGGCATTTTCGAGTACATATTCTTCCACCTTCTGCAGGTCTGGATGCGGGTTCACATCATCCACGGAACGGAACAGCTGCTCTTTGGCCAGGTCATAGCCGGAAGAGCGGTCGCCGCCGATGCCGACGCCGATGAAGCCGGCGCTGCAGCCCTGTCCCTGTGCCTGGTACACAGAATGCAGGATGCACTTGCGGATGCCGTCCAAATCGCGGCCGGCGCGGCCCAGTCCGTCCAGCTCGCATGGAAGGCTGTACTGGATATTTTTATTTTCACAGCCGCCGCCCTTTAAGATCAGGCGCGCGTCGATATAATCTTTTTCCCATTGCTCAAACTTGATGACCGGCGTGCCGGCACCAAGATTGTCGCCGCTGTTGTCTCCTGTCAGTGAATCCACAGAGTTCGGGCGCAGCTTCCCGTTTTTCGTTGCAAGCGCGATCGCGTTCTTGATCGCTTCCTTGATTTCCAGCTGGTTCACACCGACCGGCGTCTTGATTTTGAAAGTCGGCAAGCCTGTATCCTGGCATATCGGCGATACATTATCGTCCGCCATCTTAATATTATTCGTAATCGTCCCAAGGCTCATCGCCGAACGCGTGCCGGCACTCTCGCGCTCCTTCGCACTCTTGATCGCGCGGCGCACATCCTTCGGCAGGTTCGTAGAAGTCTCCACAATCAACTGGTACATGCTTTCCTGTAATGTCTCGAAATTCACAGCAAGATCCCCTTCCCTTTCGTTCCCCTCAAAAATCTTCTGTTTCTGTACGAATTTTCACGATTTTATTATACTCCTATCCTTTGGTGATTTAAAGGGTAAGGTGAAATCGGTTACAGGGGTGTGTTTGCTGGGCTGTGGGGTGCGGCGGCCGGGGATATTTGCGAGTTTTTGTAGATATTTGCGACATTTTCGTTTTATTTGCGAGTTTCCGGATATATTTGCGAGTTTTGGTTTTTATTTGCGACTTCAACCATATCGCGGCCTTCAACCTTTTTTTGCGACCAGCCACCTGACAGCCGCACAGCCTAAAATAAAAAGAGCCCTCAAACCAGGGCTCCCTCCTACTCTTCGCGGTTATTAAATTCTTTACATTTAGATTCCAGTTCGTCGATCATTTCGATCAGACGGTCTATGTCTTCAAGCTCTGTGTCCTCTGGATCTATCGCATCCAGGACATCCATGAACATATTTAAGCGGTGCTTTAGGAATGTAACCTGCTGGTTTTTATCTTGTATTGGACTGCCCAAAGCAATCTCTCCTTTCATACCGGTGCCTGTCGCAGGCACCCGAAATGCTCTTTTTACTTTACCGGAAATATCGATTTTTCGCAAATGCTGACGAATTTTAGTATAACCCAAACCTCCTGGATGTTTCAGCGGCAATCTGGGAGGAAAAAGGCTAAGTAAAGACTACTGGGAGGTATATGATGTTTTTTAACAGCTGGGATAATGTATACAGAACGGTGATCGTCGGGATATGCAGCTATCTTCTGCTCATTCTTGTGCTCCGTATTTCAGGAAAACGGACGCTGTCGAAGATGAATGCCTTCGACCTGATTGTGACGGTCGCACTCGGTTCGACGCTCGCCACAATCCTTTTGAATAAAAAAGTGGCATTGGTCGAAGGATTCACCGCTTTTTGCGTCCTCATCGGGCTTCAATACCTGGTGGCCTGGACTTCTGTCCATAGCAAGACCGTAAGCAAGCTGATCAAATCGAATCCGACGCTTTTATACTATAAAGGCAGCTATCTTCGCGATGAAATGAAGAAAGAGCGTGTTCTGGAAGTGGAGATCCTCCAGGCCGCAAGGAGCCAGGGCCTCTCCTCGCTTGAACAAGCAGAAGCGGTTGTGCTTGAGTCCGACGGATCTTTTTCAGTCATTAAGAAGTCGGATAAAGAGGAATCCTCCACCTTGCAGAACATCAGCAAAAAATAACAGAAAAACAGGCTGCCGGGAAAGGCAGCCTGTTTTTTATTATTCCAGCCCGACTGCTTTTCCTTCTCGGCTCGAATCAGCCGCACCGTAAAGCTTGCCTGCTTTTTTATCAATTTTAATAGCCTGGACGTTTCCGATCCGGCTCGGGTTGTCCCCGAATTCATATCCGCGGGACTCCAATTCACCCTTTGCTTCCATACTGATTCCTGGCTCCCATTCGACGAGCGGGCCGGTGGCTGCGAAAATGCGCGGCTCTTCAACAGCATCCTTCAGATCCATCCCAAAGTCGATGACATTGACGATCGTCTGGAAGACAGATGCGATGATCGTCGGTCCGCCCGGTGATCCGAGGGTAAGGACCGGTTCACCGTCCTTGAAAAGAATCGTAGGACTTTTACAGCTGACCGGACGCTTTTCAGGCTCTACCTCGTTGATGCCACCAGGATTGGCATCAAAGTCAGTCAGTTCATTATTCAGCATAAAGCCATGGTCCGGTACGAAGATCCCTGAACCGAATGGATGCTCAACCGTCGAGGTGACAGCGGCAATATTGCCCCATTGGTCGCGGACGGTAAAGTGCGTCGTTTCGCTCTTTTCCAGATCATCCGGCTGGCGGATTACCTTTTTCGGCTCGCCGTCTTCGTATTTCCACGGATTGCCGAAATCAACCGCGTCATTTCTTCTTTCAAAATTGATCAGCTTCTGGCGCTCTTTTATATAGTCATCGTGAAGAAGGCCCTTGATCGGCATATCCTCGAACTCCGGATCCGTGTTGAAGGCGATTTTATCGGAAAAAGCAATCCTCATGGCCTCTGTGAACAGATAGTACTTTTCCCATGATTTCGGACCATATTGCTTGAGGTCAAATTTTTCAAGAAGCTTGAGAATCTGGATCACTGTCAGTCCGCCGGCGCTTGGAGGCGCTGAAGAAGCGATCTTATAGCCGCGGTATTCGCCCCAGATCGGCTCATCTACCGTTACGCGGTAATTTTTCAAGTCATCCAGTGTCATGAACCCGTCGAGATCATCCAGCGCCTTGATGATGGCTTCAGCAATTTCTCCTTCATAAAAAGCCTCAACCCCTTTTTCCTGCAGGGTCCTGAATGTGCTGGCCAGCTTCTTTTTCACCAGAATGTCGCCTTCCTTCAGGGCTTTCCCTTCGGGCATAAAGAAATCCTTCGCATGCTGGCCGAGGCGGTAGTGGAAATTCTCGAGCGCTTCAGCAAGCACCCAGTTGACTTCAATTCCTTCTTCCGCAATTTCGATTGCCGGCTGGATGAGGTCGGCCAGCTTCATGGTTCCGTGCGCTTTAAGGGCCTCGTCCATCGCCTTCAGGATGCCGGGAACCCCGACTGCTGTGGCATGTGTGCTCCGCTCACGGAACGGGATGACCTCGCCATTTTCATCGAGGAACATTTTCGGATGTGCCGCTTTAGGCGCTCTTGTGTGGCCGTCGTAGATTTTGGTATCCTTCTTCTCGTTGTCATAGACCATCATGAAGCCGCTGCCGCCGATCCCTGTCATCATCGGCTCAACGACATTAAGGGCAAATTGAATGGCGATGACCGCGTCGACCGCGTTTCCGCCTTGTTTTAAAATCTTCTCGCCAATGTCAGCTGCCACATGATGCGGCGCCGCCACCATCGCTTTCGTTCCTTCTGCACTCTCCCTTTCATGTGAAGTTTTTTCATCCTCCGCTGTCATGTTCTTTCCTTTGCGAAACATCATCTATATTCCTCCAGTACAATTGGCTTTACTCTTGTATCAATCAATACCCCTTCTCTTCAAAAGAGAAACGAAGAGCGGCAGTTAAGAAGTTTCCAGCGCGGCCAGATAATGTAATTCACGCACAAAAAGGCGGCATCTGATTGATGCCGCCCCTGGATGATCTGATCTATTAAAGGTTTTTGCTGTTCTTTTGAGTAGATGGAGTTGCAGTCGCTGTGCTCTTGCTGGAATCACTTGAGAACGCAGTTGTTCCATTTGAGCTTGAAGTGTTTGACTTGCTGCTGTTTGAAGTTGAAGATGAGCTGTCAGAGCTGTTTGACGAGCTTGTGCTGTCAGATGAGCCTGAACCGCCCACTGGGCTTTCAACCAGTTCAGAGCCGGCATCTTTTACCTTGCTGCCGATATCCATCAGATCGTCCTTTGCGTCCATGAGACCGCTTTTCGCGTCTTGGAAGTTAGACTTCGCATCACCTGACATGCCCTTAAACTCATTCACTTTTCCGAATACGTCATTATTAACGCGCTCGTACAGCTTCTGGGCATCGCTGATCGCTTCTTTCAAAGTCGAAGATGCAGACTTGAATTGGCTGATCATATTATCCTTGGCTTCACCAGGGTTTTCCTTTACTTCATTGAACATTTTCATAGAAGAATCCTTCAGGTCAGTCGCAGTGCCCATCACTTTGTTGCGTGTTGAAGTATCGAGCAGGGCAAGGGCTCCGCCGACAATCCCGCCAAGCACAATCCCTTTCAGGAGCTTGCTGTTGTCATTCGTTGAACCATAGTGGTTGCTTGAATTTGAGCCTGAGCTGAAGCTTGAACTTGAGCTTGTACCTGTACTAAAGTTTGAGCCTGTACCTGAATTGGTGCTCGAAGTGTCAGGGTTTACGCTTGTTGACATGCCTGTGTTTGAGCTTGTACCTGTTCTTGATTCCGCGCTTGTTCCAGTTCCTGGTACAGATACACCCGCGCTCGTTCCAGTATTTTCAGAATTCGTATTCGTACTGCCAAATTGCTGTGCCATCTTGCATTCCTCCTCTTGATTTATGCTATCATTACTAGGTTATTTCCCATTTTGAGAGATTCATAAACTATGATTTTTCAGAGGGACGCAAAAAATCATTGACATAGTCTTCACGGCATAGTAATGATTAAGGACATTTTTAGAAGGAGATACCGCATGATTATTGAAAAAACAAGCATTACACCGAGCCACGATCCATGGGAAGCTTATATGGATATGGAACAATATAACAAGCTGACATTAACCAATATTGAATTTACAACTACAGTTCTCTGCAATATGAGATGCGAGCATTGCGCCGTCGGCTATACACTGCAGCCGAAGGACCCGAATGCCCTGCCCCTCCCCCTGCTGCTGAAGCGACTTGAGGAAATCCCTGCCCTCCGCTCAATCAGCATCACAGGCGGAGAACCGATGCTTTCAAAAAAATCGGTAGAGAATTATGTGCTTCCTCTTCTCAAATATGCATCCGAGCGCGGCGTCCGCACCCAGATCAACAGTAATCTCACACTTGATATGGACAGATACGAGCTGATCGCCCCTTACCTCGATGTGCTGCATATTTCCCATAACTGGGGAACAGAGGAGGACTTCATTGAAGGCGGATTTGCGATGATGGAACGGAAGCCGACAAGAGAGCAGCGCGTCAGGCTGTTCCACCGGATGATTGAAAACAGCCGCGCTTTGGTGGATGCCGGTGTGATGGTGTCTGCAGAAACCATGCTCAATAAACGGACCCTGCCATATCTCGAAAGCATACATAAGCAGATTACTGAGGAAATGAAGTGCCAGAGGCATGAGATTCACCCTATGTACCCATCAGATTTTGCTTCATCACTGGAAACTTTGAATCTTGATGAAATCAGGAAGGCAATCCACCACCTCCTGGATGTGAGGGATGAAAACACCTGGATGCTGTTCGGCACCCTCCCGTTTTATCCGTGCAGCACGAGCGACGAGGACCTGGAGCTCCTGAAGCGCTTGTACAGCTGCAAAAATGTCACCGTCCGCAATGACCCGGACGGCCGCTCCCGGCTCAACGTCAATATCTTCACAGGGGATGTCATCGTAACCGACTTCGGCGACACCCCTGCGCTTGGCAATATCCAGAGGGATGCCCTGCCTGACATCTTCAACAGCTGGCAGGAAACAAAGCTCGCAGCTGAACTCAACTGCCACTGCCCGGCTGTTAAATGCCTTGGCCCGAATGTATTGGTGAAGAACAGTTATTATCAGGATGTTGATTTTCAGAAAAACACTTCACGGATATAATGTGGAACTTTTCCAGGAGGCCGCCCGTATGAATAGTAAGACATACTTGGGAGGCCTCTTATGGTTGAAGCCTATCTCTTCATTGTATTGATGATTCCTGTATATGGCTTTCTGCTTTGGACTTATATTAACCCCGAAGAAAGTGTGCTTAAGGGGCAGAGATGGATGTATACCGAGGAACCGGAAGTTTCGCGGGCGGCAATCCGCTATACTAAATTCATGTCACTGTTTATCATGATTGGACTGCCCGTTTTTATATTGCTCATGACACTGGACATCGGCCCTTTCCGATTGGGTGTGGTGATTCTTCCAGTTGTGTTTGTCATTGGGGCATTACGTATTTATACAGATGAGAAGGATTGAAAAAGCTCAGAGCGCTGTGTTCTGGGCTTTTTTTGTGGAGATATTAAACCTTCGTATCGGTAAACTCAACCCTACAGCTGCCTCTAGCATCAGCACCTATCAGGTTAATGCCATGAAGCCGGCTTGAGGCCGCCGCTGTAAAAGTTTCCTTCCCGCTTTCTTTAAAAGTCTTCCTCCATATCATCTCTCTTCCATCATTCCATTCAATCGTCAGTTCTCCCTCTTCAACCACTGCCTCGCAGGAAATCGTAACCTCGGCTCCCTTTTTGAATGTGAAATTATAAAAATCTGTACCGGTAAAGGTTTTGTAGGACACACTCACACCATTGCCGGACTTTTTGTATGTGTAGCCCCATTTTTTTGTTGTTTCGAATTTGATGTATTTCTTCAGCCATTTTAGCACCAGGTTGCCTGCCTTTCTTTTTTGCAGCAGCTGCTGCAGGTCTTTGTGGGTATTTTAACCGAAGCATTCATAGGGTCTAAAATTCAAGCCGCCTGCCCCATTTTGCTTTATATACCCGTTTGCGGCAAGGAAACAAAATAATTTCCTCTTAAAATAGGGACAGTATCCATGGCATCCAGCCTGCTGCAATGGACCACATCCTGTTCAAACCCGCGCGCACGCAGCTCCCTGCCGCTGCCGCATTCCCATAAGTATTCTGCCAGCTTAGGCTCCGCGGACCGAAAAGCTCCTTCACATACCGCTGCCTCTGGTGATTTTTCTCCATCTAAATAAGAGAGGATGGCACCGGCCCCCAAATAATCCTCTACTGCTGGCCTGAGAGCATCTTCATGCTCCCCGGAATCAGCCCATTTTTCTCCACACGGAATGATCGTGATTCCGGCGCCAAGCTGCTTTTGCAGTATATTAGCCGCAGCAGCAGCGGCTGATGCATTAAGCAGTGACCCTGCAAGGACGGCCGTCGCCTTAGCACCGATCCAGGTGCAATAGGCGCCATTCAGGGAGATCAACACATATTTTTTTCCTGCATGCTCTTTATTAAAAGAAACAGGAGACAAAGTCGGCTTCCCCAGCTTCGCCGCTTCCGCCCTCCCAAAGATATACTCAGCTCCCAGACTTTCCGCATATTTCTGCCCATCCAGATGGGGAGGATACGGATATATTTCCGCACCAAAAGCCGCTGCTGAAACAACAGCAGAAGAAAATGAAAGAACATCGACAACTATGATAATATCGCCCCGGGCAGCAGCCTCCCGCGCGCCCCGCTTTCCCCATTCCACCCGGCACTGATAAGGAGATTGATCAAACAGCATAACGTCACCCTCTATTTTTTATAGCATCCTATATGCCTCATTTTAAAGAAAAGAGAAATAAAATATAGACTTATAATTGGAAAATATTTATAATTATGGTTGAGTTCTGCGTGAAAAATCCCTCTCCTGTTTTGGGGAGGGATTTCTGTCTAGAGCTGTTATCTTATAGGCTGTCAGGAGTGAATGCTATGTTTATTTCAGTGACAAGGCTCCATTTAAGTGGCAAAAGAAAACTGCCGGGATTTTCTCTGCATACACTCAGATCAACAATACAATTAAAAAAAGCTCCAGGGTTAAAATTCTCTTCTTTTAACAAAGAAGGCTGGACTACCTTCTGGACTCTGACGGTTTGGGAAAATAAAGAGATGATGAGGAACTACCGAAATACCGGCCATCATTTAGAAGCTATGAAAGCATCCTGGAAATTAGCTGATGAGCTGGAATATATCCACTGGGAATCAGGAAATATCCCCATTTGGGACGAGTGTAAAAGAAAATTGCATGCTGAGTATGGGAGAGGCTAAAGCCGCATCCTCTAAAAACTATGTTCATTATTTTCAAATCTTTTGGCCAGATAATTCTTCGCCAGCAAATAAGCATGCGCTGTAAACAGCTGCACAGGAAGCTCCTGCCTCATCAGCACATCCCCAAATTCCTCAAAATCCACTAATTGCACCCTGATCTCCTCTGTATCATCAAGCTTCTGATCATATTGCTTAAAGGCATCCACTATCAAATAAGAGATCACTTTATTATTCTGCGTGGCCGGATTGACCATGAATTCGCCAAGAAAAATCGGCTTCTGCAGCGACATATAGCCTGTCTCTTCCCTGACCTCCCGGATCAGTCCTTCTTCATGCGTCTCTCCTGCTTCTCTTTTACCAGCAGGCACCTCCAGAAAAAACTCCCCGCCAGCATAGCGGTATTGCTCTACAAGCACAATCTGCTTTTCCTTGGTGATGACAACCGCGTTGACCCAATCTGAAAATTCGTTAACAACATAATCATCTATAACCAGCCCATTCGGCAGCTCACAGCGGTCTTTTCTGATATTGCCGAATGGGCTATGATGCAGATATTCCGACTTTAACGTTTTCCACTTTTCCACAATAAATCTACTCCCGTTCTGCTTTAATCAAAGGAAGAAGCATCAGGGCCTGGGTCTATTAGATCCCGGCTTACTAACACCGCCACATTCCCCTTCTTATGCCCGCCATCAACATACCGATGGGCATCAACTATTTCATCTAACTTATAGCTTCGGTCAATTTTCACCTTAAGCTTTCCCGCCGCCGCCATTTCTCCTAAATAGTCTAAGGCTTCAGGTGTTTCCGGCGCATTGCGGCTCAGCAGTATTTTCGTGCCGCCCTTCCATTTAGCCCACAGCATTTGCGCGCTGGGGAGCGGCTCTGTGACATTTATATAGGTGCCGCTCTTTTTCAGCCACTTCATGCAATCTTTAAAGGAACTTTTGTTCACTGCTTCGAATATCACATCATAGGCACCGTCCGCCACTGGGAGGTTCCCTGAACGATACTCCAGGACCCTGCCGGCCCCAAGAGATTTTACCCATTCAAGATTATGACCGCTGCAGACAGCATCAACCTCTGCCCCCAAATGTCTGGCAATCTGTACCGCATAGCTGCCGACACTGCCGGAAGCCCCGTACACCAATACCTTCTGGCCCTTCCCGACATTGGCTCTTTGCAGGAAATACAAAGCTGTCCGCGCGCCAATCGGAATGGCGGCGGCTTCTTCAAACGTGATGCTGGCAGGTTTGATTGATACAGGCCCGTCCTCCCGGAGGCAAATATATTCAGCATAAGCGCCGAAATCCTCCAGTGAAGCAGCAAAAACAGAATCGCCTGCCTTAAATTTCTTTACATTCCTCCCGACTGCTTCCACTTCCCCGGCAAGCTCCGCACCCAATATCGCTTTCTTCGGCTTCCGGATTCCAAGGGCAAGGCGCGCGGGCAGCACCACAGAGCGGGGCACTGTAAAGCTCCGCGCCCGGATATCTGCTGCGGTGACTGTTGTGGCCATGATCTTGATCAGGATCTCATGTTCTTTTGGGACTGGCTTTTCCATTTCTTTCAGCTGAAGGACTTCTGGAGGACCGTACTTTTTATATACAATTGCCTTCATATCTCCACCTCGTATTCATTAGTCCATAATATATACGGAGTTTCCCGCAGATATAGTCCTTCCGCCCGGGGCTTTATCCCACTATCAATGATCTATTTTTTAAAAAATAGCTGTGAATATTTTTTTATATCATGCTAGCATCAAAGACAGTACAGGAAAGAGAGGAGAATGTAAGATGGACTTCAAAACTGAAATGGTGCCTGAATATCGAATCGCCTATGTACGCCAGACCGGCCCTTATGGACCTGCCAACCAGCATGTGATGGAGGAATTGAAACTGTGGGCAAATGAAAAGAGCCTGCTGGACGAATCCGCCATCATACTCGGTATTTCCCATGATCATCCGCAGACAACACCAGCTGAATGCTGCCGGTATGATGCCTGCATTGTCATACCAGAAGATTTTCGGATGGACGCATCACTTGAAGAAGGTGAATTTCCTGGCGGAGAATACGCTGTATTCCAGGTCCAGCATACAGAAGAAGAGATTCAGAAACTCTGGGCAGAAATCCTTCCATCCCTCCATAACCTCGGATTCCAGCTCGATAACAGGCCTGCTTTTGAAAGGTACACCGGTGCCATGCTATTGAATCATCAGTGCGAAGTATGCCTTCCAGTCAAAGAATTGTAGCTTGAGCACGAAAGGACGGGAATATCTCCCGTCCCGGTTCTTCTATGTAGGAATAGCAGTCCCCTGCTGTAGATACAGCCACTCAACCGCAGCCCGCAGATCTTCAGCAATATACTCAATTTCAATTTCTTTCAGTTTGTCACTATGCTCGTTCAGTGTGATTATCCCGGCTCCCGTTTTCACAAGAATCTTCATGCTTTTTGTCTTGGATGCCGCCGCCATATCGCTCCATCTGTCGCCGATGACCACGCAATTCTCCAGATTCACATGATGTTTCTCAGCCGCGCTGAGAAGCATGCCTGCTGCTGGCTTCCGGCAGCTGCAGCCGTCATGATGGGCATGGGGACAAATATAAACATCATCAAAGCCGAAATCCTGCAGCTCGTCAAAAAATTCCTCAGCTGCCGCTTCCCCCCTGGCAATCCCCGGCTGGTTCGTGAAGGAAAATACTTTGAACCCGCTGCCCTTCAATTTCTCAATCAGCTCACGGGAATAAGGAAATAATTCAAACTTTCCTGGATAATGCACGGTATCATCCCCGCCGATTGTTCCATCCCGGTCGAGGAATACTGCCTCTATCTTCACTTTCCAGCCCCTGCCTTCTCATACCGCGAATGGCTGTCTGTTACGCCTTTCAGCACAAACCCGAGTCCTTGATAATAAGCATTCAGCTTCTCATTGTCACCCACACAATCGAGTCTCAGCGGTGTGCCGCTGTACTTCCTGCAGATCCAATCGACTGCTTTTTTTCCAAGTCCATTCCCCATGCTATCAGGATGAACTGCAAGCCTGTGAAGATAAATAGCTCCGTCTGCTTCTCCGTCCCAAATATGCCGGTCCCAGCCTGATGGCCCCTCATAGAGGGTGAAGGTCGCCTTCACCTTGCCTTTATCGCACAGCACATAGGTTTCACGGTCGAGGATCGCCTGCTTGATTTCTCCATCCTCGCCGCCGCTGAGCAGAAAGCTCCATTGACTAAAATGTTGATCATGCAGCCATTGGGCCGCCCCTTTCAAAACCAAGAACACTTCCTCAGTATCTGCCGTTCCCGCTAATCTGATTTCCATTTTCACCAGCTCCTTTGATTTGCTTACTTACTTCGCTAGGCACCTTCCCTTTTCCTTTTTCAGGAAAGTGTTTTTTCGACAGAAAAAGTTGGGAAAAAAATTGCGGAAAGTGTGCCTGACAACAAAGCGGTTTCTTCACTGCCCAGCTATAAAAGAGCGGATTTTCCAGGACCTGAATGAGGGGAATCCTTGTCAGGCTGAAAAATAAGCGAGGAATTCCCCCTAATTTGAAAAAACTCTCAAAAATGGCTCAAATAGAGGGAGAAATTCCGGCTATCAACTCAAAAAACAGGAAAATGGGCAGTTTCGCTCCTCTTAACCGGAAATTTTCCGCTTATTTACACCGAACCAGGCCATGTTCTGCAGCGTAACGGGAAAATCTCCGCTTATTTTATGGCTTGCCGGCCTATCAAATGAAGATGCGATACCCAAAAATATTCACGAAAAGAGAAAAGAGCCTCCCCGCCAAGGAAGGCTCCACTTATCATTCTTTTGTAAAATCGATCGTGCTCCTGACCGTGTCGATCGGACGGACAAGCTTTTCGATCTGCTCGCGCTTGTTTTCAAGGAATGGCGGCAATGACAGCTTTTCGCCCAGTGTTTCATATGGCTCGTCGCCCATGAAGCCTGGTCCGTCTGTGGCAAATTCGAACAGAATCTGCGGTGCCACCCGTGCATAAAGAGACTGGAAGAAAAAGCGGTCCACAAAGCCGGACGTCTGGAAACCGAATTGCGGCAGGCGCTCGGTCCATTCATCCAGTACAGCCCGGTCCTCCACACGGAACGCAGCGTGGTGGACGGTACCGAAGCCCTGCATAGCCTGCGGCAGGACAGCATTATGCTCCACCACGACCTGGGCGCCGTTTCCGCCTTCTCCGACCTCAAACAGATGGAAGGCGCCCTCCTGTCCGATTTCCTTGAAAAGAAGGACTTTTTCCATCATCTCTTTGAAAAAATCGAAGTTTGCGATGCGGACAAAAATCGGCCCGAGACCGGTGATTGCATGCTCCAATGGAATCGGCCCCTTCTGCCAAGGCGTGCCGGAAGCGACACCGGTATTATGTTCATCAGAAATCAATTGATATTGCTGGTCATCAAAGTCTGCGAATGACAAAGTCTTTTTCCCAAATTGCTCTTTGATTCCTGTGTGCTTCACATCAAGGCGGTCAAAGCGCTCTACCCAGTAATTCAGTGCCGCGTCATTCGGCACCCGGAAGGATGTTTTGGAGATTTCATTTGTGCCGTGCCTTCCTTTAGGTATGCCGGGAAAATCAAAGAACGTCATATCTGTTCCCGGGCTGCCTTTGTCATCAGCAAAAAACAGATGGTAGGTCTGGATATCGTCCTGGTTGACTGTTTTCTTGACCAGGCGCATCCCAAGGACAAAAGTGAAAAACTCATAATTCTTTTCCGCGCTGCTTGTGATCGCAGTGACATGGTGTATGCCTTTTAAATGGTTCATGATGTTGGACCTCCGTAATTAAGACTTTTTTATCTATACCCGCTAAAGGGTTCAATTTATCTCGAACTCAAGATAATTTAATTATAAAACACTGCCCGCTCTGTATGCAAGGAATGTCTCTTCCTATAGAAAAAGCACCGGCTGCAAGAGCCGGCGCAAGATTAACGCGGTCGTTCTGATGCCATGAACCCGAAGGAAATATGGTCCTGGACAGGAATCCAGGCGCCGATTCCCTGGGAGGTGACATTCTTGATGACGAGGAATCTTTTGCTTCCCTTCAGCATCAGGTATACCTCACCGTAAGTGACTTTTCCCTTCTCATTGACGGCAGGTGCATATCCGTATAAATAGCCAAGCCGTTTTGGCGGGATATTGTAGACCTGATCCTTTTTCGTCCCGGCCCCGATCACGGTTTCAAAAGCGAGCGGCAGCTTCGATTTTTCCATCGCCTTCAGGAGCATCATATTCTGGACATCCTGGGCCTTCGGAATTTTGGCTGTCAGTGCGCCCCTCACGACCTTCTGGGCTTCCTGGACATAGTGGATCTGATAAGGCGCTTTGCCGCCTCTGTTATCAAAATAATTCGTGTTGATTTTCTGGTATTCCCAGTTTGGCGCCGTTTCTGTGCTTTCGTAATTGAGCGGCCACTGCCCAAGATAGACGATGGCCCTGTAGCCGAATGCAAACGGCGTGCTATTGACAGAAGACTCATTCAGCATCCTGATCAGGTCCGGGTTTTCAATCTTGACCTTGGATGTATCAAGCAGCGACTGTGTCAGCTCGCTCGGCTGCAGTGTCGGCTGATCCTGCACCGGATTGGGATACGTATTTTCCTTTGTGATATTCAGGACTGAACTGGGGATCGGAATGCTCAGCTGCTGCTTTTGCTCGGTCTTGTCCTGCTTTTTCTCTGCTCCGGCATCGGGCAAAAAAGAAAGCATGGCAAGAAGAGTTATAATTAGAACAGATACATACTTTCTCATGATGTGGAACTCCTTTCAAATCCTTGTATCTGTTCTTAGTTTTTTCGGAGTTCCCCTGATTTATCCTAAGTGCCGGAAAATCTTTTTAGCAGCTGCTGGCAGTAAGGAAAGAATAATTGGATGAACGGCCCGATCAGGACTGCGATAACGATGGTCCCTGCACCTACTGGCCCGTGGAAAACGATGGCCAAAAGCAGCGCCCCAGCCTCCCCGATCGTTTTCGCCATCATCAGACTCACCCCGAACCGCTCTTTGATGGCCATCATAAAATGGTCGATCGGATTGAGGGGAAACTCTGCCTGCAGGTAAAGAGCTGCACCCAATCCGATGAGTGCCAGGCCCATGATCAGCGCGGCGATTTGAAAATAGATAGTCAGTATGTACACACCGGAAAAGACCCGCAATATCCAAAAGTCGACCATAAAGCCGATCAGGCATACGGTCAATAGCGCCAGATAATCCGGCTTGGCTTTTAAAAGCCAGGCATTGACCATCATCAGGATGATGCCGATGATGATGACCCAGCTCCCGATCGTGAGCCCGGCGGTCCTGGCAAGGCCTGCATTCAGCGCATCCCAAGGACCCGCCCCGAGATTAGATAGGATCGCAATACAGATGCCCAATGTCAGAATGACCAGGCCCGCTACATAAAAAATAACCCTCACTAGCAGTTTCATATTCACTCCCCCAACTGTTACACAATTGTAAAAATCTGAATATTTACATTTTTGTAAAAATAATCTATACTTACCTTAACAACAGCAAAGGAGGGCTGAAGGAATCGCTTCTATCACAGCAAAAGGAGGCTAAACACTCATTATTATCCATTTGTTCATGAAGAGCTTGTCCAACAAGACATGAAAGCGGGTGATAGATGCAGGTAGAGTCAAGCGATGATTTCTGTCTTTTACAACATATTCGTCCAAAAGGATACTTATGATAGAAAAAGCACCGCCAATAGAAAGCACAAAAAAGGCTCTGCACAATGCAGAGCCTTCTCTTGCTGCCTTTATAACAGATAAAAACCGATGCCCACAATAATATAGGCTGCGAGGAGCGTCG
This sequence comes from Bacillus sp. MMSF_3328, assembly GCF_030733525.1. NCBI lineage: Bacteria > Bacillati > Bacillota > Bacilli > Caryophanales > Bacillaceae > Bacillus > Bacillus sp. MMSF_3328. The sequence continues at coordinate 391,686 of NZ_JASHIV010000004.1, read as the reverse complement.
CCCCTTCAAACCAGTTCGTTTCCCCGTCATTGGAGATGACGACCATGAGAAGCACGGCGGTGACCATCGTGATCAGCTCCGGCAATGTAAAGACGAGCGGCATCGATGTTGGGAAAAACAGTGACGCAATCACCAGCACCGGTGCAACGAACATCGCTACCTGCAGGGTTGAGCCGATGGCAATTTCAACGGCAATGTCCATCTTGTTCTTGAACGCCATGATGATGGCGGAAGCATGCTCAGCCGCATTTCCGACAATCGCCACGATGACAACCCCGATGAAGAGCTCTGACCAGCCAAATGTCTCGCCGACCGCTTCAAAGGTGTGGACAAGGTTTTCCGATACATAGGCAACCGCTACAGTCGCAATGGCCAGTATCGCGATCGCCTTGCCTTTGCTCCATTCCGGCTCTTCTTCATGATGAGCTTGAGCTGCTGCCCCTTCTTCACCAGCCGGCTGGTAGACCCCGCGGTGAGTGACAAGCTTGAACAAAAGCGCAGCCAGGTATAAAGCAATCAGAATAACAGAAATCCCGATGCTGAACGTCATCCGCTCTCCTTCTCCCATTGTCATGGAAAATACTTCGGGAATGACGAACGCAACGACAACAGCAAACATCAGCAGGCCTGAATTATGCCTGGCATCATACACATTGAATTTCTGGCGCTTATATTTGACCCCGCCGATAAAAAAGCTGAGTCCCGCGACCAGCAGAAGATTCCCAAGCACTGACCCCGTGAGTGACGCCAGGACGACCTCAACAAGCCCTTCTCTCAGCGCAAAAATCGAAATGATCAGCTCGACCGCATTCCCGAAGGTTGCGTTCAATAGTCCGCCGATCCTTGGCCCGGCCACAATCGCCAGGCTTTCTGTCGCCCTGCCCATATAGCTTGCAAGGGCAATGATGGTTAAGCAATAGATAATAAAAAGTGCAACACTCGGCCAGCCCAGAAGCGTCCCGATGACAGACAATGGCACACCTGCAAAGGTGAGCACCATAAAAATTTTATTGACCATTCTTTCCGATCCCCACCTTTCTATTTTTGAAGCCGCGTAAAAAAAACTCCTTATGTACAGGTTTTCCTGACCGGGGATAAATATCCCGGCGCGGCCCTTCAACATATATACCCGCTTTTACAAATTGCATTCCTGATGTTTTTTTCGCTCGGATAATACAAGAGGAAAAATGACAGATTATAAAGGGAAGAAAATTGTAAGGAGTGAAATGACAATGGCAGACACAAAGCAGAAGGTGCTTGATATGTTCGAGAAATACAGCATCGGCACACTGGCATCCATCCGGAATGACAGGCCGTACAGCCGCTTTATGCTGTTTTTCCATGATGATTTGATTCTTTTTGCCGCTACCGACAAAGATGCCCATAAAGTAGAAGACATCGAGAAAAATCCAAATGTCCATATTCTGCTGGGGGTGGAGCAGGGCGGATATGACGGGCCGTACTGTGAAATTGAAGCGAAAGCCTCATTCGAGGATTCCGGCGAACTGAAAAAGAAATTCTGGAGCGAAAAGCTGAAGGATTGGCTCTCCGGCCCTGACGATCCGGATTATCTGCTCCTGAAAATGGAGCCATCGCTGATCCGCTATTTTGAAAAAGCGGGTGCGGAGCCTGAGGAATTGTCACTATAGAAGAAAGGGGCGGACCCGTCTATGGATCCGCCCCCTGCTTTTCTTATGCTTCCACCAATGTGAATGTTTCTTCGATTTCAATGCTGTCCTTGACAGACTGAACCATGCTGCAGTTCTTACGCGTCAGCTCCATGGCCTTTTGGATCTTCTCCTCTTTCAAGCCTTTTCCAGTGATCGTAAAATGGACTGAGATCTTCGATACCCGATTGGCTTCCTCTTCCACTCTCTCTGCCTCTGCATTGATTTTGATATCCTCGACATCGATCCTCTGCTTCTCCAGAATCTTGCGGAGCACGCCGCCGCTGCAGACCGCCACTGAGGAAACAAGCAGCTGATAAGGCCTGAAGCCGTACGCTTCATCACCGGCTACATCCAGCTTGCCATAGCTCGTTTCCGTGGAAAAGCCGACATCCTTCATCGTAAATTCCATCGTTTCCACTCCCTCTTTTCTGCTGTATGCAGTGATTATACTACTATTTCTGCCATAGCTATGAACAATACGCTCTTTTTTCCTTGCAAAGCCGATGGGGAGCCGTTACCATCAATTTGGAAAGAATTTTTTTAGAAACTGAGGCCAACAACATGAATAAAGAAAATATGCGTTTCTGGATTTTAATCAGCATTGTGGCAATCTCGGGTTTCAGCCAGGGCATGCTGCTTCCCCTGATTGCGATTATATTTGAAAATGACGGGCTGTCTTCAAGCATGAACGGCCTGAATGCGACCGGCCTTTATGTCGGCATCCTGCTCGTTTCTCCTTTTATGGAGCAGCCCCTCCGGAAGTACGGCTACAAGCCGGTCATCATTTTTGGCGGACTGCTCGTCATCGTCTCGCTCGTGCTGTTTCCATTATGGAAATCATTCTGGTTCTGGTTCGTGCTCAGGCTCCTGATCGGCATCGGCGACCATGCCCTCCACTTCGGGACGCAGACCTGGATCACCAGCTTCTCGCCGGAACATAAGCGCGGCCGGAATATTTCCCTTTACGGACTGTTCTTCGGTGTCGGCTTTGCGGTAGGCCCGCTGATGGCGCCGCTCGTCAACGTGCATGAAACCCTGCCGTTCATCCTGTCATCGGTACTCTGCCTCGTGGCATGGGTATTCCTGTTCCTTTTGAAAAATGATTATCCGGAGCAGACCATTGAAGTCAATTCAATGAAAAATACAGTGAAGCGCTTCTCGTCTGCCTTTAAATATGCGTGGGTCGCTTTCCTGCCGCCGCTCGGCTATGGATTCCTGGAATCTTCCCTGAATGGCAGCTTTCCGGTTTACGGACTCCGCATCGGGCTTGAGGTGAGCAGTGTTTCGGTCCTCTTGACCGCTTTTGCGATCGGCGGAATCGTCTTCCAGCTTCCGCTCGGGATTTTAAGTGATAAATGGGGCAGGCAAAGAATCCTGACGATTATCCTTCTGTCAGGCTCCGTCTTCTTTTTCCTGGCGAGCTTCCTGGAAGGAGCTGTCTGGGCACTGACTATCACGCTATTCCTTGCCGGGATGGCGGTTGGCTCGACTTTTTCACTCGGGATCAGCTATATGACCGACCTGATGCCAAAGGATCTGCTGCCGACCGGCAATCTGCTCTGCGGCATCGCCTTCAGCCTAGGGAGCCTGGCTGGCCCTTATCTGGGCGGGATCTTCATTCAATTTTTCAAGAATATCTCGTTCTTCAATATTATCAGCATCATGCTGCTCGTGATTTTCCTGGCTGTTCTGACAAACCGCGGAGCGGGGCAGAGGGACGAACAGCATTCGCTGAGCCAATGAGGTTTGCCTTTCGGCGGGCTGGGTAAAAAAGAAATATAGGCCATTTTTATTTTTTCCCCCTAACCCCCTTTCTAAATAAAAATGACTATGATATGATAACGATACTAATCTAGAAACCTATGCGAAAATGCTGTCCCCAAAAGAGGTAGAATCCTCCGGCGGGGGCAGCTTTCGTCGTTTTATAGGGGTATTGATGTTGATTATTCTTCTCAATGAGAAACCGATAACCCAGGAGGGAATTCCAATGACGACAGAAGCCAAAGCACTATTAGAACTGAAGCAAGAACAGGAAAGCCTGCTCCAAAAAATACTCCCTCACGCCGAGCTGATCGCCGCCATCCTGAGCGGAGTCCTTATCCTTGCCGGCTGGCTGCTTGCGCGGAATGATATGGGGGCCGCCTCCATCACCGCCTATCTGCTCGCCTTTGTGATCGGCGGCTTTGCGAAAGCCAAGGAAGGCATCGAAGAAACAATTGAAAACAAAGAATTGAATGTGGAAATGCTGATGATTTTCGCCGCCATCGGCTCGGCCATCATCGGCTACTGGACGGAAGGCGCCATCCTGATCTTCATTTTCGCCGTCAGCGGCGCCCTGGAAACGTACACGATGAACAAAAGCAATAAAGAGATATCATCGCTGATGGAGCTGCAGCCTGAGGAAGCCCTGCTTTTAACAGATGGCGGAGAACAGCGTGTGCATGTCTCCGAGCTGAGCATTGGGGACCAGATCCTCGTGAAGCCGGGTGAGCGTGTGCCTTCAGACGGTATGATCCTGAAGGGCACCACCACCCTGGATGAAGCCGCGATCACCGGGGAATCCATTCCCGTTAGCAAATCGAATGCCGATGAAGTTTTCGCAGGAACGGTGAATCTGAACGGCTCGATTACAGTCGAGATCACAAAGCCTGCCAGCGACACCCTCTTCCAAAAGATCATCCAGCTTGTCCAGACCGCACAGAGCGAAAAGTCGCCATCCCAGCTTTTTATTGAAAAATTTGAAGGCACCTATGTAAAAGTAGTGCTTGCTGCAGTGGCTGCCATGATGATCCTGCCCCATTATCTGCTGGGCTGGAGCTGGACAGAAACCTTCTACCGGGCGATGATCCTGCTCGTAGTCGCCAGTCCGTGCGCCCTTGTCGCAAGCATCATGCCGGCCACATTATCCGCCATCTCCAACGGCGCGCGCCGCGGAATCCTGTTCAAAGGCGGTGTCCATCTGGAGAATCTCGGCCACCTGAAGGCCATTGCTTTTGATAAAACCGGCACCCTGACGAAGGGCCGGCCTGAGGTAACTGATTATCTGGTCGGCGAGGAAATGGTTGAAGAGGAAATCCTTTTGGCGGCCGCGTCGATTGAAAGCCACTCCAATCACCCCCTCGCAGGCGCCATCGTCAAATATGCGAAGAATGAGCTGAAACAGCCGCTTGTGAGCCCGGAAAGCATTGAAGATATCTCCGGATTCGGCGTCAAGGCGATGCTGCAGGATGAAGAATGGAAGATCGGCAAAGCTGATTTTATCGGCCGTGAAGAAGCCGAGAGGTTTGCTGATGGAGCAGCGCTTTCTCTGGCCGGAGAAGGCAAGACGATTGTTTTTATTAAAAAAGGTCCACGTATCGCCGGACTGCTTGCACTGAAGGATGTTGTCCGCGAGGAAACGAAGGCAGCGATCAGCACCCTGAACGCTCAGGGCATCTACACAGTGATGCTGACCGGCGACAGCGAAAAGACCGCCCAGGCGATTGCCGCGGAAAGCACGGTCGATGAATATATCGCCGAGTGCCTGCCGGCCAATAAAGTTGAGCATTTGAAGGACTTGAAAAACCGCTACGAAAATGTGGCCATGGTCGGCGACGGCATCAATGACGCCCCGGCCCTCGCCGCTGCCAATGTCGGGATTGCCATGGGCGAAGGAACAGATGTTGCGCTGGAAACAGCAGATGTAGTCCTGATGAAAAATGAGCTTCCGAAGATTGCTGAAGCCATCACCCTCTCTCAGCGGATGAACAAAATCATCAAGCAGAATGTGATTTTTTCCATCACGGTCATCATGCTTCTGATCGCGTCGAACTTCCTGCAGATCCTTGATTTGCCGTTCGGTGTCATCGGGCATGAAGGCAGCACCATTCTGGTCATTTTGAACAGCTTGAGATTGTTGAAGTCATAGGAAAAAACGCTCGGGGATGGTGCCCGGGCGTTTTTTCTATTGCTCCAGCACTTTCCGATCATCCGCATCAGGCGGCTGCTCGATCCAATTCTTCTCGATCATCAGCTTGCCGAAGTTTCCATACACAAGCAGATCATCCAATATCGCTTTCTCGGCAAGCACGGCGATATCCGCCCTCATACAGGCAACCGCAGCTGCGCCGTAATACGAGATCGCCGCCGCAAAGAAAAAGCCGGAATGAAACAGCATCAGCTTTTCCGAAAAAGGAGCAGTCGTCGAGTTTGTGATCTCCGACTCGAATGGCCTTGGTGAATGGAGTCCTTCTTTTAAAAGCATAGAAGCAAAGCTTGCGATATGCTTGTTTTTATTATTGATGCATTTATCCAGGAACCTTTGCACATCACTATCCTGGGAAACCTGCTTGAACGCAATAAAGCTGCTTTTCGCGATATAGCTTTTCTGCAGATTGAAAAAGATATTGCCCGCCTCGATTGTATTGATTTTCCGCTTTTTCCCGAACACATCGGTGACATATTTAAAGTCCGGGACAAACACCGGTTTTTCGGGCGTTGCGTAAAGCGGCGGTTTTTCGAGCAGATTTTTCTCGGACAGAAGGTCGATCGCTTTGTTGTAGAGATCGTGCGTATCCTGATTGCACCGGCCGTAAAAATCGCGGACGTCCTTTCGGATGGACACGCTTGAAGCCAGGCCATACGCCTGCATCCCGTGCATCGTCATTGTGTGCATGTATAAGAGGCAGTAGGCGTCTGTGAACAGTGCTGGTGCATCCATATTCACATCTTCCTTCGAAAACCCCTTGGGGATTGGGAACTTCTCTTTTTTGAAAAGCTCAGTGAGCGAATCGATATGCTGAAATGACAGATCGAGCGCATATTGAAGAAAATCGTATATCTCCTTATCTTTTATGCCCTTCAGCATATATTTCGTAATGCAGACCGCCATCGTTTCGCGGATATAATGAGTCCATAAATTTGATATTTCTGATGAAGTCAGCCTTTCCTGCTGCATGTAGAACACCTCCGGGACTTAGTTTTAGCTATTTTGGGGAAGATTAACCGGGGGATGGGGTGTGGCGGGGGGATTTTGTGCGGTGTGAGGGTGTGGATATTTGGGTTATTAGCAACTTTTGGGTTTTATTAGCAAGTTTTCTGGTTTATTAGCAAATTTTTCCTTTTATTAGCAACTTTTCATTTTTATTAGCAACTCTCCCGTTTTATTAGCAACTCCCGCTCGACCACCGCCTCGGCAGCCTCACTAATCCCCCGCCAAACCCAAAAAAAGAACGCCCCCCAAAGGGCGTCCTCTCTATTAATGATATCCATTCGATTTATTAGCTGATCCCGATGTTTTATGCTTCGGGCTGTCTTTGCCTTTTTGCTTGGTTTTGCCTTTTCCCATGTGCTTCCCCTCCTGATGATGGTGGTGTGTTCCCCTTTAATAGTGTGAACATCACACCCTTTTTCTAAGAAGGCAATATAAGGGGCGGCATCCTAGCAATCCCCATTCTTCCGCTTGCTGACATAGGCGTTGACCTCGCCGCCGAGGATGATGATGACGCCGGTCAGATAGAACCAGACCATCAGGACAATGATGGCGCCGATGCTTCCGTAGGCCGCGGTATAATTGGCAAAGTTGCCAACATAATAGGAGAAAGCGAGTGAAGCAAGGATCCAGCCGGCGGTGGCAAAAATGGCGCCGGGCAGCGCGCTGATGCATTTCATTTTCACATTGGGGGCAATCCAGTAGAGCACAAGAAAAACAATGAACAGGATGACGATACTGACAAGCCAGCGCAGGGCGTTCCAGGCTGAGAGGAATTCGGATGACAAATCAAAAGCGGAAAACAGGAAAACGCCGATCTGCTTCCCGAACACCGGCAGCAGAAGGGCCACGACAAATACAAATATCATGGCGAACGTCAATAAAATCGCCATGCCGCGCGCCACGATCAGCGGACGGCTTTCTTTGACCTCATAAGCCAGATTGAAGGCTTTAACAATTGCATGAATTCCATTGGATGCCGACCAGATAGTCCCGATGATCCCAACAGACAGAAGCGTTCCGCTCCGGTCGGCGATCTGGTTAAGGTTCGACTCAATCAGCGCCATCGTATCGCCTGGCGCATAATCCCTGATGAAGCCGAGGATATCCACCTGGCTGACGGGCAGATAGGTGATGAGGGTGACGAGGAAGATGAGGAGCGGAAAAAGGGAGAGCAGAAAAAAATAGGCCAGCTGGGCTGCGAGGCCAAAGATATCGTCTTCGTGGATTTTTTTCCATACATACGGAATTCCCGGCCTCATTGCAGCCCCTCCTCTGCTCATTCTTCTTCTGTACTGATAGCTGAAGTCTTCTTTAATGGCTCATCCTCGGCTAAAGGAGCTTTCTTGCTTTCTTTTGAAAAAGCGGAGCGTGTTTCCTGGACAATATCCACCACCTGGGGAGTCACTTCCCTCAACTCCTCGACTTTTTCCGTGATAAACGCAACATCTTCCGTTACCTGTTCAATGGTCGTGCGGATCGAGCTGGCCGTCTGTTTGACCGACTCGGCTGCTTTTGAAGGATTTTTTATGTAATAGGCTGCACTTCCCGCTGTTTTGCGGCTTGTCTCCAGTACGGCCCGGCGTGTTTCTTTATCAAATAATGACAATGCACCGCCTGCAATCGCACCAAGCAGCATTCCCTGCAGTAATTTCGTTTTCCCCATGCTTATCCCTCTTTCCATTTTTACTTTATAAATGATGATTTATGCTTATTTCTTTCAGGAGCCTTTCGCAGCTCTCCTTCAGAAGGCTGTAGACTTCCTCGAAGTTGCCGGTATAGTATGGGTCCGGCACGTCTTTATCACTAAGGTCGCTGTAGTCGAGGAGCCTGACTACCCTGGCATCAGGATTGCCTTTTTTAAGGCTCAGAATATCTGCCTGGTTTTGGCTGTCCATCGCCACGATCCACTGGAATTCATCCAGGTCGGCTGCTTTAATCTGCCGTGCGGCCAATCCTGCAGCATCCACCTTGTATTTCTCAAGGATTTTCCTGGTTCCTTCATGGGGCGGCTTGCCGATATGCCAGTCACCTGTCCCGGCAGAATCAGCCTCAATCGCATGCTCAAGCCCTTCCTTTTTGACCTGGTCCCTGAACAGGGCTTCTGCCATCGGCGAGCGGCAGATATTGCCGAGGCACACAAACAAAACGCGAATCACAATCACATTCCCCCTTAGCTACATTTTCTTCTATTTCACTGCTTTCATGCAACTATAAGCAGGAAGGCCACTCTATAATTTGATTGACATTCCGCTCTTATCATGGAAAGATGAAGAGTAAAGAAGACAGGCAAGGCCTGTTGATATCGTTATGAGAGGATGACTCCCCCATGAACCTATCGGAAAAATCTACGGAAAATGTAGAATATATGATTGAACAGATCAAAGAAAAGCTGAAGGTCCTGAACCTCGGTGCCATCAAGCCGTCCCATTTTGACGAGGAAATGTACACAGAACTGAAGGAAATCTACGATCTTGTCATGAAAAAAGATTCTTTCAGCCCCAACGAAATGCAGGCGCTCGTAGAAGAGCTCGGCAACTTGAGAAAAATGTAAGAAAAGCAGCAGGCCTATAGGGTCTGCTTTTGTTTTATTACCATCAAAGGAGGATTCCCATGCTCATCCATAAAGACCAAAACACAGCCATTTTCCAAAGCAGCCTGTTTAAGACCAATTCTGCCGTCATTCAAACAGAGGATCTGGTCCTCGTCATCGATCCATGCTGGCTTCCCCATGAAATTGAAGAAATCCGCTCCTATGTGTACCGCTCAGCAGGAAGCCGCCCGATGTTTGTACTGTACACCCATTCTGACTATGACCATATTATCGGCCACGGCGCTTTCCCTGATGCAACCATCATCGCAAGCAAAGCCTTGAACGAAAAGGACGGGCAGGAAAGGGAAAAAATAATCGAGCAGATCCTCTCATTTGATGATTCCTATTATATCGACCGGGACTATACACCTTCTTATCCGGGAGCTGACATCGTCATTTCACAGGACGGGCAGGCACTGGCTGTCGGCGGGACAGAGCTGAAGTTTTTCCTGACGCCCGGCCATACTGACTGCGGGATTGCCTGCATCATCCCGTCGCTTGACCTGCTGATCGCAGGAGACTATCTCTGTGATACAGAATTCCCTTATGTTTATTTTTCCAGCACCGATTATCTGCTCACTTTGGAAAAATTCGCGGACAGCCTCGCAGATTACAGCTTCCGGCTCATGATGACCGGACACGGACTGCCGGCCTACAGCAATGAGGAAATTTCGTCCCGCATCCACTCCTCTGCCGTTTATCTTGCAAAACTGAAGGAATATGTGGCTGAAGGTAAAGAAGCTGAAAGCTATGTACTCTTTGAGGAATATAAGTATCCCCGCATCATGAAGGATTTCCATGAGGGCAATATTGAACTGATGAAAAAAGAATTCGGTAACTGATTGCGTGGCATATGCCGGGCTTTTTTCTGTGGATAAGCCATTTTCCGATAAAAATCACCCTGTGGATAAGCGTGATTTTTCAGAAAGATATACACTTTTGTGGATAGTTTGACTGTTTTATGGGGATAAGCCTCTTTATAGTAACCTTCCATTCACTTTTCCATATTTATATACTACACTGCGCGCGCGATTATATCTGGATAAAGAAGAATGGAAAGGATGCACAATGACAGACACTCGAACACCATATCATTGCCCTTTTTGCAGTCAAAGCTTTGACTCTTTTATTCCGTGGCCGGACAAATATGACTTTCCCAGCCATATCTATGAAATGTGGAACAAAGAAACCGCCATCTGCCCTCATTGCCACTCCCTTGACCGTGAGCGGCTCTACAGGCTTTACATCGAAAGGGAAACAAATCTGCTGGAAAAAAAGCAGAAGCTGCTGCATATCGCCCCTGAAACGAATTTACGGCGATGGATCAGCAAAGTTTCAACAGTTGACTATCTGGCGGGGGATCTGATGCCCGCGGATGCAGAAACCATACAGATGGACATTCGGGCCATTCCTTATCCTGAGGGCAGCTTCGATGTGATTCTGTGCAGCCATGTGCTGGAGCATATACTTGAAGATCAAGCTGCCATGGACGAGATTTACCGGGTGCTGAAGCCCGGTGGCTGGAGCATTCTGCAGGTACCCATCAGCCTGAACCTGAAGAAAAGCCTTGAGAATCCCTTGATCACCTCTCCCGCGGATAAGCTGAGGTATTTTGGCCAGAGTGACCATGTCAGGCTCTACAGCAAGGAAGATTTTACGGGCAGGCTTGAAGCTGCAGGCTTTTTACTGGAACAGTATGATTTTGCTGAGCATCACGGCCTCGAGGAAGCAAGAAAGTATGGATTATCGGCAGGCGATACACTGTATATCGGAAGGAAAAAGGCCCTGTGAGTACTCACAGGGCCACGCTTTTTAGAAAAAAAGACTGATCCGAAGACCTGCCCTTCCTTCTATTCCTGATCTGTTAAAATCAATGTGCCTTCTTTTGTAACCGCAATAGTATGCTCATACTGCGCAGAGAATTTGCCGTCTGCCGTCCTCGCTGTCCAGCCGTTATTGTCCATTTTCGTGTCATACACGCCGACATTGACCATCGGCTCGATGGTGAAAACCATCCCTTCCTTGATGCGCGGCCCTTTTCCAGCAAGGCCAAAGTGCGGCACATCCGGCTTTTCATGAATCACATTGCCGATTCCGTGCCCGATGAAATTGCGGACAACAGAGAAGCCCTCACCCTCGACATAGGTCTGGATGGCGTGGCCGATATCCCCGATCCGCTTGCCAGGCACAGCCTGCTCGATCCCTTTATAGAGGGCTTCCTTTGTGACCTCCAGCAGCTTGCGGTGCTTCTCGGACAGATTGCCGACCGCATAGGTCCAGGCAGAATCTGCGAGCGCCCCGTTATATCTGACAACCATATCAATCGTGACAATATCGCCGTCCTTCAATTCTTCCCTGCGCGGAAAACCGTGGCAGATTTCATCATTGATGCTGGCACAGGTCGCATATTTATAGCCTTTATAGCCTTTCTGCTCCGGAGTCGCATCATGTTCCTTAAGGAATCCCTCCACAAACTCATCGATTTCCCAAGTGGTCACACCCGGCTTGATTCTCTTCGCAATCTCTTTATGGCACGAGGCGAGAATTTCGCCCGCTTTTTTCATCGCTTCAATCTCACGCGCTGATTTCAATACAATCATCATTTTACCTGCCTTTCCCGCTCATTTATGTAAAACTGTATATGGTTCAGATAGCAAAAAAGTCCCTTTCTCTATCTTATCGCGACAAAGGAAGAATTTCAAAGGAATGGCGCCTTATGCCTTTTACCACTATATGTTTGGAGGGCTGGGTGTGCCACAAAACAGGAAATGGCCATTCTCCCTGGATTTAGGATTATTCTGCCTAGAATTTGATTTTTTCTCCCCGGATTGCGGTTTTTTCACCCCACTTTAAGCAGGATTCACCCCAAAAACAGCGATAATTTTTCCATTTCACAAAAATACCCATTTACCATTAAAAAAAGAACGGTCACCACTCATGTAACCGCCCCGCCCCCTTCTATTTTGAGTGTGTTTTATCGGCATTTCCAGCTAGCTGGGAAAAAAGCCATTCTCTCTACATTTTAAATTATTCATCCCAAAATCTGATTTTTTCTCCCCGGATTGCGGTTTTTTCACCCCACTTTAAGCAGGATTCACCCCAAAAACAGCAATAATTTTTCCTCTTTACAAAAATACCTATTTACCATCAAAAAAAGAACGGTCACCACTCATGTAACCGCCCCGCCCCCTTCTATTTTGAGTGTGTTTTATGGGCATTTCCAGCTGGGAAAAAAGCCATTGTCTCTACATTTTAAATTATTCATGCCAAAATCTGTTTTTTTCTCCCCGGATTGCGGTTTTTTCACCCCCCTTTAAGCAGGATTCACCCCAAAAACAGCAATAATTTTTCCACTTTACAAAAATACCCAAATCCAAGCGCAAAAAAAGAGCGGGCCACGCTCAACCAATCGCCCCCGCTCCTGCTCCATTTTATTTTGAAAGTACATTCAATGACTCTTTAATGAACGCCGGGATGTCATCCGGGTTGCGGCTTGTTACCAGCTGGTTCTGGCATACGACAACTTCCTGGTCCTTGAAGTTGACGCCGGCGTTTTCCATGTCGACGCGGATGGATTTGAAGCCTGTCGCATCTCTTCCATCAAGCGTTTTTGCTGTGATGAGCAGCTGCGGTCCGTGGCAGATTGCCAATACCGGCTTCATGTCGTCCATGAAGGATTTTGCAAACTGGACAAAACGGTCATCGGCACGAAGCTGGTCAGGAGAAAATCCGCCTGGCAGGAATAGTGCATCAAAGTCGGAAGGATTTACATCATCGATCCCTTTATCAATCTGCACGGTTGCGTCTCCCTGCTTGCCTTTGACAGATTTGCCTGCTTCCTTCTCGATTGCCGTAATTTCATGTCCTGCTTCTTTGAAAGCTTTCGCAGGATCTGTATACTCTACGTCTTCAAACATTTCGGTAATTAAGCATGCGATTTTAGCCAATTTGGTCATCTCCTTTAAATTTGATCACATTAATGAGATTTCCCTCCCTGGGCAGTGATAAAACCTTGTTTTACAGTACAACTTCTTCTTCCCTCGGGACAAAGCGGTGAAAGACGTTTTTCTTGTTGCTTTTATAGATTTCTTTTTCAGCAAGGGTGTTGATGATCCGCCTGTTCCTGTCGACTGACAAGCCGAGATGGGTGGCAGCGGCCCCGTGGGAATGCTCAATATTGGTCAGGGTGAAGATCCTGTTTGTGCGCTTCTTTTTAAAAAGGATTTCATATGAGAGAGACACTTTGAATTCGCGTTCTCCCTCCCAGATGATTTCGTCAGCATAGCGGCTGAGCAGCCAGTCCGGCAGATGCGGCCGATATCCTGTCGCCAGGACCACCTTGTCAGAATCCAGCTTGAAAGGTGTTTCTGACTGCTTCTGCTGGAGCTGCAGCCAGAAGCCGGATGATGTGCGTTCCATCCCCTGAAGCTCCGCGTGCGGCTGAATCCTCGCTAGGCTGGACTCGCCGCCGATTGTCTGGTGATAAAGCTCTTTGTAGATAAGATCCAGCAGCCCCGGCTCAATGCCATTGCGGAGGCCGTTCAATGTATCCAGTGACTGGATCCGTTCCTCATATGGCAGGCTGTGAAAATAATTCACATATTCCGGTGAAAAAAACTCCTGGCCGAGCTTTGTGCTTTCCAGCTGCAGGAATCCGGCAGAGCGGGCCAGCCAGTTGAGCTGAAAATCATGCGTTTTCTGGCATTGCAGAAGATCATAAAAGATTTCCGCGGCACTCTGCCCTGAACCGATGACACTGATGGACCCGCCCTCAACCAGCTTGTCCTTGTACTGCAGATAGCGGCTGGAGTGGATGCAATCCTCCCCCAGGAATTCCTTTATATGCTCCGGCACCAATGGTTCATTCCCTGTGCCTAGAATCAGATTATAGGCAAAATAAGTCTCTTCCTGCCCATTGTCCATATTCAGCACTGTCACCTCAAAAAAGCGCTCACCATTCTCCTCCCTGTCCCGCACATCCGCCACTTCCATGCCGAACCTGCAATTGTCCAGGTTTGAAGCTGCCCATTGGCAGTAATGATTATATTCCTTCCTCGGGATCTCCAGCCGGTGAAAATAGGAAAACTGGGTCAGCCGGTCATGCTCGTGCAGATAATTTAAATACGTATATGGGCTTGTCGGATCAGCCAGTGTGACCAGGTCATCCAGAAACGGCACCTGCATCTCCGAGCCTTCAATCAGCATGCCGGGATGCCAGGAAAATTCCGGTGTTTTGTCAAAAAAGAGCCCCGTCAGTCCAGGGACCTTCTCCAGCATAACGGCCAGGCTTAAATTATAGGGACCAATGCCGATGCCAATCAGATTATATATGTTCATGCTATTACCCCTTCTCAAGGATTTTTCACAACAAAAAAACTAACAGACTTTAATCTGTTAGTTTTTACCCATTTTCTTATTTTTTCAAGCCCGATCCAGCACATCCTGTCAGACTGAAGGCATATCCATCCGCCTGGCAAAATCGACAAATCGGAACTTGTCCGGCCGGTGGCGTGATTCAGTATATTGGAAAAGGGATGCATCATCAAAATAGATATAATTTTTCACGACGACGACGGAATGGTATCCTTCCAGGTCAAGCATCCTCCGGTCTTCCTCTGTCGGCTCCTCGACAGTGAATTCCTTTTTCGCAAAACTGATTTTCTGGTTCAGCGTGTTCTCGATATATTCAAATATTGAATTGCGGCAAATCTCTTCTGTCAGGCCGGGAACCAATTTTTCTACCAGGAAATCTTTATCAAGGATGATCCGCTCACCCTCGATTTTCCGCACACGGCATACCTTCCATATCTTTTCCTCTTCCTTGATATGCAGCTGCCTCATCAAATCATCATCCGGGAACGCAAGCGCAAACTCCGCGACATCGGTTTCCGCCTTCTGGCCCATCTTTCCTGCCAGCTCCTTAAAGCTGACCAGACCGGAAATCGGGAACTGCAGCTTCTTCAGATCAAGCACAATCGAGCCCTTCCCGCGTATCTTCTGGATGAACCCGTTCTGCGCCAGCAGATTCAGCGCCTTCCGAATCGTTTCCCTCGATGTCTCAAACATCTCCGTCAATTCATTTTCAGACGGCAGAATGCTTCTTGCAGGATAATATCCATCCTGTATCTTTGATGCCAGTTCTTCGTATATGAGCAGATATTTATTCTTCATTATTAATCACCTAAGGTTATTTTACCGTTATAGAAGCGGTTTGAGAATGCCTAATCATGTTATCAGTTATATATTACCAAAATAATTGCCAGGATTTCCACATTAGGGATATGTTACTATATAAGTGGCAAATTTTACGAAAGTAAAAGACGCAAAGCTGCGGGCCTAAGGCTTTTGCTATGGCAGCCGGGCTGCTTGCTATTTTTTTAGCATGACACCTTGCCAGATTAATAGAAAGGTGAAGAAATCATTGAAAAAAATAGAAAATCACAAATTGAAAACAACTATTCAAGAACCAGGTGCCCCCCTGGTTGAAAATATACATATCTATGAAAGCTTATTCCTGAACACATCAGACCTGGCTTACATACTGGATAAAGAAGGCCAAATCCTTAAAGTAAATGAGGCGGCCGTTAAGGCCACAGGATTTAGTGCAGAAGAAATTCAAAAGAGGGGATTTTTTCCCTTTGTCTGCAAGGAAGATCTCCCCAAGGCAGAGACAAGCTTCCAGGCAGTATTGCAGGGTTCTACCCAAACACATATTTTCCGGATCAACCGCAGAGACGGCGGGCTGATTCTGTTAAACAGTGTCGCCATCCCGATTATCCAGGAAAACCAAACCATCGGGATCATTGGGATCTCAAAGGATATTACAGCCGAGGAAAACTTAAAGCAAAAGCTCAGCATAAGTGAACAGATGTACAGATCTCTTTTTGACAACCATCCGGATGCCGTATATTCACTGGATTTAAACGGAGATGTGACAGCCTTTAACGAATCCCTCGTCCGTTTGTTCCATTATGATCCCGACATGCATGGAATATCTTTCAGGCAATTTGTTGCCCCGGAATCTATGAGCCTTGTGATGTGCATGTTTAAACTGGCCGCAAAAGGAAAACCGCAAAACTACAATATGACCGGCATCAACAGATCCGGGGAAAAGTTTGATGCAAATATCACAAATATTCCTATCATTACAGATAATCAGATAACCGGCGTATTCGGGATTGCCAAGGACATCACAGAACTGGCTGAAAAGGAGCGCAAGCTGCAGAAAGCGGAGGAAAGGCTCAATCTCGCCCAGAAGACGGCTAACTTCGGATATTGGGACTACTATTTCAAGGAAGACTCCGCCTACTGGTCTGAGCATATGTATGAAATGTTCGGAGTATCAAAAGATGAATTCATTCCTTCTTTTGATTATTATAAAAACTTTATCCACCCGGAGGACCTTGCACCGTTTCTGAAAAATTACCATGCTTCACTGGAGGAAAAGACCCCGGCAGATCTGGAATACCGAATCATCCGGAAGGACGGCCAAGTACGCCGGCTCCACCATCAGTCCACCTTGATCCTCGATGGTGACGGCTGTCCTGAAAGGGCCGTCGGCATTTCGCGCGATGTTACGGAACAGCGGGAAATAGAGGACAGACTGGCTGAGAACACAGAGCAATTTAAGAGCTTTTATAATAATTCAGATGTGGGTGTATGGTCGCTCGACCCCGCTGGCAAAAAGGTTCTGATCTGTTCTGATGCGATCCTTGCTATCTATGGGTATACCAAAAAAGAACTGTATAGAGATCCCCGTATATGGAATAGATCTATTCATCCGGATGATATGCGGGAAGTGATGAACAATCAGAATAAAATATCAGAAGGAAATATTATCAAGCAGCAATACAGAATCATCACGAGGGATGGAAAGCTCAAATGGGTAAGCGACCACCTCATCCCCATCTATGATGAAAATGGCCGGCTCATTCGCCTGGATGGCATTGTGGCTGATATTACAGCCCAAAAGCAGGCCGAGGCACAAATGGAATTCCTCGCCTATCATGATTATATGACAGGCCTGCCGAACAGGCGCCTGTTCGACCAGACCCTGAATGGCCTGTTCGAGGACAAAAATCCGGAAAAATTCGCGATCATGTATCTGGATCTTGACCGATTCAAGCATATCAATGACACCCTGGGCCATCCGATTGGCGATCAGGTGCTGAAAGAGGCGGCGGACAGGATAAAGGCCTCCATTCGGAAGGATGATTTTGCTTCCAGGATGGGCGGCGATGAATTTGCCATTATCGCGCCGAACGTTGAGAGCATTGAGGATGCAAGCAGACTGGCAGCGGAAATTACAGGCACCATCCAGAAGCCATACGAGATTGAAGGCTACGAATTATTCATTACGGCAAGTATCGGGATCAGCCTGTATCCCAATAATGGCAGCACGCCGGAGGAACTGGCGCGCAATGCCGATGCCGCCCTGTACCATGCCAAGCAGATGGGCAAAAGCAGCCATCAGGTTTACAACGCATCCATGAATATTGAATCATTCAAAAAGTACTGCCTGGAAAGAGATATGCGGAATGCTTTGAAGGATGACCAATTTTACGTGGAATTCCAGCCAAAGATCGAGCCAAGGACCCATAAGCTGGCAGGCGCCGAAGCGCTGCTGCGCTGGAACCATCCTGACTGGGGCATCGTATCCCCGATGGAATTCATTCCTGTTGCGGAAGAGTCAGGGCTGATCGTTGAAATCGGCGACTGGGTAATTGAAAATGTGATAGCCAAGATGGAGGAATGGCAGAAAGGCGGCCTCTCCCTTGTGCCAATCTCCATCAATGTGTCAGGACAGCGCTTTTACAAAAATAATCTGGCCGAAATGATCGGGGACCTTTGCCAAAAGCATGGAATTTCCCCCACGCTGCTTGAATTGGAGCTGACTGAATCCAGCCTGATCCACTATTCGGACCAGGTCCTCCAGGAGCTTGAAAAGCTTGGGCAGCTAAAAATAAAACTGTCTCTCGATGACTTTGGAACAGGCTTTTCATCGCTAACGCACCTTAGGAAATTCAAGTTCAATACGCTAAAAATAGACAAATCTTTTACCAAAAATATCATCTCCAATCTGGAGGACGCCACCATTACCTCCAGCCTGATCGACATGGCCCATGGTCTGAATATGAAGGTAGTCGCTGAGGGAGTCGAGGAATTTGAACAGCTGGATTTTCTCAAAAAGAAGGGCTGCGATGAAATCCAGGGCTTTCTCTTTTCCCGGCCTGTTTCCGGCATAGTGTTCAGGGACTTTCTAAAAGAAGGGTATATTCTGCCGGACGGCGGTAAAGGCTTGGACAAGCTGAAAAAACAAAGGAAGTATTTCCGGATCGATCTTCCCCTCCCTCTCGGTGCTGACCTGACCATCCTCAAGCTGAAAGATAAAAAGGTCGAGATGGGCAAAAATGAAGTGCTGATCGAAAATATCGGACCCGGCGGCGCCAGATTGTATACCAACATCAAACTGCCGATCAGACAGGATATTCTCTTTCAGATCCAAACAAAGATTCTTGGAGAAACACTCAGCCTTGATGGGCATATTGTCTGGAAAGAAGAAAAATCGGACCTTGTCACACAATATGGGCTGGAGTTCAGCATAGATGACAAGCGCCGGGAAGAGCTCACCCAGCTTCTGAATGAAATACAGGGACCTGCCGAAAAAGGCACAAGGATTCCCGGCTCCCGGCAAGTAGAGGCAGAATGCCCGGTTGATTATTTCGGCTAGAGTGCCTTATTGCCATCTGCACAGGAAAAGACGGAGCACCTGCCCCGTCTTTTTTCTATGCCCGTCCCAGCTCAACGAAATACCATCCGCCTTCTGTGATGATCGGCTTGAAGGTCTTTATTTCCATCCCGAGCTTGCCGGCTATTTTCATCATATCTTCTTCCGTCGGGGTGGCATACAGATTTTCAAATGCCGAGAAAAAGCTGTTGAAGACGCTTGAAAATTCCTCGCCCTTCTTGGAATGAAGAATCGGGGTAATGACAGTGATCGTCCCCTTATCCGACAGCCAGCCGCTCATCCGCTCAAACAAGCCTTCCCGTTCCTCAGGCTCAATATAATGAAGGAGATTATTGATCATGATCAAATCTGCCTTTTTCTCCGGTTCATATTCCTGCATATCCGCATGGACGATGCTGATATTCGGATTGTCAGCACAATTGCCGGCTGCAGATTCTGCAACATCTTCATTGATTTCAATACCGGTCATGGTAATGTCCGGATGTTTCTGGCTGATCCGTTTAAGATACCCTCCTTCGCCGCATCCTACATCCAGAATCGATTTTATATCATTATTCTTTATTACCTTGGACATCTTTGGCAGTGCGAGCTGCTCCAAGAGGGAGGAAGTCCGTGCCACGGTCGGTCCGTGCTCGTCATTGTCAAATGTGTTCCGCTCATTTTTCCGCAGCATATCCGGATAGGTCAGCAGTGTCGGGATATGGAGCTCCATCATTTCCTTCAGGATGACACCTGTCGAACGCGGATTCTTAGGCGATGAGGGGAGGCTGAATTTTGAGGCGGTCTTGATTTTTCCATCGCGCTTCTTCTTCAGATGCTTGACCGCCAGTCCCACCTCCACCCATCTGGTGAGGAGCTCCTCCTGGTAATCATGCGCCGCCGCCACCTCGCGGACCGTCTTCGGATCCTTGAACTGGGAGAACAAATCCAGCTCAAATCCCACATAAGCATGCCAGCTGTACAGGAAAGGCTGGTTTTTCTTCATCCAGTTCCTTGCTTTTAATAGTCTTATATATTCCGAGATCATAGCACGCCTCCTGCCAATTTCGTTTTCCAAGGATAGTCATCCTTTTCTTTGTAAAAATAACTTTCCTTCTCTGCAGGCGAGAGCTTCTTCTCGCGGGCAGGCAGCATCCCGATCTGAATGGCGCGGTCCAGCAGGCTTTCCTGCCAGAATCCGAGTCCTGAAATATTCAGCATCTGTTTGAACTGCAGCTTCTTGTCCCTTTCGATCTGCTTCAGCCCCTTCTGCCTGATCCCTGTCACAAGCTGATAAGGATAGGAATAGGCAAGTGCTGATAAATGGCTGAACTTGATCATTTTTTCCGCCCGGTGCTTGCGGACTTTTTCATAGCAGCTCAGCCATTTCGGGCTGAGATTCCCTGTCTCATACATCGTCACCAGCAGCTCGCCGAGCACATCGGCATCCTGGATCGCCATATTCATGCCCTCACCGGCCATCGGATGGACCGTATGCGCCGCATCGCCAAGGATGACATGGTTGCCGTCCACATATTTATCTGCATAAAAGGCGGTCGGAATCATCAGCTGAATATCCTTCCAGCTCTTCAGCTTCGTCACATAACCATCAAGCTCCGGGTACAGCTCGATGTACTTCTGATGGAAATGCTCGATCCCCTTCTCCTGAAACTCCTTATAAGTCCCCTCCGGTATGAGATACACCGAACGGACCTTGTTGTCCGGAAGCGGGAACAATCCGAGGAACTTATCCTTCGCCGTAATGATCTGCCCTTCTGTCAAACTGTCCGGCCGCGGGAAAGTCACCGTCAGGAAATGATGATTATAATCAATCTTCTTCGTCTCGCTCTCAATCTTCTTTCTCGTCAGGGAGTTGCGGCCCTCTGCCCCGACATAGAAATCCGCCTTCAGCGAAAACTGCTCCTTCCGCTTCCGCACCTCCACAATCAGCCGGTCTTCGCAATACCCTTTGCCAAGCCCGCCTTTTATATATTCGAAATTGGAATAGCTCATCGCATGCTTCAGGAGAATGCCCTTCAGCGTCTCATGCTCAATCATCAGCGCATAATCAAATTCCCCGGGAAGCACCTGGTAATCCATCGCCAGCTCTTCTTCCTCTTCATCAATCTCGGAAAAATTGATCCTCGAAAACTTATGGCCGTTATACTCAATCTCACTCAGGATCTCCAGCTGCTCAAAAATCTGCAGACTCTTCGGCTGCAGCAGCTCTCCCTTATACACCGGCGACGGACCATCAAGCTTTTCAATCACCGTCACATGCACATCCGCCTGCGCCAGCTTCAGCCCCAGCGTCAGCCCGCCGATTCCGCCGCCCAATATCGCCACCTCTGTCTTAAGAACCATCCAGTCCACCACCTTTTTCTCATCTTATAGCCTGGAATTGGGATTTTGAAACCAGGGGGTGTGCTGGGGTTTTTGGAGTGGTGCCTGGTACCGGAGCTGCGGGGATGCAGAAACGGCGCTGTTTTGTGCGGGGTGGTGCCTGGCACCGGGATGCGGTGGAGAGCTCTGACGGCGGAGTTGCTAATAAAACCTGAAAGTTGCTAATATAAATGAAAAGTTGCTAATATATGGCGAAAGTTGCTAATATACTGGAAAACTTGCTAATAAAACGAAAAAGTTGCTAATATCCGCCCGGCAGCAGTTCCCTTCCAGCCAGCGCACGCTCAACCGAGCCACCCCCGCCGCCCCAAGTCGCAAATATATCCCAAAACTCGCAAATATCCTCCCAAACTCGCAAATAACCTCCCGCCGAACCACCAGCAAACCTCCGCACCAGCACAAAAAAAGCGCCAAATCCCAGATTCAGCGCACACTCCACTCAAATCTCCACTTCCGCCGCTTCCCCAACATGCATCAGTACATCAAAATGCTTCACCGGCAGCATTTCTTCATCCAGCACCTCAGTCAGCCCCCACGCATCATTCAAAAACACCCGCGCTACAATCTCTTTCCGCTCACCACCGACAGCTGCATCCTTCAAAGCGATCACACTTTCATAGATTTTCCCCATCAGCACAGCTGCCCGCTTGCAGTGGTACGTCTGCATATCGCGATCCCCGCGTCCAACAGCCGCAAGCAGTTCCTTCAACTTCAAAAGACCCGCATAAACTGGTGCCGCAAACTCCTGAAGCCGCTCATCCAGCCCCTCAAGCTCCGCCTCCATTTTCCCGACAAACAGCTCATCTGCCCGAAACTTCTCTATCAATCTCAAAATCTCAAGCCCCAGAATATTAGCTGTACCTTCCCAAACCGTCAGCACCTGCGCATCCCGCAATAGCCGCGGTGTGACAAAGTCTTCAATATAGCCGTTCCCGCCATGCATCTCAATCGATTCATGCGCAAAATGAATGGCCTGCTCAGCTGTTTCTTTCTTCAGCAGTGCGATCAAAAGCCGGTTCATCGCTTCCTCTTCGCGCGAAGCTTCGCCTGCCGCCACCCGGTCATACAGCGCAATCAGACTGAACACGGCACTCGTCTCAACCTCCTGCTTTGAAGCCAGCTTGGCAAGTGTCTCTTTTACCATCGGAAAGTCAGCAAGCCTGCTGCCAAAGGCGTTCCGCACAAAAGCGTATTGTTTCGCCTCCAAAAAAGCCCGCTGCATGATGCCGATGCTAGCCACGCTATTGCAGATCCGCGACAGATTAAGCGCCTCCATCATATAGTGGATTCCTTTATCCGCATCGCCTACCAGATGGGCCTCTGCCCCGTGGAAGACCACTTCTCCTGACGGCACAGCGCGGACGCCAAGCTTATCCTTCAGCCGCCTGATCTCAAGTCCGTTCAGCTCGCCGGTCTCCTTCCGCCATGGAACAAGGAACAAGCTCAAGCCTTTCGATCCAGAAGCCGCCCCCTCTCTCCTTGCCAAAACCATCGCCACTCCGCACGCACCCGCATTGGAGGCAAAATATTTTTCCCCATAAATCCGGTACTGGCCGTCCTCCAGCACGGCCTTCACTTCATTGGCGCCTACATCAGAGCCGCCCTGCCTCTCCGTCAGAAAGGTCGCACCTTCAAACAGCTCGGTCTCGCCCGTGCTGATCACATGAGGCAAATACTTCTCCTTCAGCTCTTCATCCGCATAATGATCGATCAGATAAGCGGTCGCCATCGTTAAAGTGACCGGGCAGTAAAAGCCAGGCTCCGTCTGTGACAGCAGATATCCCTGTGCATACGAATACACATAATTCCCCTTGCGCCCAAGCTCGGGAATTTCCTTATGGACATAGCCGACAATGCCGGCATTATAAGTCTGCTCCACCGTTTTCCTGTATCCCTCATTCAGCCAGACATGGGAAATATCATTGCCCATTTTGTCATACTTGATCAGCCGCGGCTGGCCTTCCCTGTCGGTATGGACCGCCCGCTCGTCAATTTCCCCGGCACATAACCCCCCGAACGTTTCAAGCTCCTTTTCAGCCCATGCAAAAAATTCCTCATCCATATACTGCTTCAGCACAAATGCCAAATTCGGATCTTCCTGATAAAAATTCATAGGTTGCCCCTCCTCAAACAGATTGCTTCTGCTGCCTCAATGACTGCTTCAAAATCTTACCTGTCGCATTCCGCGGCAGCGCCTCTATTTCTTCATATAATTTAGGTATCTTATAATCAGCTATTTTTCCTGACAAAAATGCCTTTAACTCACTCTCATCCAGACTGCCCGGCTGCTTCAGCACAACATAGGCCTTTACTGTCTCGCCCCACTCCGGATGCGGCACGCCGACAACTGCTGTCTCGGCAATGGCAGGATGCGAAGCCAGCAGCTCCTCAATCTCTTTCGGAAAAATATTGACGCCGCCCGAAATGATCATATCCTTCTTCCGGTCGACGACCCAGATATAGCCGTCCTCATCAAATCTGGCCATATCACCGGAATAGAGCCAGCCGTCCTTAATCGTTTCCGCTGTTTTTTCGAGACCTTTATAATATCCCTTCATGACGCCTTCGCCCTTCAGAAGGATTTCGCCAGCCTCGCCTGGCTCGACTGGATTGCCTTTTTCATCGGCAATCATGATCTCCGTTCCGAGCGCCGCTCTCTTCCCGATGCTGCCTGCCTTCTGTCCATGCTCGCCAGCCAGCAGCAGGGTCCCGCTCGGACCGGCCTCTGTCAGTCCATACACACAATAAAGGCTGTCCGTTTTCAGCCGCTCCTTCACCAGCCTGACTTCCTTTTCTCCAAGCGGAGCCCCGCCGTATACCCAATACTCCATTGAAGACAAATCATATTTTTCGATATCAGGCTGCTTGGCTGTGAAAAGATAGGCAACCGGTGCACCGAAGAAATGGGTCGCTTTTTCCGAAGAAACGAGCTTTAACAAAACTTCCGGTGTGAAAATGGGAGCCATGATATGGGCTGTCCCCACATAGGTCCCTGCAATCAGGAACAGATGGAGCGGCGCCGAGTGGCTCAGCGGCATCAAATGGAGCATGCGGCTTTCCGGCTGCATGGACATTTCCACCGCCATCATGATCGCTGCCGAAAGAATATTGCGGTGTGTAAATAGAACCCCTTTCGGATTTCCGGTCGTCCCTGACGTATAAAGGATCGCGGCCTCGTCATCCTCCATCAAAGGAATTCCCGCATCCATATCCCGGCCGCCCGTCACCAGCTCTTCAAAACTGGCCCAGCCAGCCGCTGCTGCACCTGTCTTCACACACTCGAGACCAGGCCTTTCATTCAGGGTTCCCGTCTGTTCAACCAGCATTTCATGAGCAAATAAAGCTCTCGCTCCGCTATGTTCGAGGATATAACCCAATTCCGAGGCCGTCAGCCGGCTGTTCACCGGCACAATCAGCGCACCAATCCTAATCGCCGCGAAATACGTAACCACAAATTCCGAAACATTTGGCATGAAAAGCAGAATTCTATCTCCTTTCTCATAGCCCCTCGTCCTCAATGCATCTGCCAGCTTATTGACCCTGCTGTTCAGCTCTTTATAAGACAGCCTCTCCTCCCCGGAAATGACAGCCTCCCTGTTTGGATATTTCCTTCCGTTCCTCGCCAGCAATTCAGATACGTTCATATATGATCCCCCTTTTCGTTCAGCCTTTTTTCAAATTGGTCCAGCATCTTTTCCATTTCTTCTTTTAAAAAAAGCAGCTCCTCGATGCGGGCGTTCACCTCCTTTACTCTGTCCCTGCCATACTCGACCGTTCGCTCCAGCTGTTTCCGCCCTGAACGGTCCTGGTCAAAGAGCACGATCATTTCTTTTATTTCATCCAGCTTAAATCCGAAGCGCTTGCCCCGGAAAATCAGCTTCAGGCGGATATAATCCTTTTTGGCAAAAATTCTTCTTCCATTTTCATTTCTATTAGGGCATAATAAGCCAAGCTCTTCATAATATCTGATGGTCCTGGTGCTGACATCGAAAGCCTTTGCCAGCTCCGAAATGGTGTATTCCACACTATCACCTAAATTCTTTAACTATTCTGACACCAATATAACATTTACGTTAACGTAAAGTTCAAGTCTTCAGCGGATTCAGTTTCTATTAAGAAAAATTTGATTTTTTCGTCTGGACTCTTAGGAAAAGATATTACAATTGTGTTAAAATGAAATATAGTGATTGAACAAATCGTTCTTAATAAATAACTCTTCGATCAAATAACTTCTGGATAAAAGGTGTGTGGAACAATGATTGGCGAACGTGTAAAAAGACTGCGTCAGGAGAGAAAGATGTCATTATCAGAGCTCGCTGAACAGGCAGGCGTAGCAAAATCCTACCTAAGCTCCCTGGAAAGAAATCTTCAGACGAATCCTTCCATTCAATTTTTAGAAAAAATTTCTGCTGTTCTTCATGTTCCGGTTGATACACTGATCCTGGACCAGCCCAATAAAGAAGAATTGGATTCTGAATGGATGAACATCGTCAAAGAAGCAATGGATTCCGGCATCTCAAAGGACCAGTTCCGCGAATTCCTCGAATTCAATAAATGGAGGATCAATCAAAAAAAATAACTGCTCCGAGGCTGTTATACAAAAAAGGACAACCAGTCATCAAGCTTGACAGCCTCCGTAACCTCCAATGTCCCCGCAAAATAAAAAAGCATTTCTCCTGCAGAGAAACACTTAGCTTTCTATATTCTGTTGTTAGTTTTCAGCCGTTATCCGCTATCAGATCCACTGCCGGCTGGCCGGCAAGAAAGTTAAGTATATCTTCTTTTTTCAGGCCAATATTCTTTGCTTCAGCAATTAGTGCCACCCATTCCAAGTCCAATTCCTGCAAATTATTTTTCATAACCCTTCTCTTCCCCCTAAAATACATTTCGTATTCCAGGCAATCCAGCCGTCCTGGCGCCTCATCCGACTTTACTATCGATAAGCGCGGTAGACCTGTGACTTTGCGTCCCCATCTTTCAACAGGTTTGCCTTTTTCTGCTCACTCCTGCTTTTTTCATATCCTCTTAAGACTACTATAAAAGTTTTCCCAGCATTTGCGTGTTGTATTTTGTCAAATTCTTCAAATTATTTTAAGATATTATTCGACAAAATGAAGGATAATTGGATAGATTTAGAAATCTTCCGGAAACCCATAAGACTTCTGGCCCGGTAAATCTGGGTATAGTGTAAGATTTTTGCTCATTCCGTCGACAGCTTTTAGGTAGGCCTTATTTCCTCTATCTATTTAACGGCCCTTCCCTTATAGCTCTCCATCTTCCTCTTAAAAGGCACCACCTTCACCGGCAGCTGCTCAAATGTAAACGCATCAAAAAAGGGAAACAGCGTCAGATCATTGCCGCACACCGGACAGAGCCATTCGCCCATTTCACTGCTGCTGTAGGATGGGCGGTGGCATTTAGGGCAGTTTTTTCGGTACATAGGGGGGTTCCTCCTTAGATAAAAGGCCTTGAATAGCATTCCAAGGCCCTGTTAATGGTCTTTCCTGATCCTGCGGTATCTTACTAGCAATAATATGCCGCCTGCCCCCAGCAAAATGCCTCCGAGAAGCATGAAATTATATGTGTTGGTTGCCGTGTCAGGGAGTATATTTTCTCTGATTTCTGGTGTGACCGTTATACCGTCACCTGGATCGCTGCCTGGGTTTCCGCTTGCCGGTTCATCGGGATTATTTCCTGGGCCGCTGCTGTCATCTCCTGGGTCCTCACTGTCCCCTTCACCCGGATCCTCGCCATTGTCCCCGTCATCAGGATTGTCTTCACCTGGAGGATCTTCATCACCGGGATTATCCCCTGGGTCTTCTCCTGGATTACCCTCTCCCGGCGGGTCCCCATCATCAGGCGGATCTCCGTCTCCTGGAGGATCTCCGTCCCCTGGTGGATCTCCATCTCCTGGCGGGTCGCCTCCGCCATCAAGCGCTTCAGCTACAAACAGTATCTCTACCTCTGCAGAAGAATCCTGGAAGGCATTGCCGAGCTCGTAAGGCATTGTCACCTGGAAAAATAGAGTTTCAGATTGGCCTTTGTTAAGTGGTCTTGGGGTGAAGCCTTTGAAATCCTTCATCTTTCCTTCATATAAAGTGTCATTGCCTTTTTTGACTAAAAGCTCTAACTCTTCGAAAAGACCCTTAACAGATTTCTTTTTCCCGATGATTGTGGTGTATCTGAAATCCTGCTTTCCGTTATTGATGATAGTGATGTCACGGGGCATCCAATCGCCAGGCTTTAAATCACCAACGTGGAAAAAATAGCCGTTCAGGTTAGTATTAATGTCGATTTCTTTGTCTTCAGCAAAGGCTTTTAATGTTGGAAATAGAGTTAAAAGTAACAAGGTTAAAATGGTGAATATTACCTTCGGTTTTGCCAACTTATGCAGGTTGGTCATGGCATTACCTCACTGATTGGTTATTTAGGAAAAGGCGGGATAGAGAATTATCCCGCCTTTCTTTATTTAACTTATTTTGCTACCCCAGCACCTTGTTTGCCTTCAAATGTCCATTTAAGGGATAGAGAGTCACCTTGGAATTTGTTTTGATCTGCATTGTTTTCAACAAATTCATATTGTACATACAGTGTGTCTGTAGTTCCTGCTGCAAGTTTGCCTCCATTTTCAGCAAACCAACCGCTCCAAAAATTTCCTTCAATTACATCTGGAGACATTGTTTGTAAATCATAAAGGGTTGTTGACCAGATTGGCGAATCTAATTTATCAGCATTCGTAAGGAAATTAACACGGATGTGCTTACCAAAGTCATCTCCTGCATTATCTCCCTTCCAATCAGAAATCTCGTATTGAGTCTTTAAATCAATCGTAGCAATATCAAGATTTCCACCATTTACAAGTTTAAAGGAACGCAGCATAGTATCTCCTGGTTTAATTTTACCCACATTTATGATTTCTGTTGGATTAACACTCAGATCCAACGTTCCTGCTTGGAATTTTGCAGTTGCGTCAGCACTGTCACTAAAGTAAGCAAACGTTCCCCCACCAACCAAAGACATTCCAAGCGCCGCAGATGCAATCCCCATTCCAACTTTCTTTTTAAATCCCATGTTCCGTTTCCTCCTCTTACCCTTTGGGTATGTATAATTTTTTATATTGAACCCTGTGTTGCCACAGAGATTTCAACCTTGATCAAGCTGTTTTTTCATTTGAGTCATTTTTGCCTTTTGCTCTGGCCTCGAGTTCCCTCATGGCCTGGTAGATGGTGAAGGCTGCATAGCCTAACATGAGGATGCCAGGGCCGATCAATAGGATAGCGGCGCCTTTCTGCGATTTGGCGAAGTCTATGAAATAACCTGCATACGGCAGGGTATATCCGGTGTAGACGGCAGTGACATTGTCAGAGAGGACCGGGTCCATGTCTTTGGATTTGTTATTGTCCCCTTTTGTTTCGTATAAGACATGCTCTCCGCTGACGGTTACATCTGTAATTCTGTGGGTGATCAGTTTCTTGTCCTCTTCCATGAAAGTGATGATGTCGCCTTTCTTCAGTTCTTTCTTATCGTTGCCTTCAAGAGGTTTGACTGCGATGATTGATCCGGTCATAAAGGTCGGCTCCATTGAACCGGAGAGAACAGTTTTTATTTGATAGCCAAATGCCTGGGGCTCTCCGCCGGAAGCTTTGGACGAGATCACGAGAAATGCCATTAAAATGAGATTGATAAATAATAGCCATGTAATGATGCTGCTGATGATTTTCCTGACGGTTTTCCAGTTGAATTTCACCCTTTGTTCACCTTCCTCTAACTTCTCTATTAATCTACCCATTCTTAGTAACTGTTCACTTTTGTTCTTTTTATCGAACTCACAAGATGAGTATAGTATATTAGTCCAGTCTTTGAAAATTACCAAATTTAGCCGTATTTTCTTTTTAACGAACGTTTTTCAAGGTTTTTCTCAGACTTTCTCAATTATTCTTACTTTTTTGTATTTTTTAATGAACTTAATGTTCGTTATAATGGAAGAGCGTCTATATTATAAGATAGAGGGGAATTCCAATGGTCGGTGAGAGGATAAAACGCTTGCGGCTTCTCAGAGGCTTTTCCATAAATGAGCTTGCTGAAAAATCAGGGGTCTCTAAGTCGTACTTAAGCTATATTGAACGTGATATTCAGAAAAACCCTTCCCTTCAGGTTCTCTCCAAGCTTGCAGCTACGCTTGGTACATCGGTAGAAGAGCTTCTGGACTATAAAGTGAGAAGTAATATTGAGCCAACAGAGCTTGATCCCGAATGGCTGGGCCTTGTCCAGGAGGCGATCGACCAGGGCATTACAAAAGAGGATTTCAGCTATTACCTTGATTTTATCCGCTTTAAAAACACACATGGAGGCAATGACGGCAAGTGAAGGCTAAAGGCACATTACTATTATACTCAGCTATAATATTCATTCTGGCTGGCGGAGGGCTGCTGTTGTTCTCTGTAAAGGAAGCAGCAGAACAAAGCCAGCAAACTGAGGAAGCCCTTGAGGCTGCAAAGAGAACACTTCCAATAAAGGAAGCAGCTTTGCCCTCGAAAGAACGCCCAGCTGAGAAGCCAATCATCCCTGTCTTTAAAACAGGCGACATTATCGGCATTTTAGAAATCCCGGCACTAAAAGCAGAGCTTCCTATAATAGAAGGAACCGATGAAGAAGAACTGGAAAAAGGAGTCGGGCATTACGCTGGCACTGTATTCCCTGGGCAGAAAGATCAGATTCTTCTCTCCGGCCATAGAGATACCGTTTTCCGCAAAATAGGTGAACTAAAAATGGGGGATGAGCTGGTTGTGAAAATGCCCTATGGCGATTTCACATATGAAATCATCAACTCTTTTATTGTCGATGCAGATGATACTACTGTCATTAAGCCGACGGCTCCGGAGGAAATACTGACACTTTCAACATGCTATCCATTTTATTTTGTCGGCAGTGCACCGGAGCGGTATATTTTGACTGCAAAGAGGGTTGAAGCTCCACACTCTTGACGAATCTCTGCGATTGAAAAATTGACACACGAGTGCAACCAGCACTGATATCTTGATGTCAGCACCAATCAAAAAAACCGGCCCCCACCTGGGACCGGCTCTCCACCATTTTATTTCTGCAGCCCAACCGCAATCTTCGCTCCAACTTCGGCATTATGCTTAACTAGCGCGATGTTGGCTGTGAGGCTTGTTCCTTCTGTCAGTTCTTTTACTTTGCTTAGGAGGAAAGGTGTGACCAGCTTTCCGGCAATCTGATTGTCTTTCGCTTCTTGAAGCGCTGTTTCGATGACGTTGGTGATGAAGCTTTCTTCCAGGGCATCCCCTTCCGGTATCGGATTGGCAATGACGACTCCGCCGTTCAGGCCAAGCTCCCATTTTGTGCGGATCAGGCTGGCGGCATCTTCAGGCGCATCCACGCGGTGGTTGACGTCAAATGGGCTTGTCCGGGTGTAGAATGCCGGCAGCTTGTCTGTTTCGTAGCCGACGACCGGGACGCCGTGTGTTTCCAGGTATTCAAGGGTCAGACCGATATCCAGTATGGATTTGGCGCCTGCACAGACGACTGCAACATTGGTCTGGGCGAGCTCCTGCAGGTCAGCAGAGATATCCATGGTTGTTTCCGCTTCACGGTGGACGCCGCCGATGCCGCCTGTGACGAATACTTCAATGCCGGCAAGCTCTGCGCAGATCATGGTTGCTGCAACAGTGGTTGCGCCATTTTTGCCCTGGGCGATCAGATAAGGAAGGTCGCGGCGGCTGGCTTTTTCAATGTCCTTGCTTTGGGCGAGGAATTCGAGCTCGTCCTCAGAGATGCCGATTTTTATTTTTCCATTGATGATGGCGATGGTTGCAGGCACCGCACCATTTTGGCGGATGATTTCTTCTACTTCTTTGGCTGTCACGATATTCTGCGGGTATGGCATGCCGTGGGAAATGATTGTTGATTCCAATGCGACAACCGGTTTATTTGCTTTTCTTGCTTCCAATACTTCTTCTGAGAATTCAAGATAGTTTTCTAACATAGTATGAGTCTCCTTTTTTAGCTGAAATTTTGCTGAAATGTTTCCTGAAGTCTGACATTATTTAAAATCGGACTGACGGTTTCTTCTGATTGCAGTGTCAGCATGCTGCAGGCAATGCCGATTTTGCAGGCATTTTCTGTATTAAGCCCTTTCAGGTGGGCGTAAAGGATTCCGGCAACCAGCGAGTCGCCTGCCCCAGTCACATCCTGTACCTTGATCTTAGGCGGAAGCAGCACCCCTGCCTCGCCTTCCTTCGTGTAGAAAATCAGCCCTTTGTCTCCTCTTGTGATGACGACCTTCTCCACGCCTTTTTTCATGATCTTCTCGGCTGCTTTAAAGAAATCTCCATCACTATTAATCTTCATTCCTGACAGTGTCTCAGCTTCGTCATGATTGGCGATCAGCCATGTGACACCCATCAGATTTTCGGGCAGCTTCTTCACCTTTGGGGACGAGACCGGCGTGATGCAAAGCGGAACAGACTCTTCGTAGCAGCGGGAAATCGTCTTTTTCAATACTTCTGCCGGAAAATTGGTATCGAGCAGGACAATCTCTGCCGAGGCAATATAGCCCCATCTTTTTTCGATAAAATCTGAATCTATGCTATCGTATAAGACCATATCGGCAAAAGCGACTGTCATTTCGCCGTCATGGTCCAAAACTGCTGTATATGTTCCTGTTGCTGTATTAGGCAATGTCTGGGACGGGGAAATGTCGACAAAATCCTTTGTATAGCCCAGCAGCCAGCTGCCCTCAGCATCATCGCCCACTGCCGTCATAAGACTTGCGTCGCAGCCAAGGCGCCCAAGGTTTTCGGCAATATTCCTGGCAACGCCCCCGCATGACTGGGAGCTGGCAGAAGGATTCGAGGTACCGCTTTCAATTTTGCCAATCGCCTGAATTTTCCGGTCAATATTTGCCCCGCCGATGCAGAGAACTTCTTTCTTGTTCGGCAGCATATAAGCCCTTCCCAGGATTTTGCCCTGCTTGGCAAGCGAGGATATATAGCCGGCTGCGGCCGAGCGTGATAACCCGGTCTTTTCTGCAATTTCATTCTGGGAAATGAACGGGTCCTCTTTTATCAAAGTTAAAATGGATTGTTCTTTTTCATTCACAGCGTGTCACCGCCTTCATAAACTTTTGTCTAAATTATAAACATTTGTTGACGGGAAGAGCAATGGTTTTTATGGAAAAATATAGGTCTGACTTATAGGTATGAAGTCAGACCGCCCAAGGGATTGCACAAAAAAAGACGGGGAAATTCCCCGCCTCTTTAAGCAGCATCATCTTTCTTTTTAATATCCTTCAAATAATATTTTTCCGAGGTAAAGAACTCATTTTTAAGCTCTTTCACCTGCTTGCTCAGCAGAAGGACGGCTATGATGTTCGGAAACAATATGGCGGCCAGCGCGAGGTCAAGGAACTGCCAGATTGTTTGCGCGGCGCCTACCGACCCAAGCACGATTGCTCCGATATAAACAAACTTGATGGCCTGTCCTGCGAAATCGCCAAAGAGGAATTCCGCCTGCTTCGACCCGTAGAAAATGACAACAATGATGGTTGAAACCACAAAGAATATGAGTGAAATGGTAACAATGAGGCTGCCTGTCTGTCCGAAATATTGAGAGAAGGCTGCTGTTGTCAGGGATGATGGATCATCCATGGCCCCTTCCCTCTGCCAGACGCCTGAAGACAGCACGACAAAAGCTGTCGCGGAGCAGACAATCAGTGTATCGACGACTATGCCGACAATCGCCCAGAAGCCCTGCCTGACAGGATGGTCCGTCTGTGCAGCCGCATGGGCGATCGGAGCCGTCCCAAGTCCTGCTTCATTGGAATATAATCCTCGTGCAAAGCCCCAGCGGATGACCTCGCCGATGGCTGCACCTGCGAAACCGCCCATTGCCGCTGCCGGCTGGAACGCGTAAGTGAAGATTAATTCCAATACCTCAGGAACCTTGCTGAAGTTCATAAAAAGGATCACAAGCGCTGTTCCCACATAAATCAATGCCATAAATGGAACCAGGATTTCGGTTACCTGCCCGATCCTCTTGATGCCGCCGAATACAATTAATGATACTACTGCTGCAACGGCAATTCCCGTCCACAGTCCATTGATTTCAAAAGTCTCTGAAACAGCAGATGAAACGGCATTTCCCTGCACCATGATGCTCGGGATCAGCTCGATCATCAGGGCAAAGGCAAACCAGACGCCCAGCCACTTCATATTGAGCCCTTTTGTCATATAATACATCGGCCCGCCGACATATTCGCCGTCCTCATTTTTCTCGCGGTACTTGACCGCCAGAACGCTTTCCGAAAATTTAATAGCCATGCCGATCAAAGCAATTACCCACATCCAGAAGACGGCTCTCGGTCCGCCGAACATGATGGCTGCCGGTACACCTACGATATTTGCTGCTCCGATTGTCGAAGACAGTGCAGATGTCAGTGCCTGAAGCGGAGTGACCGTCCCCTCCCCTTTCGGCTTTTTAAACACGCTGCCGAAGGTCTGCTTGAAAATATAAATAGGGTATCTGAATTGGAAGAATCCCAATAAAAAGGTTAAATATATGCCTGTTCCAGCCAGGATAATAATGATCGGCGGCCCCCACAGCCAAGCCGATATACTTCCCACAAGCTCTAAAAATGAGTCCAATTGAATTTCCCCCTAGTAGATAAATTGCACATTGCTGCTGTTTAACCCATTCCCTTCAAGCTACTCTTCAAACCTGTTTCTTAAAACGGACTGGACAAAAATGTCTTTTTACCTTATAGTTAGCTAGGCAACTAATTGAAACGGGTGATCGTTTATGAATAAAATGGATCCTTTTTTTCACAGCTTCAATCAATGCACTCGGCAGTTCTCCAAAGGCCTGAACGATGTGCTGACCCCCATGGGGCTTTATGCCGCACAATGGCCGATCATCTACAGGCTGAAAACAACAGGCACCAGCACACAGGTTGAGCTATCCACCTATCTCAGCGTTGAGGCCCCGACCATGACAAGAGCCCTTCTGCGTCTTGAAAAATCCGGCTGGATCAGCAGGGTGCAGGGGAAAGACAAACGGGAAAAAAAGATTCTGCTGACGGATGCGGCCCTCACTAAATATCCGGATTGGCTGGCCGCTGTAGAACAATACGAACAAAAAATGCTGGAGGATATATCTGAAGAAGAATTAATGGCTGCCATATCAGTCATGCAAAAAATGAAGCAAAATTCCGGACGTTGATCAGCCCCGCAAGATCTTCCGTTTTTCTTCTCACTACTTCACAGACTCTCAGTAAACAAGACATCAAGGAGGACAAACATGAAGAAACAACCCCTTTGGACAAAGGACTTTTTAGGCGTTTCCATTACTAGTTTTTTCTTATTTATTGGCTTTTATATATTGCTGACGACCCTTCCCATTTATATTCTTGATGATTTAAAAGGAAGCGAATCACAGGTCGGCCTCATCATCTCGGTATTCCTGATTGCCGCCGTCATTTCCCGGCCCTTTACCGGAAAATGGATCGACGAAATCGGCCGCAAGAAAATCCTGATGATTTCTATGGTTATTTTTACAGTGGCTTCTGCACTTTATTTTACGGCAGACAGCCTGCCCATGCTTTTGGCAGTCCGCTTCCTGCATGGCGCGGGCTTCGGGATGGCCACAACGGCCACTGGTGCCATTGTCGCTGATATCGTCCCGGCTGAAAGGCGCGGCGAAGGACTTGGCTATTATGCCATGTTCATGAATCTTGCCATGGTTATTGGGCCTTTTACCGGGCTGACCATCATTCAATATGCCGCATACAGCTGGATTTTTGTTTTATGTACGGTGCTTGCCGTTCTGGCTCTGGTGCTTTCATCTATCATCAGCATCCCGGAAAACAGCGGTGAAAAAACAAAGCAGCCTTCATTCGCTTTTTCAAGCTTGTTTGAAAAAAATGCCGTTCCGGTTTCGATTGCAGCCGGCACGCTTGCGTTTGCCTATTCAGGCGTATTATCCTTCATTTCCGTATACGCCAAGGAGCTCGGACTCATGCAGGCGGCATCCTTTTTCTTTGTCGTCTATGCAGCCTTCATCCTGATTTCACGCCCGTTCACTGGCCGCTGGTTTGACATGTACGGAGAAAACCGGGTCATCTATCCGGCAATCGTTTTATTTGCCGCCGGCCTTTTCCTGCTCAGCCTTGCAGACAACAGCTTCCTGTTCCTGCTTGCCGGCGCCGTGATCGGCCTGGGCTACGGCACCATCGTGCCAAGCATGCAGACCGTTGCCATCAAAAATGCGGATCCTTCGAAAAGAGGGCTGGCCACCTCCACCTTCTTTACGATGTTCGACTCCGGCATCGGCCTGGGCTCCTATGTACTCGGCATCGTCGCCGTCTACACAGGGTTTGCCAAGCTATACATGGTGCTCGTTCTTGTCTCGCTGATCGGCCTTGGGCTCTACTATATCCTTCATGGGAAAAAAACAGCAGCAGCCAAAGAAGAAATGCAGTCAGAAGTTAATATTTCTTTGTAATATTGAACAGGACCCTTGGCTGGAGGGTCCTGTTTTTGTGTTTGGGGATGGAATTTGGGCGTTTAGTTGCGGTTTTTGGGCTAATGGTCAGCTTTAAACGTTCATTGGGCAGCTCATTTTGCGGTTATTAGCAAGTTTTTCGTTTTATTAGCAAGTTTCCACTTTTATTAGCAACTTTTTCATTTTATTAGCAACTTTTCCAGTATATTAGCTACTTCTGGCTTTTATTAGCAACTCTGCAAAAACCGGCCCCTGGCTCTTATTTGCGAGTTTTCCATTATATTTGCGACTCTCCGACTTTATTTGCGAGTTTCCCCTATATATTTGCGACTCCGTGCTTTGCCAGCTGCTCCTCCCCCAGCACCTCACCCATTACAAAACACCCTACCCTTCCACACTCCGCACTCCCGCCTTCACTGTCACCAGATTCCCCATCCTGTAAAAGACGATACTGCCCAATGACAGCCCCGCGATCATCCAGAAGGCAATCTGCCCTCCGGTCTGGCCGAGCAGGAAGCCGCCGAGGATCGGGCCTGCGAAATGGCCGATTTTCCGGAATTGGCTGGCCCCAAAGTAGGTTCCTCTGTTCGTATCGTCTGCCAGCTGGTCAATCATGATGCTGCTGGAAGGGAAGATCAGGATTTCCCCGATTGTAACGATGAGCATGGCCAGGATGCCAATGATCCAGCCATTTGTAAAGCTGAAGCATACCAGTCCGAGCGATAGAAGGACAGAGCCGCACATCATCACCTGCAGCGGCTGGAATTTTTCAGCAAAAGAGCTGATCGGCAGCTGCAGGATCACCACCATCACAGCATTGATGGAAAGCAGGCTTGAGTATACAACTATGCCATTGGCCAGTTCGTTTTCCAAAAATTGCGGGAGGGTTGAGTCAATCTGGGCATAGCCGAAATTGATCAGAATGCTTCCCAGTATCAGGAAGAGCAGTGCTTTGTCCCGTCTGACCACACGGATCGACTCCTTGAAGGTCGCCCCCTTCTTGGCGGGATCTGCTGTTTTTTTAATCTTATATCTGGCCAAAAATACTGCCAGGAATATTCCATACAGCAGATAGATCGTCCCGGTTATCACAAATGTGCTGTCTGCGGAAACAGCAGCCAGATAGGCGCCAAGCAGCGGGCCGGCAGATGCTCCGACATTGATGGCGGTATAGCGGAGCGAAAAGGCCTTCATCCGGTATTTCTTGTCTGTCAGGTCGGCTATAAGCGCTTGAGAGGTCGGCTCAAAAAAGGAGCTGCACAAGCCGTTTAAAGCATTCAATATGACAAATAAGGCCGGTGAATCAGCCAGGGCAAACCCGTAAAAAACGAGGCACCACATCATCAGGGCACTCAGCATGACGGGCTTTCGGCCAAATCTGTCCGAAAGATAGCCGCCTATAAAGCCGCCAATGGTCCCGGTCAGCGGACTGATCCCAATGGTCAGGCCGATCAAAAGCGGGTGGAGGTCCATTGTACTGGAAAGGTAAATGGCGAGGAAGGGCAGCGTCATAAAGGAAGCGCCTCTTGCCAGTACCGTCCCTCCCAGAAGGACCCATACCACTGGATGGAACTGCTTAGCATATAACTTTAGTCTGTTCATTTTCATAGCCTTCTTTTAGTAAATTTTGTGATTTCTAAATTTTATCAAAGCAAAAGCAGATACACTATATAAATTTATATAAAAAAACCGAACCATTTCGGCTCGGCTTATGTTCTCGGCAATATTAAAATTTCAACCCGCCTGTTTTTGTCCCGGCCTTCTTTTGTGTCATTGGAGGCGGCCGGCTGGAATTCGCCAAATCCTTTCGCACTGAAGGCCCGGGCGTCCAGGTCTTTGTTATGCAGCAGGATTTTCATGAAGTTTACGGCTCTCATGACGCTTAATTCCCAGTTGGATTCAAACTCGGAGTTTTTGATCGGCATATTGTCAGTATGTCCGCTGATGATGATATTGCGCGGCGGGTCCATGACGAGCAATTCGCCGATTTCGTCGGCGATCGTCAATTCGCCGGATCTTACTTCAGCGCTTCCGGAAGCGAAAAAGACGTTGTCCCGGATCGTTACAAGCAGTCCTTCATCTGTCAGCGAGGTCTCAAGCTTGTCTGTGAGGCCATTGTTTTGAATATAGGTTTTCACCTTTTCTTCGACTTCCTTGAGTTCCTGCTTATCTGTGAGTTTCTGGATTTTGCCTTCTGCTTCCATATCGTTCTGGCCTTCTTCTAAAGTGCCGGCAGCAGAGGCCTTTTCTACCTCGTCTTTGTTTTCGGTATCGGCCTTGTCGGCTGACTGCATGGCGCCATCCGGCATCGGGCTCGGGAAGTCGAAGAAGCCGGTCCCGCCATTGAATGCATCATTGAAGGCCTTTGACAGGGCCTCGAATTTCCTGGCATCCACTGAGCTCATCGCAAACAGGACGATGAAAAGGGCAAGCAGGAGCGTCAGGATGTCAGCATAGGGAATCAGCCAGGACTCGTCAACATGCTCCTCATGATGCTCCTTTTTCTTCCGCTTACTCATTTGCCTTCACTTCGCTTTCCTCGAGGAATTGCTTCCTTTCCCCTGAAGGCAGATAAGATGCCAGCTTTTGCTCGATGACGCGCGGTGCTTCTCCTTCAAGGATGGAGAGGACCCCCTCGATCATCATATATTTCAGCTTTGACTCCTGCTTTGATTTGCGCTTCAGTTTGTTGGCAAAAGGATGCCAAAGCACGTATCCAGTGAAAATCCCAAGCAGGGTTGCCACAAAGGCTGCACTGATGGCATGTCCGAGCGCGTCGGTGTTGCTCATATCCCCCAGGGCGGCAATCAGTCCGACAACCGCACCAAGCACACCAAGTGTCGGTGCATATGTACCGGCCTGTGTGAAAATGGCTGCTCCTGAAAGATGCCTTTCTTCCATTGACTCGATCTCTTCAGAGAGTACATCCCTGATATAATCGGCACTTTGACCATCCACTGCGAGCGAGAGGCCGTTTTTCAGGAAAGGGTCTTCAATCTCGTTTGTTTTGGCTTCCAGTGCAAGAAGGCCTTCCTTCCTCGCCAGCTGTGCCCACTCTGAAAACATTCTGATCAGTTCTGTCGGCACCATTTGTTTTCTTTCTTTGAATAATATGCCGAAAAGCTTTGGCACCTTTTTCAGCTCATTCATTGGAAAAGCGATGGTAACTGCGGCTATAGTTCCAACGATGATGATCAGGATGGCAGCCGGGTTCACCAATGCTGAAGGATGCACCCCTTTCAGCACCATACCGACCCCTACGCCAATGATTGCCAGAATAACCCCAATTAATGATGATTTATCCATATACGTCACCTGTCTTAATAAAATGTCTATTTCTATTTATTTCGACAGGGACCCTCATTTATTTAGGACATTCCTAATATTAATCTGCAATTCTTTTACTTTTAAAATAAAATCGCCACAATAACCAGGTCCATATACCTGCTATTTGGCTGTTTCTCTTTCTTCATCATAGCCTTTGATATAAAAACCCTCCTCTTTATTCCATTCTGCATAATAAATATCTTCTGCTCTTTCGTACCCCAGCTTTTCAATTTCCGAGAGAAGCCAATCAGTGGTTTTTCCTGCAAATGTAAGATTTTCCTTTTCTATGGCTCCTTCATCGATCAGCAGAATGCTAATTTCCTTGGAAGGCGGCTTTATATCCATCATTTTAGCTGTCGGCGGCTCTGCCTCAGCGTTCTTCATGACGCTGAGCGTTCCTCCTGTTTCCAGGATGGCATACTTCACATCACGAAGTGAAAACACCCCCTTGCCCCTGAGCATCGAGAGCAGCTGCTCCAGTTCCATATGGTTTTTATCCATCGCTTTAATATTAATATTGCCGTTCTCAATAAGGAGGGCGGGCTGCCCTTTGATGGGTGCCCGAAGATTATCCTTCCGCTGGACGAGAATTTCAATCGCATAGATGAGGACAGCCCAGACGGCGAAGGTGAACAGAATATGTAAAATAGAGACTTTGCTGTCGTACAAACCTTCCTCAAGAATCCCTCCAAGGACCAATGCATAAATAAAATCGAATGGAGTTGCCTGTGCCATCTCCTTTTTTCCCAGCACCCGCATGATAACCAGCAGGGATATCAGTCCCAGCAGGAGCTTGATTGCAATAGATAAATACACGGACCATCCCTCCCATTTTTATTCTATTCCAGTCAATTCCCAACTCTGAATTTCGGCAAAACATTCTAACCAAAAAGGGGAGAATTTCCTCATGCTATTCGTGCAGGGTGATTTTAAAAGAAAAAAGCCCCTGACACAGGAGCTTTCAATCAACTAATTTATGATGAATTTTATCTTCATAGTTTTTAAATATCGAGGAGTTTGTGCTTGCCCGCCTTTGAGACATCATGCTGTTGAATTTCAGCAGCTTCTGGTTCAGCTGCTTCTGAAGATCTTTCTTTTCTGCAGGGTCTTCGCATTTTTTTATAAGATCCTCGATGGTGGCCATTTCCTGCTTCACAGCATTGTCTTCTTCTGTATAGCCTGCATTTTTCATCATTCTGTAAGCCATGCGCAAATCGTCAGGAACATGGGAGAGCTCATCATGCGGAAGCGGTTTTCCAAAGCCGGGAAGGTTTTCAAATTCGCCTTCTTTATAGCCTTTCTTGATCCGTTCTTCTGAAATGATTCCAAAAAAGTCCATCTGCGGCCTCCTTTCAATCCTTTCCTTTATTATAAATGCCTTTCTCTCTATTTGAAAGCTGATGGCATTATATCCCACTAGAGCAAAAGGTTTGAAATGTGCCATTTCAGGTTATTAAACGAACAAAAAAGAGAAAAGGAAGTGCACCTATGTTTACTGGGGGAATTGCTTTCACTTTAATATCCTGCGCCTTTTTTATGGCGATCGTTGCCTGGATTTCGTATGTGAAAACGAAAGGGGCAGTCAGCGATTCTACAGGATATTTCCTGGCAGGGAGGGGACTGACAGGGGGCTTCATCGCCGGATCGCTATTGCTGACAAACCTGTCGGCCGAGCAGCTGATCGGCCTGAATGGACAGGCCTACCGGACCAATTTGAGCAATATGGCCTGGGAAGTTACCGCTGCTTTTGCCATCATCTTCATGGCTGTTTATCTGCTGCCAAAGTATTTGGGCGGAAACTTCACGACACTGCCTGAATTTTTAAGCAAGCGCTTTGATGAAGGGGTGAGGCGCTACACCGTCATCCTGTTCATGCTTGGCTATATCCTTGTTACTATTCCATCCATGCTTTATTCGGGGGCATTGGCTGTGCTGCAGCTGTTTGATGTGCCGTCCCTGTTGGGCATTACATACCAATCTTCTGTTTGGCTCGTCATCTGGATCATCGGCATCATCGGAGCCATTTACGCCATCTTCGGCGGACTGAAGGCTGTTGCTGTTTCTGATACATTAAACGGGATCGGCCTTTTAATCATCGGTATTCTGATCCCGGTTCTTGGCTTTTTCGCCCTTGGTGACGGCAATTTCTTCAGCGGCCTGAAAACCATTGCCACTGAGCATCCTGAAAAATTGAACAGCATTGGGACAAAGGAAGATTCTGTTCCATTCGGCACCATTTTTACCGGGATGATTTTTGCCAATCTCTTCTACTGGGCTTCTAATCAATATGTCATCCAGCGTACATTAGGCGCGAAAAACCTGGCTGAAGGCCAAAAGGGTGTTATGATTTCAGGCTTCTATAAGCTGCTTGTCCCTGTTTTTATGATGATTCCCGGCGTTATCGCCTTTCATCTTTACGGCAATTCGCTGAAATCAGTCGACCTTGCCTACCCAACCCTGATTTCAGATGTGATGCCCGGCTATCTGTCCGGATTTTTCCTTGCGGTCCTGCTGGGAGCCGTGTTCAGCTCCTTCAATTCATTGCTGAACAGCGCCGCCACCCTTTTTGCACTGGATATCTACAAGCCAAGGATCAATCCTAATGTGAGTGATGAAAAGCTGATCAGCATCAGCAAATGGTTCGGAACCATTCTCGCCATTGTCTCTTTATTCATCTCTCCGATGCTGATGAACGCATCTGACGGCCTTTGGGACCTGATCAGAAGATTCACTGGATTTTTCAACATACCGATCATCGCCATCGTACTCGTCGGTATTTTCTCGAAATATATTCCGGCATTGGCTCCGAAAGTAGTCATCATTTTCCATGTGATTGCTTATTATATGCTCGTATGGGGCACTGACCATCTGTTTGGCTATACGGTGCCAATCCACTTTATCCATATCTATGCCATCCTGTTTGCTGTCGAAATCCTGATGATGATCATTATCGGAAAAATAAAGCCGAGAGCCTCTGCCTATCATTTCCGTGCAGATGCCCAGGTGAATATGGTTCCCTGGAAGGGCGTCATTCCGGTTTCCATCATTCTTCTCTCGCTTGTCGCTTTTACGTATATCGTCTTTTCAAAAATCGGCCTTGCTTATGAAGCTGCTGTCGTTTCCCCAGCCTTCTGGCCAGCCACAGTTGCCATCTTGATCATTGCCGGCATCTTCATCTATCTGTCCATGAAATACTGGAACAGAAAATATGCTTCCTATCTGGAAGGCCAGAACACAGAAGGCGCCACACAGATCAAAAGAACAGGTTCAGGCTTGAACCCGCTGATTGTGAATGCCAAGCAGAGTACGGGTAAAGACTAGGAAGCCTGCGTTCCGCAGTTCATATATCAAGCTGAAAGACCCGCTTAAGGAAGGCGGGTCTTCTTTTTTTGGATACCACTGTTCCCTGCTGCATTCCTATACCAGCAGCTCCAATTTATATTTTCCCAATCATATTCGGGTCGCTCATCATCCCCTGCTGGCCCGGCATCCAGTTGGCAGGTGTGCCTTTGCCAGTCTGTTTTGCATATTGGAGGGCCTGAAGGATGCGGACATGCTCATGGAGATTGCGGCCGATATTGCCGGGATAAATCAGTTTTGCCTGGATGATCTGCTCCGGGTTCAAGAACACAGATGCCCGGAAGGACGCACCTGAATTTTCATCAAGCACGCGGTATGCCTTGCTGATGTTGTGGGTCCGGTCGCTCAGGAGCGGGAAGGTCACATGCTTCAGGGAAGGCGATGTTTCTTTGAACACTTTGTGGGAATAGACGCTGTCCGTGCTGATGGCAAGGACTTCCACATTCATGTTCTTTACATAAGGGTAAATAGCGGCGACCGCCGCCAATTCTGTCGGTCAGACAAAGGTGAAATCACTGGGGTAAAA
Organism: Bacillus sp. MMSF_3328; assembly: GCF_030733525.1. Taxonomy (NCBI): domain Bacteria; kingdom Bacillati; phylum Bacillota; class Bacilli; order Caryophanales; family Bacillaceae; genus Bacillus; species Bacillus sp. MMSF_3328. The sequence goes on along the minus strand of NZ_JASHIV010000004.1, from coordinate 348,591 downwards.
AAACAGCAGCACCCACTGGCCCTGGAAATCCTGCAGGCTGACCTTCTGGATTCCCTGGTCAATCACAGCATCCGCTGTAAACAGCGGGGCTGGATCCCCTTTTGAAGCTGTAAAAGGCATGGGCTGTTTGGCCAGATCCTCCGCCTGGAACGCTTCCCGCATATGCACCGCTCCTTTCTAATTTGCTATATATCAATATAGATATGCACTTCCTGCAAAAGCTGAACAAGTTTTGCGCACATATCCGGCGGCCGGGGCGGGAAAGCTACGGAAAGAACCGATTTCCACCTATGAAAGGAGACGATCTGCTTATGTCACGCGGAGAACATTTTGACCATAAACGAAAAGGGCATCCCGGAAAATTCCCTGAGGGGACGCTAGTGGAAAGGCACTCTAAGGACGCGATTGAGGATGAAGAATTCATCGTCGTCCAGGAAGCCTTCAAAAACCGGATCGAAGAAGAAGATTAAACATAAGGGGAGGCAGTCCTCCCCTTATTTCATTATTCCTTCCTTCAGCCAGGCCGCACAATTTTCAATATCCTTTGAGAATACCCTGTCTTTTGTAATGGATGGGACGATTTCCCTTGCTTTTTCGTAGATTTTTCTTGTTTTAGGGGCCATTTTTTCAACACCCCTGAACTCGGCTGCCTGCATCGCGCAGATCAGCTCGATCGCCAGCACCCGGGTCGCATTCTGGATGATCTGCCACGCATGGCGGGATCCAATCGTCCCCATGCTTACATGATCCTCCTGGTTGGCGGAGGACGGAATAGAATCAACGCTCGCCGGATGTGCCAGCGTCTTATTTTCCGAAACCAGAGAGGCCGCACTGTATTGCATGATCATCGCACCTGACTGCAGGCCAGGCTCCGGACTTAAAAAAGCAGGCAGGTCACTGAGCTGCGGATTGACGAGCCGCTCGATTCTCCTTTCCGAAATATTGGCCAGCTCCGCAACAGCAATTTTCATAAAATCCATCGCAAACGCAATCGGCTGCCCATGAAAATTCCCGCCGGAAATGACCTTTTCCCCCTCATCAAAAATCAGCGGATTATCGGTCGCCGCATTCATTTCAATCTCCAATTTTTCTTTTACATAATCGAGCGCCTGCCAGCTTGCCCCATGAACCTGGGGGATGCACCGGAGAGAATAGGCATCCTGGACACGCAGCTCACCTTGAACGGTCGTCAGCCTGCTACCGGCCAGATAATCCCTCATACGAGCGGCTGTATCTATCTGCTGCTGGTAGCCGCGGGCCTGATGGATTCTTTCATCAAATGCGTCTGTGATGCCGTTCAGGCCCTCCATCGTCATTGCAGCGATCATCTCACTTTGAAAAGCCAGCTGCTCGGCTTCCAGATAGGCGACCGCCCCCATGCTCGTCATCGCCTGGGTGCCATTGATGAGGGCAAGCCCCTCCTTCGCCTCCAGATGGAACGGAGGGAGTCCGGCAGATTCGATGGCCTCTGATGAAGGCATCCTCTTTCCTTTATAAAAAACCTCCCCCTCACCGATCAGAGCAAGAGCAAGATGGGACAATGGTGCAAGATCCCCGCTCGCCCCAAGCGACCCTTGCTGCGGAATGACAGGATGGATTTCTTCATTTAAGAAAGCCAGCAGCCTTTCAACCAGCTCCGGCCTTACACCTGAAAATCCTTTCAAAAGCGCATTAGCCCTCAGCAGCAGCATCGCCCTTGAAACTGACTCCGGAAAAGGCTCCCCCACCCCGCATGCATGGGAACGGATCAGATTCAGCTGAAGCGCCTTTACATCCTTCTGGTTAATGAGCACATCGCTGAACTTCCCAAAGCCGGTGTTGATGCCATAAATGACCCTTTCTTCTTCAACAATCTTCCGGACCGCCTCATGGCTTTCCTTCACCCTCTCCATACTACCTGCTGATGCTGCCGCATGCTCTTTTTCAAAAACAATTACCTTTACCTGTTCCAATGTCAATGTGCTGCCTGTCAATTCAATCATGATCTTTCCCCCTCAGCATATTAGCGAAATAAAGAAGAGGCTGCCATCAAACCAGGGGTTTGACATGCAGCCTCTTTCGAAAATTATAAGTTGATGTGTTTTTTCTCTTCATTGCGCATCATCCATTATGATTTATTTATTCTATTCTTCATTGTATGAATAAAATTTTTATAGTGTCAACAGATTTTTACCATATTTTAACATATTAGATTGGCAGATGATTAGCATGGTAGCGGGGTGAAGTTTTTTGGCAGCGGACTGTTTTGTGGCTTTTCGGGTGGATGAATAATTGAGTTGGTAGATTATCCGCTCAATTGGTTAAATTAATCGCTAATTCGGTAGATTAATGCTCTCAATCGGTAGAATCGTTAGTAGGTCGGTAGATTCCTCTCTCATACCATTAAAATAGCCGCAATGGAAGCACCCCACTCATAAAAATACCGCGAACCCTGGCTGCTCCCGCTCTCCAACTGGTTAAAAACCACGAATTTGCAGCCGATTTCGCTGAGTTGGTAGATTATCCGCTCAATTGGTTAAATTAATCGCTAATTCGGTAGATTAATGCTCTCAATCGGTAGATTAATTCGCTAGTTCGGTAGATTCCCCGCCTCCCAGAGCTCTCTCCCTTCATCCGCACACCTCATTAACCACATTACCGGATCATCCTCCGCCTCGAAATCTCCGCCCAATCAAAAAAACCGCTTCTCAGCGGTTTTTTCAGTCGATATCCTTCTTATTTTTCCCTTTTACAAAGATATAGGCCAGATAGGCGATATACATGGGTGCTGCAATATAGATCAGGTAGGGAAATTGGCCGTATGTCCCTTTGTAGATCAGATACAGAAGGCAGCCGAGAAAGATGGTAACGATGGTTCCGTATTTCGGAAGCGGGACTTCCTTCAGGCTTGGGATCCTGATTTTCGAGACCATTAGAAAGCATAATGCGGTAAAAATGACAGTCGTGACGATATTCGGGATTTTGTCCCCGAACAGCGTGAGGAGTGCCATGATGCCTCCTGCGGCTGTGATCGGGACGCCGACGAAATAATTCATGGACGATTTTGGGGAACTGATATTGAACCTGGCCAGCCTGAATGCTCCGAAGAGCGGGAAAAGGCCGGCGATGGCAAGGCCAAGAAGGTCGAATTGATAGAAATATGTATAATACACTAAAAAGGACGGCGCCACTCCGAAAGTGACGATGTCTGCGAGCGAGTCGAGCTCTTTTCCGAGCGCGCTGTCAGCCTTCAGCATCCGGGCAAGTCTGCCGTCCATGCTGTCGAGCATCATGCCGATCAGAATGAGGATCGCCGCATTTTTGAATTGGCCGTTCGCTGCAAATCCTATAGAGAGAAAACCGCAGTACAGGTTTCCTTGAGTGACCAGATTGGGGATAGATTTCGTAAATCGTAATCGCACAGGCTTCCATCACACTCCAGCAACATAATATGTACGCCGGTGCCAGGCACTAGTCTCATGCCTGGCACCCGCAGCCGTTACAGCCATTATACCACTTCAATGCGGCAGGGAAGAAAAAAACCGGGCAGAAAGTTTGTCTTTCCCTTTACCCGCAGTCCTGAACGGCTAACCTCAAGCCGTTTGCAACTGGTCTATAACTGGTATAGGAGCCTGTCACCTTCTCTGCCTTCTCTACCTTCTCTCCCCTCCCTCCATCATCTCGAAAAAGCCGGGAACTTCCTCAAGTTTGTTGTCGCGGAGCTTGCGGAGGACGGCTTCACGCAGCTCCTGCTCGAGGTCCTCCCGGTTTTCCTTGCCTGTCTGGTATAAGGATTTTTTGATTTTAGGCTCGATGGCCTTCATGATTTCCTCTATTTCCTGCTGTGACAAATTCATGCTTTCACCCTTTGTCTTTTTCAATCTGTGCGATGCTTCGGGAAATGTCCTCCATTTTCATTTTCAGCTGTTCGAACCGGTTTTCATAGCGGTGCAGCAAATACATGGTGATGGCGATGGGGAATCCAAAATTGCCGATGATCTGCAAAAGATTCAGCTGTTCAAGCATTGTATTTCCTCCTTATGGTTTCAATCGCTTTATTTTTGGTCTTTGATACTGCCTGCGGGCTGATGCCGAGCAATCTCGCTGTTTCGGCATCAGGGAGGCTGCGGACAAATGCGTAAAAGAGAATTTCCTGCTGCCTTGGTGTCAGTTCTTTGATGATTCTGGCGAGCCGGGGATCGGCTGTGTAATCTTCCAGCCTTCCGGAGGGGATTTCCATGAAAGGCTGGAGCGCCGTCTCATCTTCGAGGAGCTGTGTCAGCGGTTCTGCGCCGCTCTCTGCTTCTGCTGCAGGCCGATCCAGTGTGAGCTGATACCTGGCGCGCAATTCCCGCGCCTTCATGTCGAACTTCCTTGACTCATAATATATAGTCTTATTTAAATAAGAAACGAAGCGGATATGTCTGAAGTACCTTTTAAAGGCTGCTTCGAGCCGGGCTTTATTTTTCTCATGGGGATCATCCAGATAAGTCTCATACAGCTTTTGATGCTCTTCCTGCCTCAAAAATTCACGAACCACCAAACTTGGCTCCCTGCCTTCCATTTTGCCACCTCCACCTTTAGAACGTATGTTCTGTTTTTGGGTTAAAAAAAGGAGAACAAGCTTGCCTGTTCTATTTTATAAAGTATAAAAATCAGGAAAAAAAACAACCTGTCCTGCATTATTTTAACATCGCTGCCCCTTTTTTATAAGGGTCTTTGGTGCCAGGCACTGATATTTACTGTATATCCTTTTTATCGGGTTCCCATTCCGTTTTGTCCATTACAAATTTTCCTGCGTTTCCGTTATACTTATAGAGGAAGCACAGATTTGAAAGGAGCTTTACATGAAATCACTCGTACTTGCGGAAAAACCGAGTGTGGCCCGGGAGATTGCCCGTGTGCTCGGATGTACGCAGACACATAAATCTTATATAGAAGGAAATAAATACATTGTCACTTGGGCGCTCGGCCATCTGGTTGAACTGAAAATGCCTGAGAATTATGATACAAAATTCAAGCATTGGAACCTGGAAGACCTGCCGATCATCCCTGACCGGATGGGGCTAAAGGTCATGAAGCAGACGAGCCACCAGTTCCGGGCCATCGACACGCTTTCCAAGCGGAAGGACATCAATGAAATCATCATCGCGACTGATGCCGGACGTGAAGGTGAGCTGGTAGCCCGCTGGATTCTTGAGAAGATTTATTGGAAAAAGCAGGTCAAGCGCCTGTGGATCTCCTCTGTCACAGACCGTGCGATTAAAGAAGGCTTTCAAAGCCTGAAGCCCGGGGATCAGTTCCTCGCCCTTTACGATTCAGCGGTATGCCGTGCTGAAGCCGACTGGCTGATCGGTTTGAATGTGACACGTGCCTTGACGACGAAATATAATGACCCGCTGTCTGCCGGGCGTGTGCAGACACCGACGCTTGCCCTGATCATGGAAAGGGAGAAAATGATCCAATCCTTCACCCCGAAGGAATACTGGACGATTTCCGCCCAGGTTGGGCCGTTTAAGGCAGACTGGGAAAAGAACGGCGAGAAAAGGACTTTTTCTAAAGAAACAGCCGAAGCCATTGTTGCAAAAACCGATTCAGCAAAGGCCGTGATCCAGTCCATCAGCCGCAAGGAAAAAAGCGAGCAGCAGCCGCTTCCTTATGATCTGACCGAGCTGCAGCGGGATGCCAATAAGCGCTTCGGTTTTTCGGCGAAAAAGACATCTAATGTCCTGCAGCGATTGTATGAGCAATACAAGCTCGTCACCTATCCAAGGACAGATTCCCGCTACCTGACAAAGGATATGGAAGCAACGATGCTGGACCGCCTCCATGGAATCGCCTCAGGCTACAGGGATGAAGTGAAGCCGCTACTGGCGAAAAAAGGGAAGGTCCTTGCCAAGCGCGTGTTCAACAATGAAAAGGTGACCGATCACCATGCCATCATCCCGACCGAGGAGCGCCTTCATCTGAGCGACCTGGACAGTGATGAGAAAAAGCTGTACGACATCATTGTCCGCCGCTTCCTGGCCCTTTTCCATGAGCCGTACAAATATGAAACCATTCAAGCTTCCTTTGATCTGAACGGCGAAATCTTTTCAACAAGAGAAACCGCCGTCATTGAAGAAGGCTTCCGGCAGGTGACAGGCAAGGGAGAAGAAAAGGAATTGAAGCTGAATCTCTCTTCCCTCTCAAAAGGCCAGACCTTGACGGTAAAATCAGTTTCTTCCGAGCAAAAACTGACTGAGCCGCCTGGTCGCTATACTGAGGCCGATATTTTATCCCAAATGGAGAAATACAGCCTTGGGACACCGGCAACAAGGGCAGAGATCATTGAACGCCTGCTTACGACCGAAGCAGTTGAACGCCAGAACGGCGGACGCCTCCACCCTACAGGGAAGGGCAAGCAGCTGATGGACCTTGTGAACGAGGACTTGAAATCACCTGAGCTCACAGCCAAATGGGAGCAGGAGCTTGAAGCGATCGCGCGCGGTAAAGCGAGCCCGAAGGAATTCCTGAAAAAGATCCGTCAGCAGACACAGCAGCTGGTTTCCGAAATCAAGACAAGCGATAAATCCTACAGAGCCCATAATCTGACCGGCTCAAAATGCCCGGAATGCGGCTCCTTCCTGAAAGAGCGCAATACGAAAGACGGCAAAGTGCTCGTCTGCTCTGACATGGAATGCAGCTACCGGAAGCGCAAGGATCCGAAGCTTTCCAACCGCCGCTGCCCGCAGTGCCATAAAAAAATGGAGATCCACAACGGCAAGGCCGGCACCTACTTCCAGTGCCGCCCGTGCAATGTTGTAGAGAAGGCGCAGGATAAAAAGAAAGCTGTCAACAAGCGGGAAGAACGCAAGCTTGTGCAGAAATACAGCAAAAACGAAGAATCCTTCGGAACCAGCCTCGGCGATCTGCTGAAAGCGGCCATGAAGGACGAAGATTGATAACAGGACCCCGGCCGGCAGCGGCTGGGGTCTTTTTATGGGCTGAAGGCTGAGACTGCAGGCACGTTCCCGACTCCCCTTGCTTCCCGGAACAGGCAGTTTTGGCGTCACATAAGAATTTATCATGCCCCTCCGAAGCTTTCGGAGGGGGGTTCCGAGAGATTTATAAATAAGCGGACAGGTTCCGAAAGAGGTTCCGAATGCCTCGGAAGGCTTTTGCCCGAAAGGCCATTCGTTCAGAGGGAGGCTGCGAAACTTTCGGAAGGCGCCATAGCACTAGAGAGTGCCTGGCACCTTCAAAAGACACTTTCCCTCTATTTGTCCATTTGCCGTGCCTGACATACTCTTCGCACCATATGTTGCCTTATAAAACTTTGTTATCTCTCCCTCTCTTCAAAAGAAAATTCAGCACTCGTGCACCTGTCATTTTTTTCAAAAAGGTAGTATGATAGCGATATTGACCAGAGAAGTGAGGATTTCAGCATGAGAATCAGAGATTGGGATTTTAATCTGAAGGTGCGCCTGTTCGGCGAATCTTTGATGAATATTACGTTTTGGATGTTTTTTCCGTTTTTGACGATTTATTTTGCGGAGGCGTTCGGCAAGGATAAGGCCGGCCTTCTGCTTATTTTATCGCAGGTGTTTTCTGTATTGGCGAACCTGATGGGCGGCTATTGCGCCGACCGTTTCGGCAGGAAGACGATGATGGTACTGTCGGCCTTCGGGCAGGGGATCTGCTTTATCCTGTTTGCAGTCGCCAGCTCCCCTGCCATCGAATCCTATTGGCTCGGCTTTATCTGCTTCACCTTTGTCGGAGTGTTCGGCGCCTTCTACTGGCCGGCAAGCCAAGCGATGGTGGCCGACGTGGTCGAGGAAAAGCACCGCAGCGATGTGTTTGCGATCTTTTATACTTCCATCAATATTGCGGTGGTTGTCGGGCCGATCCTTGGGGCGCTCTTTTATGTGCAGTACCGCTCACAGCTCCTCTTGATCGCGGGCATTGTCTGCATCCTGCTCGCATTGGTTCTGGCGAAATGGACGCGCGAAACGGTTCCGGAGAATACAGCTGTCGCAGGGGAAAATGATAAATGGTACAGCTTCCTTGGGGCCCAGGTGAAGGATTACGGCATCATTTTCAGGGACAGGACCTTCCTGCTTTTTATCATCGCAGGCGTCCTGGCCGCCCAGACATTCATGCAGCTGGACCTGCTGATTCCTGTTTATACGAAAGAGGCCGTCGACAACCAGTCCCTCTTCAGCATTGGAAGCTGGTCGTTCACTGTCCACGGCGAGCAGGCCTTTGGCGTCCTGCTCTCGGAAAATGGATTCCTGGTGGCATTGTTCACAGTCGCTGTCACTAGATATGCAGCCAAATTTAAAGAGCGGAATGTATTTGTCACCTCTTCCCTTTTCTACGCTGCCAGCATTATTATGTTCGGGCAGACGCAGTGGATCTGGGGCCTGATCATTGCCATGGCCATCTTTACTTTAGGAGAGCTGATGGCGGTCGGGCTTCAGCAGAGCTTTGTGTCGCGCATCGCCCCGGAGCATATGAGGGGCCAGTATTTTGCAGCAGCCAGCCTTCGTTTTACCGTCGGGAAGACCATCGCTCCCATATCGATTCCACTGACCGTCTGGATCGGCTATAACTGGACCTTTGCCATTCTCGCGGTGCTTGCAGTGATAAGCGCATTTCTTTATTGGCTCATGTTTGCCTTATATGAAAAGCAGGAAAAACACCCTGCCAGACAAAACTCGATTTAAGGCCGGCGATAAGCCGGCTTTTTCATTTTTAAAATAGCCTGATGGGAGGTATTTCGGTGCTCCCATTGCAGGTTCGTATTAGGGGGCCTTGCATTTTTCCCGTGAAAAAGGAATCAGGCCAAACTGTTTCTTTTTCACGCAGAAACCGATAAAATGTAGAAGAAGATTCTGAAAAAGGAGATACATAATATGAGCCAATTCCAGCAAAATCTCGAAAAATATGCCGAGCTGGCAGTCAAGGTCGGCGTCAATGTCCAGGAGGGCCAGACGCTTGTAATCAACGCAACACTTGATGCAGCAGAGTTTGTACGCCTTGCCGTTAAAAAAGCCTATGAAACAGGAGCAGCCAATGTGGTGGTCAACTGGTCTGATGATACAGTGACACGCCTGAAGTATGATCTAGCGCCTGAGGAATCTTTTACAGAGTATCCTGAGTTCCGCGCCAAGGAAATGGAAGACCTCGCAGAGAAGGGCGCTGCGTTCATGTCAATCGTATCTGCAAGCCCTGACCTGCTCAAAGGGGTCAAATCCGAGCGGATCGCCAATTTCCAAAAAGCAGCCGGGAAAGCGTTGAGCAAATACCGCCGCTACGCACAGTCTGATAAGGTAAGCTGGACGGTCATCGCTGTCCCATCTGAAGGCTGGGCAGACAAAGTATTCGCAGACGATCCTAAGGAAAGCCGCGTGGAAAAACTTTGGGATGCGATTTTTAAAGCAACGCGCGCAGACCTTGAAGATCCTGTGCAGGCATGGAAGGATCATGACGCTTCCCTGCATGAAAAAGTCGATTACCTGAACAGCAAAGGCTTCAAAAAGCTGCATTATACAGCGCCAGGCACTGATTTGACCATCGAGCTTCCTGAGAAGCATCTGTGGGTCGGGGCAGGCAGCGTCAATGAAAAAGGCCATGAATTCATGGCTAATATGCCGACTGAGGAAGTCTTTACCGTTCCGCTTAAAACCGGTGTCAACGGGCATGTTTCCAGCACAAAGCCACTCAGCTATGGCGGCAATATCATTGATAACTTCACGATTACCTTTGAAAACGGGCGCATTGTGGATGTGAAGGCTGAAGAAGGCGAAGAGATCCTGAAGCAGCTTGTTGAGACAGATGAAGGCTCCCATTACCTTGGAGAAGTAGCCCTTGTGCCGTTCAACTCGCCGATCTCACAGTCCAATCTGCTTTTCTACAACACTTTGTTTGACGAAAATGCCTCTAATCACCTGGCAATCGGAAGCGCTTATGCATTCTGCATCGAGGGCGGCAAAAAAATGTCCTCTGAAGAGCTTGCTGAAAATGGCCTGAACGAAAGCCTTACACATGTCGACTTCATGATCGGCTCAGCCGAAATGGATATTGACGGCATCAAGGAAGACGGACAGTCAGAGCCCGTTTTCCGCAAAGGCGACTGGGCATTTTAATTGATATAACAAAAGGAAGCTGCGGGCCATTTAGGCCTGCAGCTTTTTTTGTTAGCTCTATTCGCATATATCGCTGCGATCTTGCCATCCTTATAAGACGTGAGAAAAAGTATTCTTTCTGAAGAGGTTTTTCCTAAAGAGCGCACCTTTCCGGACCCGAATGAGTTGAAAAATAAGCGGAGAAATTCCCCCTATTTTTAAAAACACTCTAAAAATAGCTCAAATAGACGGAGAAATTCCCCCTATCGATTTAAAAAACAGGAAAATGGGCTGCTTCGCTCCGCTTAACCGGAAATTCTCCGCTTATTTACACCCACTTTTGCCATATTCAGCAGCGTAACCAGAAAATCTCCGCTTATTTTAAGACTCAAATTAAAATACCATACTAAAAAATAACCTTTATGTTTAAATGATCCGTCCCCTCGAACTATGGCCAACAGTGGCCAGTTTAACTGTTCCATTCAACAGGCCATGCACCCGCGGGATTTTTTCTGGATCCTTAAAGCTTCCTAAGCTGAACAGACTTTATTTTTCCTGACTGGTCTGCATACACATCAATATTGTATTTTCCGGCAGCATAGATCGCCAGCACCTCTGTTCCTCTCCTGCTCTCCCTGAACGGCTCGCCGAACATTTTCTTGATATCTGCAAGCGTTGACTGCAGGCGGATTCCGGGAATTGAAACGACAGCTACCTCTTGTGTGGCTTCATCATAAAAATACGTTACTTCCGGATATTTCAGGTACGCATATTTGTCTTTTTTCCCTGCCTCGATAGAAGGGGGGCTCGCCTTTTTGACATCATTGATATTCGTGCCGATCGGATATTGGCTCCCGGTCAGTATGCCTTGGGAGGCTTTATCGATAATGCCCTTTTCAAGCTGAATGTTGTAGAACGGATGATAGTTTTCTTCGGCTGCACTCCAGATTTCAAACCATTTTTCCCCTTCGCCCAGACCGTCCTTCATGTCAGAATCATCGTAGACCGTCTCGCTGACCTGTTTGATTTCCAGCTTTTCCTTGTCGAATGCCCATGTTGAAAAAACCCATCCTTCATTGTCATCAATAGAATTGACTGTCTGGATGTATTCCTGTTTGATTGCTTTGATTTCAGGTCCGAGTATGGACCTGATTCCCTCACCGGACTGGACGATTTTCAGCTCTCCATTCTGGATGCTGTACAGCTCTGCCGAGAACCGGCTGTCCCCCTCAGGCTGGACGATGGCAAGCAGGGTCTTATCACCAAGCTTAAGCGGATACGCCCCTTTTACTTCTTCATTGAAAACAAGCGGCAGGGATGAAAGAATATCCTGCTTAAAGGCAGACTTTGCCCCTTTTTTGGCCATATAGACTGAATAATTCCCTTCATGCACCGTGTCCTGCTTATCTCCTAAAACGCCTGCTTGTTCAAGCTTGACGGTTGTTTCATTTTCCGCATAAATATAGACTTCATAAGCCAGGCCTTCATCGGCAGCTTCAATGCGGTAAAGGGACTTTTCCTTAAGCCATGAAGTATCCTTTTTATCCTTGCCTTCTGTCTGGATCGTCAGGATAGCAGAATCGTCTTTCTGTTTCTCTGTTTTGTGCGAAATTTCCTCTGCAAGTGATGTGTGGATCTGATTGCTGCACGCGGCGGTTAACATTGACAGCACCATTAGCATTGCATATATATATTTATTCATCTTATCTCCCACTCATTTTAGCTCGATTTTGATGCCGGCTGACGCTTTTTCCCTGTCATGGCCGGTCACATTTCTAAAGTTTAACAAAGACATTTGTATTCTACAAATCTGTTTTAACTGGTTTTTAAACAGTTTGTAATCTAATTGTAACATAAAACCGGAAACTTTTTTAACCCCTTCTTTTACAGGCAGGTATTTCCATCTTATTTCTTTTTAAAGACTATCTACACCATTCGTTAGGCCGGAAAATTTTATGGGGGCCGACCTTTATTTTTTCTGTCTTCTTGAATATTGCATTAGCCCCTCTTTTGTGGGACGATGTAGGTAATTATGGTGCCGGAGGAGAAGAAGATGATCCATTTGAACATTATAGTTTCCGGAAAGGTGCAGGGAGTGGGCTTCCGCTTTTTCGCACAGAGAAAAGCTGTTCAATACGGCATCAATGGCTGGGTGCGCAACCGGGATGACGGTTCTGTGGAGATCCGGGCAATGGGGGACAAGAAGCAGTTGGATTCTTTTATGAGGGATTTAAAGAGAGGGAACCCCTTCTCGGCGATCGATCAGATGCAAGTGGATGAACTGGATGGCCAGGGCGAGCTGTCTTCTTCCTTTAAGATAAAATATTAGTTCATACACAAAAAGACGGGACCTGCAAAAGCTGTCCCGTTTTTTTTCAGGCTGTCTGCCCCATATCTTTCTGTGCTGTCCCGGCCGTCAGCATGCTGATGAGCATGTAAGCGGCAAATGACAGGATGATCGGCATGATGACTGTGTTCATGCCAAAGGCATTCGGATAGTATGTATAAAAAAGGATATACGAGACTACCCCGGTGATCATGGAGGCAATGGCTCCATGCTTATTTCCCCTACTCCAGTACAGGCCAAGGACGACCGGCCATATGAAGGCAGCCTCAAGCCCTCCAAAGGAAAACAGATTGAGCCAGATGATCAGATCCGGCGGACTGAGCGCCATCAGGCAGACCAGGATTCCGAGGACCGCTGTAACGCCGAGGCTCAGCTTCTTAACCGTCCCTTCACTTGCATCAGGATTGATATAATTCAGATACACATCCTTCACGACAGCCGAGCTGACGAGGAGGAGCAGAGAATCGACAGTCGACATGATCGCTGCCATCGGAGCGGCCAATACTACCCCTGCCAGCCACGGTGGCAGGACCTCCATCGCAATGAGCGGCATCACCTTGTCCCCCACCTCAATACCAGGCAGGATCGGACGCGCGAACACGCCGATCAGATGCATGCCAAGCATGATGAAGCCGACCACAAAGGTGCCGATGATGATCGCCCTGTGCATGGCCCTGGAGTTTTTGTAGCTCATCGCCCTGACAGTCACCTGCGGCAGGCCGACCACCCCGACGCCGACAAGAATCCAAAAGGAAGAAACATAGAGCGGGGACAGCCCGCCGTCAAAGCCGTACGGTGAAACAAGCCCAGGGTTTTCCGTCCTTAGGTCGGTGATGATATTCCCAATCCCTCCGCCGGCAATAATGACAGCGATCAGAAGGATCAGGGTCCCAACAAACATGATGACTCCCTGGACCGCATCTGTTACAGCCACGGCCCTGAAGCCGCCAATGATGACATATACAAGGACTGATGCCGCAAAAATGAACAGGGCAGCCCCATATGAAAGGCCTGTCAGCGATTCGATCAGACGGGCGCCGCCGACCCACTGGGCCGCCATGGAAGCGAACAGGAAGATGATGATGCTGAGCGCTGAGAGCAGCACCACCCACTTGCTCTGATACCTTTCTTTCAAAAAGTCGATCAGTGTGACAGCATTATACTGCCTGGCGACAATTGCAAATTTTTTCCCGAGCACCATCAGCACAAAATAGCCTGTCACAAGCTGTGACATCGCAAGCAGCACCCAGCCGAGCCCCTGGGTGTAGGCGACACCGGGTCCGCCGATGAAGCTGCTGGCGCTGCCGTAAGTGGCAATCATCGTCATGGCGAGGATGAATCCGCCCAGCTCCCTTCCGCCGAGGAAGTATTCCTGCAGAAAAGAATCTGTCGAGCGGACATGCCTGCTCGCCCAAAAGCCTACCAGGAAAATCGCCACCAGGAACACAAGAAGCGGGATAATGACACCTATATTCATTCCGCCTTCCCCCCTTCTTCACTGTCATCGAAAGGGACTTCTTTAAACAGAAACTTCACGGCTGCCCAAACAAGGACAAACACAACCGCAAATCCCGCCACACAGCTATAGAAAAACCACGCAGGCAGCCCCATGATATATGTATACTCTTCGACAGGACCTGAGCCCATCCCGTAAGCAAAGCCAAACCACCACAGAAAATTAAAAAGGACAAGACCGATACCGATCCAGGCTTCCCTCTTCGCCACCTTAAAACGGGGATCCTTCCCCCCGGCTTTATTATCCAAGTCCTTCCCTCCTTATCCCATTATCCTTCACAAAAAAATTAAGAATTATTTCCACCTTGATTGTAAACCAAAAACACCGAACCAGAAACAAAAACTTGGTTTCCGTGCCAGGCACCGCTGGTGGACACTTTTGCCCCAATTATCTTTTTGCGGTGCCAGGTACCTTCAGTGGACACTTTGGCTATGTATGTCTTTTCATGGTACCTGGCACCATCGGTGGACACTTTGGCCACATTGTCTTTTCATGGTACCTGGCACCATCATGCAGCAGCATCAAAAAACAGCCCCCTGCTAGAGACTGTTTTCATGACGCAGATTCTGCTGTCAGCCTGCGAACTCGGCAGGCTGCTTTTTTTCTTTTCTGGCCATGCCGACCAGCAGGTAAACCAGGGGTGTATCAATCAGCGCGACAAGGAACTTAAAGGCATATTGTGTTCCGATCATCGCAAGGAGCGCCCCTGCAGGCATGGTGCCGTAAAAAGCGATCAGAATGAACACAGAAGTATCGATCAGCTGGCTTGAGACTGTGGACAGATTATTGCGGATCCACAGTTTCCTGCTGCCATGCTTTTCCTTCAGCTTATGGAAGACATACACATCCAGGTTTTGGCTGACCAGATAAGAAATAAGGCTTGCAATGGTGATGCGGAAGCTTCCGCTTAAAATCGTTTCAAATTCAGCCTGTGCTCCAAAGAATGGCGCTGATGGCAGATGGATCGCTGCAAAAATGAAAACGGCTGACAGGAGCTGTGTTACGAATCCGGCGAGCACGGTCTTCCTGGCAGCTTCTTTTCCATAAACTTCACCGATGATATCAGTAATCGGATACGTAAAAACATAAACAATCACAGCCGCCGGCAGAACAGCCCAGGATCCCAGGCTGAACAGTTTGACGGCAAGAATATTGGATAATATGAGCAGGCCGGCAAATGCGGCATTCAAATATAATAGCAAAACGTCTGTCTCCTTTTAACGGTTGTCGATGGTTTCAGGGTAAAGATCGTGGTTCATCATCCTGTACTCTGCCATCTTTTCATATTTTGTGCCCGGCTTTCCGTAATTGGTATACGGATCGATGGAAATGCCGCCGCGCGGAGTGAATTTGCCCCATACCTCGATATAGCGCGGATCCATCAGCTCAATCAGATCATTCATGATGATGTTCATGCAGTCTTCATGAAAGTCGCCATGATTGCGGAAGCTGAACAGATACAGCTTCAGTGACTTGCTTTCAACCATTCTCTGATCAGGAATATAGCTGATATAGATGGTCGCAAAGTCCGGCTGGCCCGTTTTCGGGCACAGGCTCGTAAACTCCGGGCAGTTGAATTTTACGAAATAGTCACGGTTCGGGTGCTTATTATCAAAAGCCTCCAGGATGGACGGCGAGTATTCAAACAAATACTGTGTCCCCTGATTGCCAAGCAAAGTAACATCCTTCAATTCTTCATCTTTTCTTCCAGACATAGAAAAAAGCCTCCTCATATGGTACTGCGCATACAAGAGAGGCTCCTCGATATATAAAAATCAGCCCGAAAAAAATAAAAACCATATCCCCGCGGATATGGCTGATCAATTTTATCAGAACCATAGTTTTTTATAGAGGGTTTGTTGCTATGAACCTCTCCTGCATGATGCAGGAATGTCGTATATTTTTTTGTCCTCTGTAACTATAGTGAAAAAGCCGGATTCTGTCAATACCATGCGCGGGAAGCTTTTCTCTCCTTAACAACCGGCTCTTTTATAAGTATAATAACTTTTATCGCTATACACCTTGGACAAAAAAGAAAGGAATGACCTATATGCTGAAGGAATTCAAGAAATTTGCCATCAAAGGCAATGTGGTCGATCTGGCAGTCGGTGTGATCATCGGCGGAGCCTTTGGAAAAATCGTCACCTCGCTCGTCAATGATATTGTCATGCCATTTCTCGGACTGCTCACCGGAGGGGTTGATTTTTCCGAGCGGTCTGTAAAAATCGAGGACGCTACCATCAAATATGGTGCATTCATCCAATCTATCATTGATTTTGTCATCATCGCCTTTTCCATCTTCCTCTTTGTCAGGTTCATCAACAGGCTGAAGAGCAGGCATGAACAGGAAAAGCAGGTAGAAGAAGCACCGACCGTCGATGCGAAGGAAGAACTGCTGAAAGAAATCCGTGATCTATTAAAAGAAGAAAAAATGAATTGAAACCTTACCTGATTTTCTGCGTATAAAAGGTAATCAATTCATATGAGGTGAAACATATGTATGCACAAACTGCCAACACCGGCTATCTTCCATCTGTTTTAAGAGCCTTTGCCCTGTCACTGGCATTTGCCTTTCTCGGGACGATGGCTGGCGTCTATGTCCCTCCGGCGCTGTTTCTGCCGCTCGTCATCCTTGAGCTGGCCATGCTGATCGGAGCGTTCTTCTTAAGAAAGAAAAAAGCAATTTCCTACACTTTTCTGTACAGCTTCACCTTTATTTCGGGGATTACAACCTACCCGATCATTGCGCATTATATTGCGACATCAGGTGCCAATACCGTCCTGATGGCCGTCGGAACAACAGCTGTTGTATTTGGCGGACTTGCTTTTTATGCAACCACAACCAAGCGTGACCTCTCATTTCTCGGCGGCATGCTGATGGCTGCCCTGCTGGCTCTGATCTGCATCTCCATTTTCCATATGATCTGGCCGTTAAGCTCCACAGCTTTGCTCGCTTTTTCCTTTATCGGCGTGCTAGTCTTCAGCGGCTATGTCCTGTTCGACTTTAACCGCATGAAGCAGTATGGAGTAAGCGCTGAGGAAGTGCCGCTCATGGCGCTGAATCTGTATCTTGATTTTATCAATCTGTTTATCAATATTCTTAGGATCTTCGGCATTCTGGCCAGTGATGACTAAGAAAATAATGCGCCTTGATTCTGTAAATGAATCGGGCGCTTTTTCCCGGCAGAGAGTCCCGAAGTCCGGCAGATTCGGAAACTTTGGCATTTTCCTTCAAGCACATCACCCGATCCCCTTTTTTTGCCCATTCCCCCCTCTTCCGTTATGATAGAGCTAATTCTATTAAATTTGTTCTGAAAGAGGGATGGGTATGGATTACAAATTAGAGATCCCCGGTTCGCAGGATACGATCACATTGGGTGAAGCAATCAGCGGACAGGATACGATGCTCGTTTTTGTCCGCCACCTTGGCTGACCAGTCTGCAGGGAATATCTCGCGCAGTTGCGTGAGCGCATAGCAGAAATTGAAGATAAAAAGTTTCACGTGAAAATTGTGGCGCCTTCCAAAGGGGCGTTCATTGAACAGTTCCTGGAGCATTTCGGGCCGTTTCCGTTCCCGATTTACGGTGATCCGTCCCGGGCAGCGTATAAAGGAATGGGCCATCAGACGATGCCGAAGTGGAAGCTTCTTGCAAAGGCAGGGTTCGGATTTGTCACCGGACAGGTGAAAGGCTTTATCCCGGATGAAGAAAAACAGAAGCAATTTGTGATGAAATCGATGAAGACGCAGGATGTTTATATCCAGGGCGGAACTTGGCTATATTCATCACAGGGTGAGTTGCTGTGGAAGCATATTGATCCTTCACCGGAAAACCATGCCAGCATTGATGAAGTTTTGGCGGTCATTGACAGCCGGGGCTGAGAGCTGTAAAATGACGCTCCTCCACATTTGTAACGGGTTTACTTGTGAGGTACAAAACGTTAAATCGATATCACATAAATTCCACAACACAAATCACAATATATTTTCAGTCAAAAAAAGGCTTAGAGTATTTCCAACTCTAAGCCTTTTTTGTAATAACTTGTTACACTAAAGCACCTGTTAGTTTAACAAGAAAAAACGTTTCCTATTTCTGTGCAAAGTGTCATCGATAATTTCTGTATGGAAAGGGTTTGTGGATAGGGTTTGCGTTTTTAAAAAAGAGACTGAATAGACCTCGATTGCCTCCTTCCAACAGGTTTATTATCTCAATCACCTAATTTTTTTCAGTTTTGGTCAAGAATTTTTCTAATGCTTCACTGCTATCAATATTCATACGTTCAGCCAAAATAATTAACCACCACATGCATTCACCAATCTTATGTTCAAGTTCGGATGCAGTTTCCCCATTTGTTGGCCATCGACCCTGTTGAGACATTGTTAGACGACCGACCAAACCAGCATCTGTCAAGAAAGCTAAAGCATCTTCTTCTACTGTCCATTCTTTTTCGTGATACTGTCGTTCTAAACGATGGTAGATTTTTCTTAGCTGTATAGAACGTTCAACCGCTTCATTTATTTTCATATATTTCATTTACTCCCTTTCTTTTATAGACATTTATTGTTCACCTGTTTTTGGAGAAGGCATATAGAAACATATGTTCTCAAAAAATTTTAACCTTATTCTAATGAAAACACAACAATAATTTCTTCAACTAACCTGCCCCTTTTGTGAAATAAGAAAAGCCGCCTTGTTTGGCAGCTGGCTTGGGGCATGAGCACCCGTTTGTTTTAATAAGTCATTAAATAGCCATATTCTTTTCCATTTCAACTGTATTAACAGGGTAACCATTAGGATTAGTTATAATTTCTTCTTTAGTAACAATATAACCCATATTCTCGTATAAACTTATATTTTTAGACAATGAAGCACGAACTCGACATTCCATTTTCTTTAGTCCATTTTCATTGGAGTAGTTTTCAAGCCACAATAATAATGCCCTTGCAATCCCTTGTCCTCTCGAGTCAGGTGCTACCGATAATCTTGAAAAATATATTGATTCTCTTTTAATAGTAAAGCTCAAGGAACCTTTTGGTTCTCCATTTACGATACACAATAGGGCTTTTTTTGTGCCGTTTTTAAGTTCATTAACTAAAACATCCAATGATTCATCTGTTGCACTGGATGGCACTTCAAGGTGTCGATATTCTTCAAACGCCTCTATCATAAGTTTATGAACAATATGCGCTTCCTCCACAGTTGCTAGCCTTATTTCTATATTCATATAACTTCCTCCCTAAATACTCCAAGCAACTATATTACCTTTTACTGAAATAAAACTATCATACAATACATTCAATAAATAGCTTAGTGTAAGAAAGTCTAACAAGGGTTGTTTTTCATAATTCACGCCCTAATACCCTATTCTAACAAACCTTAGTGTTATCAATTTTAAATGGATTTTAAGGTATTAGCTTTTAATTCTTATAAACAAACCTGCCCCGTTTGTTATATAAGAAAAGCCACCTGAATTGGCAGCAATCTGAAGCATAAGCACCCGTTAGCACAATAAAATTACTAAGTCTATTACTACAAATCGGAAGGTAACATTCCATATACAATACTATCTGTCCATTCATTTTTATTCCAAAAATCTTGTATGAAATGAGCTTCCTTTCTCATGCCTATTCGTTCACACAATTTTTGTGAAGCCGTATTCCTTGCATCAAGATTAGCTTGTATACGATGCACATTCAATTCATCAAATAATTTATAAACCAAACTACTTACTGCTTCTGTTGCCAAGCCTCTCCCAGCTACTTCATTTGAAAAACTATAACCAATCTCAACAGTGTCTTTCATATCTGTATACCATACGGATAAATCACCAACTACTTTAGTCTTGTATTCAACTGCCAAACTTAACATTGATTCTTTAGTGAGTACACTGTTTGCTAACTTCTTATTAAATCTTTTCTGCATATCTTCATGAGTCCACTTATTATGTAATAGAAACCTACATGTATCATCATTATCATAAATAGCAAATACATTCTGTAAATCAGTACTCTTAAAAGGCCTAATTATTAATCTTTCAGTTGATAATTCCAAGTTAGCTCCCCCTTACATTCATCTACAAAGCATTAATTTCAAAGTATTTAAACCTCCTTCTTAGATTTTATCTTGATTCATATTTCACCGTAAATAAAATCTTCTTTCACTAACCTGCCCCTTTCATACCACAAGAGATTCCATAACAAAGGGCATTAATCCTTCTAGAATCAATGCCTCCGTTTCATAACTAACACTTGTTCACAAACATACATACTAAGTCGAATAATGCGCTATTTTTCTATATACAAATTTATCTATTGTAATTAATCTGGTATTGAGGTGATTATTTTGCACAAAACATTTCAGTTAGTCAAAAAAGTCATAGGCTTGGTTTTTCTAATATTAGTTACAACCTCGCTGATAATGGGGAAGTTTAGTGTCGCTTTAATCTTTTGTTATATAATTATCTCTATACACAATGGAATACTTGGTTATGAATACTTTAAAGCTAACTCTTATAAAAAGGCATCTTTACACTCAGTACTCTCGTTAGGTTTTCTATATATTTTCTTTTCTAATCTTTAATTGGTTTAAATACTCAACTAAATATTTATTTAACGTTTACGCCTTATTACACTGCCCCTTTAGTAATATAAGAAAAGCTGCCTGGCTTGGCTGCTGGGCTGGAACATAGGAACTGTTAGCAAAATAAGCGTTCATTTTTTATATACTGTTTATCGCATTGATTATTATCCTTCTGGTCTTAGATAAACCGACTTCATCTACTGCAACTTCTTCAGTTTCTTCGGAATAAAAGTTTGCGAAGTTTTGTCCTTCATATCTCGGTACAACGTGCATATGAAAGTGAGTTAGCTCATCAAAACTAGCCCCATTTTGACAAACGGTAATACCATCTGGATTAAACAATTCCTTAATAACCTTTGAAAGAAGCCCAGCAGCCTTCATTATTGAAGTGGCAGTATTTTCATCAAGTTCATCAAAATACCTTACATGTTTTTTAGGTAATATTAAGATATGCCCTTCGTTAAATGGATCATGGTCCAAGAAGGAAAAAACATAGTCATCTTCCCAAACTACATTAACTGGTTCCTTTTTATTTGCTAAATTACAACCGAAACATTCCACTTTAAACACTGCCCTTTGTTTATTTTTCTTTTGTGTTATTCTACTAACCTGCCCCTTTTATTGTATAAGAATAGCTGCCTGGTGTGGCAGCTGATCTGGAATATAAGCACCCGCCTGCACAATTTTTCAATTGGTGCCTTTTAAAACATCTCTTAATTGTAATGGAGATATTGTGCCTTGATGGAAATATAATTGCCATCTACCATCTATAAGTTTCCATATGGAACTACGAAGTGTATTCCGATTTCTAGTTTTATCCACTACAAAATAAGTGGATAAAACTACGTCTGACGATAACGGATATATCTCGTGATTATGTAGTGACATTTCAGTTAGCACAACACCAGATTCCAGACATTCCTTTTTATCAAACATATAACCAGAACTACCTATTTCAAAGAAATCATCTGCAAGTAATTTATCTAGCTCT
The DNA here is from genome assembly GCF_030733525.1 of Bacillus sp. MMSF_3328. Lineage (NCBI taxonomy): Bacteria > Bacillati > Bacillota > Bacilli > Caryophanales > Bacillaceae > Bacillus > Bacillus sp. MMSF_3328. Next base: position 327,071 of record NZ_JASHIV010000004.1, on the reverse strand, counting down.
TCACGGTTTGTACGAACTTCAAGTCCTGTGTGTCTTTCTTCCAATTCTTTTATAAGTTTCTTTAAGTTCACATCCATATCTCCAACCCCCCATATATTTTTTCACTTTAATTTCGACCGGAATCTTCAACAAATCTGCATCGTTAGCTTAATAAAAGGTTTTAAGACTTCACTTAATTCTTTCTCTTTGTTTAACCAAATATAATGTTCCTTCAATTACGATATATCTAGAATTAGGAATAAGGTTTGAGACTTGTTTAATTGACCAAGAAGGGCGAATATCATTCTCGGCATAAATAAACAGTGAAGGTAAGTCAATCTGTGAGATTTCTCTTAGCAGTAATGGTTTCTTTATAAATTCTCTCCAAGAATTAATAAGAGAACGATGAACAATCTTATTAGCCTCATACTCAAAATTCGGTTTCAATTCATCAATTTCTACTTTGTTTCGATTATAAGTTTCCTTCCAATCTCTATCATTTTGGATTCCAGTTCCTGAAATTGAAACATATCCTATTACGGATTTCGGATATAAAAGCGAATAAGCCAACCCTAAATCAGCTCCCCAGGAGTGCCCAATTACTACCCAATTTTTTAGGCCGTACTCTTCCCGAATTTGTTCAATGTCTTGAAGACAAGCTTCTAAATTGTATCCATTCCCGTCATACGGCCACAACCTTTAGGATCAAACATAATAACTTCACAAATATCTTCAATAAGATTTGATAAAGGTTCCAAATAATTACAAGAGCCAGGTCCACCACTGATTAAAATAACTGGAACTCCCTGCCCTCTTTTTTCTGTCCATAGCTTGCCATTTTCCACTTTAATGTACTTTTCAACCAACAATATCACCCTTGAAACAAAATTTTAATGCTGATATTCTTCCTAAATACTCCAAACTCCTTCTTCCACTAAACTGCCCCTTTTATGGAATAAGAAAGGCAGCTTTATTTGGCAACAGAATTGGACTAAAAGGACATGTTAGCTTAATAAAAACAATTATGAATTCTTGGAACTAACTCTTTATAGTTAATAAAAAATTCTTTTGTTGGAATGACTGCAAGGTATGAAGAGACTGGGAGATTAGCCAATACACATTCATCATAAACTAAACTAATATGTAATCTCCTTTGAGGTGATTTGCCAATTTGCATAAACCAGTTCGTCAAATCTACATATAACTTATGACCAGTTTCATCAATAGATCTTTCTATTGAGAATCGACCTGCAAAACTCCCCCACCAAACCTGAAAGGCTTTATAAACTTCATTAAAGCTCTTTGAACTCTCTGTACTATTCTCAAACAATTTTTGATAAAATAAATCTTTATCTTCATAAAATATTCTTAAATCGTTATCACTGCTAAATATTTTTTGCAAAACTTCATCCCATAGTTCCTTATACTTTATTTCAAAGTCGTCTTTAAACATCATTTTTGTTGATAAGTAAGGGAATCTTTGGTCATCTTCATTTCGATTTTGATTAAGATAAATATTCTGTATGTAAATCAAAAAGTTTAAAGTAAATGATGTATCTGTCTCCATCTCTAATGATTTTTCCACATCTTTCCCTCCTATTTGTAAGTCATTATTTCAGTAATAAAGGAATTACACAAGAAATTCTTATTCAACAATCCTGCCCCGTTTGTTATATAAGAAAAGCTGCCTGGTTTGGCAGCTGATCTATAACATAAGCACCTGTTAGTTCAAGAAGAAATTATGATAATGGAAGAATATCAGACAAATTGATAAATTCTAGTTCAGTTTCAGCCTCTGCTTTCGAACGATATACGGTAAGTTTATCATAGGGTTTCATGTTGTCTTGCCATGTCCCTATATTAATCAGAAAATCTCCTGCGTTTTCAGAAATTATAAAGCACTCTAAATCCCTATTGATATAACAAATTGGTGCGTCATTTTCCGAATCACACTGTTGATAAACAGTTCCGATAAATCCTCCTTTACTATCTTTTGCCATAATATCTACATGTGGAACCGTAAAAAACTCTAAATGCGGAATATCATCGTCAAAGATAAATTGAATAGCATAATCGTTAGCGTATCTTTGATATTCCTCATTTCTATCATGAACACCCATTGAAAAAATGGATGTTCCTGCTGATATAATCTCAGTATCTTCTAAATTAACACCTATGGCTCCAGAGAATGCTGTTCTATCTAGATAAATTTTTCGCATATTCCCCCCATTTAATTTTATTTTAAAGTAAAAGCTCATTACTTTTGTGATTTCTTATTCAACTAACCTGCCCGTTAGTACCAAAAAAACTCAACAAAAAGCTGCCAAAACCCTTTTATTCATGTGATTTAAACTTGCCCAGTTAATCTTATTGTAAATACATGGGTATAGAATGAGGCCATGGCTGGCATTGTCTTTAGACGAATCACTCTAGATAATCACCATTTAGTTAAAATGATTTCTCTGCCCATAAATTCATATATAAGTTTGTAACTGTCACATCAATCATTCCTTCTTCTTCAAAATCAGGAACTAACTCTTTTGGTAACTCCAAATAAAAGCCAAACTCATCTGCATCACTGTAGTTTAAGCCGGAATATTCAGAAGGAATTAGTTCACAAGTATAACCTCTATACGTTGCTTCTGCTTTCGCTTGAAATTTGCTTATTAAACCTTCATTATTATGTTTGTGTTCAACACCTGATATTATTGTTGCACCACCTAAACTAGAACTTCCGCTTGACCTAAAGAACAATTCATATTCATTAGTATTATGAGCGATTACTTTCGACACATAAATTTGGTTTTCTTCATCATCAAAAAGCACTTTTCCTTTGTTTTTATCCAAATTATTCAAATCAATCTCGATTATATATTCTCCTTCAATAGGGTGTGCAATATTGTGATAATTTTCAATGTCATTAGTAAAATAATTTATCCCCTGTGTCCGAAGGTTGTATATATCCACTGCTCGAGGTAAAAACAAAACACCAAGAACTATAATTGCTGCAACCATATATACTGTATTTAGATTTAAAAATCTTTTCATTAAACTCCTCCCATTTCAAATTGTATGGTTTTCGGAATAAGCCAGCCTTCTTTCACTAACCCGCCCCGTTAGCATAAGTAAATCTTTTCATAAACTCTGATATATATTTCTAATATTAATTTAACATATATTCCCAATAACCTTCGTAATTGCAACATAATGCACTCACTAAAATTTTCGCACAAAACTCATTACATACTATGATTTGATATGTGAATTGGGAAAAAGTGAATGACTTAAACTCGCAAATATATTGGTATATCAATAAAAACGCACTGTGAATGATATTGTGAATTCATGTGGGTTTTCCTATGTGTTATATCATGTTTGCACTCCTGGACTAAACCCGTTATCACATTTGGAGGGCGTTATTTTTTTTGCCCAAAAGCAAAATTTGTGCATGCCCGAATTAAAATACTTTATTTGCCTTATGGTTGGCTGTATACTTAACACAAATTATCTGTGTTAAACGTCTGCATATTTTCAGTCTGGCAAAGATCAGGGGGCTTATCATGCAAGAGGCAATTATCGGCAGCATTCTTTCTGCCATGGCAACAGGGGCCGGAGCGATTCCGATCCTTTTTTTCAAAAGCGTCACACACAAGTGGCGGGATGTGCTATTGGCCTATACGGCAGGCATCATGATGGCGGCGTCCACCTTCAGTTTGATACCGCAGGCGCTTGAATCCTCCAATATGATTGTTCTGACCATCGGTCTCCTCCTGGGGACGTTTGTGCTGAACTTTCTGGAAAAGCATACACCGCATATCGATCTGGAGCATACCAAGCTGAATATGAAACTGGAGCAAAAGGCCGTGCTGATTGTCGCAGCCATTACACTCCACAATCTGCCCGAGGGCCTGTCGGTCGGTGTCAGCTATGCATCTGACGGCGGTGAGCTTGGTCCGCTGATCGCATTTGCCATCGGCCTGCAGAATGCGCCGGAAGGATTTCTGGTCGCTCTTTTTCTCGTCAATCAGAATATTTCCAGATGGAAGGCTTTGGCCGTTGCCACACTGACCGGGATGGTAGAGATCGTGACAGCCATTATCGGCTACTTCCTTTCCCGCAATATTGAGGGACTTGTTCCTTATGGGCTGAGCTTTGCAGCCGGAGCGATGCTGTTCATCATCTACAAGGAATTAATACCGGAAAGCCATGGGGATGGAAACGAACGGTTCTCGACCTATTCCTTCATCCTTGGCCTTGTGACCATGCTCGTCATGATCAACAGCTTCGGCGGTTAGACTTATTCCCATATATTTCCGGGGTTTAAATGTTTTAACCTTGTACAGCCGGGTATATGTATAATGCAAAGCCAATAACAAAACAGAAGGGACTGGTAAACGATGAAAAGGTTAACAGCGACTTCACCGTTAGGCATTGGCGATGCAAAAGGCACGGATTTTGCAAGGAGGACAAAAGGCACTACAGTATATAACCGATATACTTAGAACCGATTTCCCCCATGTAATTTGAAGTGCTGAGAAAAAAGGCAGGCTGGATGGCCTGCCTTTTTTATTTTGTAAAAAAACAACCATAAAAGCTGGCATCCTTCTCGGAACGCCAGCTTTTTTTATGATATTATATTATTTTTTCTCTGCCAGCCAAGCTGCAACATTGTCAGCCTTCTCGCCTTCAATCAGGTTAGCCGGCATTCCGCCGCCGCCTTCTTCAATCTTAGTGCGGATTTCTTCTTCACTTAAATCACTTCCAACATTCTCCAGGGCAGGACCGGCTCCGCCGCTGAGATCACCGCCATGGCAGGATGCGCAGCTCTGCTGGAAGGTTTCCTCTGCAGCTGCCGTATCTACCTCACCGCCGCCTCCATTGCTTTCGCCGCCGCTGCTTTCTTCCCCGCCGCCGCAGGCTGCCAGGCTGAGTACAAGACCGGAAACAACCATCGCTCTTTTTAACATTCTATCTCCCTCTTTCTTTCTGCTGATTACATATAACAGTTCCACTTTGACTTTTAAGCTAAACCTGAATTTTTAAGGTGACATCCTTGGCTTAAAAACCCGCGGCACTTCTTTCTCCAAAAATGTAATTGTTATCCCAGTTATTTAGGACTAAAGTATCAATTCAAAAAAGAATCCTGCATTCTATGTTTAGTAGAAAAACAAGAGTGGAAGCTTGATAGAGTATTTTCTTTCCTATTTAATATATTTTTTTCAAGAAGGAGGAACAATTATGGCTGACCAATCGACTGGTTCAAAAATGTCGAGACGTAAATTCATACGCAATTCCAGCTATGTTGCAGGTGGATTGGTTGGTGGCGGGCTGCTCGGGGGACTGATCGGATCCAGGATGAACGGTTCTGAACAGGCGTCCAGCTCCAACTCTGAAGGACACAGCTCGTCCAATTCACATCAGCAGGCACCGCTTTATTTTACAAACCCGCAGAAATTCGAAGTGCTGCAGCAGGCAGTCGAGCGCATTTATCCACAGGACGAAACCGGTCCTGGCGCAATCGAACTCGGGGTGCCCTTTTTCATCGACCATCAGCTGGCAGGTGCGTGGGGCAATAATGCACGGGAGTATATGCAGGGCCCATTTTTCCCAGGCTCCAATTTCCAGGGCTATCAATCGCCTCTTAAGAGGAATGAAATGTTTGATACCGGGATTGACCGGATTGAATCCTACAGCCAGGAGAAGTTCATGAAGGGCTTCGCCGATCTGGAAGGAGATCAGCAGGATGAGATTCTGAAAGATTTTGAGGCTGATAAAGTTAAAATTCGCGGCGTGTCTTCCAAGACCTTTTTCAATCAGCTCAGGGCCGCAACGATAGAAGGAGTCTATGCGGATCCGGCTTACAGCGGAAACATCGGCATGGAAGGCTGGAAGATGAAGGACTTCCCGGGGCATCAGATGAGCTACATAGACAAAATCGAATCAGACGAATTTATGGAAATCGAACCAAAAGCACTTCATTCTTATACAAACTAGATAGAAATCGGGGGATATCATGGCAAAAACTTTACCAAAGACAGATGTAGTGGTAGTCGGAGTAGGATGGGCAGGCGGCATCATTTCCGCCGAGCTCGCTAAACAGGGCATGAAGGTTGTCGGGCTTGAACGCGGTAAGGAAAGGGGCGTCAAGGACTATTATGTTGTCCATGATGAGCTGCGCTACGCGATCCGCTACGAATTGATGCAGGATTTATCAAAAGAAACACTCACTTTCCGAAACACTGCAAAGGAACGGGCTTTGCCGATGCGCCAGCTCGGATCATTCCTGCTTGGGGAAGGGCTTGGCGGTTCAGGTGTGCACTGGAATGGCCATACCTTCCGTTTCCTGCCTTATGATTTTGAAATCAAATCACAAACGGTGGCCAAGTACGGCGAAAGCAAAATAAAAGGCCTCCAGGTGCAGGACTGGGGCATCACCTATGATGAACTTGAACCGTACTACGATACTTTTGAAAAAACAGCAGGAATCAGCGGCGAGGAAAATCCCCTTGGCGGCAAAAGGTCCAATCCTTACCCAAACCCGCCAATGAAGGAAACGCCTTTAACACAGCGATTCAAGAATGCGGCTAAAAACCTGGGAATGAAGCCTTACCACATGCCTTCTGCCAATATGAGCCAGGCTTACGAGAACCAATATGGCGCCAAAATGGCAGCCTGCCAGTACTGTGCTTTCTGCGAGCGCTTCGGCTGTGAATATGGTGCAAAAGCGGATCCGACGGTTTCAGTCATCCCTTATGCAAAGGATACTGGAAACTTCGAGCTCCGCACCTATTCCAATGTAACCGAGGTCCTTCATGACGGAACGAAGGCAACCGGAGTCAGATATGTGGATGTGCTGACAAAGGAAGAATTCATCCAGCCAGCAGACATCGTCGTTCTGACAAGCTATGTCATGAATAATGCACGCCTGCTGCTGTCTTCAAACCTTGGCAGGCCTTATAATCCGGAAACCGGACAGGGCGTCATCGGGAAAAATTACTGCTATCAGATCCTGCCAGGCTCAACAGGATTCTTTGATGAAGAGCAGTTCAATACATTCATGGGTGCAGGAGCACTAGGGGCCACAGTCGATGATTATAACGGAGACAATTTCGACCATTCTGAAGTCGACTTTATCCATGGGGGCTCCATTTCACTGAACCAATCAGGAAAGCGCCCGATCCAGACAAATCCGGTGCCGCAGGATACGCCAAGATGGGGTAAAGAATTCAAGCAGCAGTCTGTTAAATATTATACACGCCACCTGAATATCGGGACCCAGGGTGCATCCATGCCGACACAGTACAATTATCTTGATCTTGATCCATCCTACAAAGATGCATTCGGGCTTCCGCTATTGAGGCTGACGTATGACTTTACCCAGCAGGACAAGAATTTGTATAACTATATCGGCAAGATCACCGACAATATCATGAAGGAAATGGGCGCAAACCTGGTCAATGACCGCAGCCCGCTTGAGCATTATGATATCGTCCCTTACCAGACCACACATAACACTGGCGGTGTCATCATGGGGGCTGAACCAGAAACGTCAGCAGTGAACAATTATCTGCAGATGTGGGATGCAGAGAACGTCTTTGTAGTCGGAGCATCCGCATTTGCCCATAATGGCGGCTACAACCCTACCGGCACTGTCGGCGCATTTGCCTACCGTGCCGCAGAAGGCATCATCAAATACAGCAAACAAGGCGGAGCCCTTGTATAAATGAAAAGGAGTGAAAAGAAATGGGATTCACTAATATCGGCATTCCCGGCTTAATCATCATTCTCGTCATCACCCTGATCATCTTTGGACCGAAAAAACTGCCTGAAATCGGTTCAGCCTTCGGGAAGACTTTATCCGAGTTCAAGAAATCAGCCAACAGCCTGATGAATGATGACGATGAAGAAGACAAAGCAAAAAAAGCAGATCTGTCCAAGGACAAGAACCAGCAGATCTAACAGCAGGGAGGGATTACAATGAAAACCGATGAGCAAACACTTGTTGAACATATAACCGATCTCAGGAAAGCAATCATCCGGTCACTGATCTTTTTCCTATCCTGCTTTATCTTGTCGTTCGTGTTCATTAACAAGCTGCTCCCCCTCCTTTCCCAGGAATATAAGCTGGTCATGCTGGGGCCGCTGGATGTGGTGAGGCTGTACACAGGGATTGCCGGCTGCATCAGCCTCGGCCTCTCCCTCCCTTTCATCGCTTACCAGCTGTGGATCTTTGTGAAGCCGGCATTGACTGAGAAAGAAAGCAAAACCACCGTCATGTACCTTCCGGCCATCTTTTTAAGCTTCACCGGAGGCATTGCATTCGGGTTTTACATCATCTTCCCTACCGTCTACCGGTTTCTGATCAATTTGGGCAATCATCATTTTGATATGATGATCACAGCGAGGGAATATTTTTCATTCATGATGATGTCCACCATTCCATTCGGCTTCCTGTTCGAGGTACCGCTGATGCTGATGTTCCTGACAACCATCAATATCGTCACACCAAAGCAGTTAAGCTCGATGCGCAAGTATGCCTATCTCGTACTTGCAGTCGTTTCTGCCTTGATCACACCGCCTGATCTGTTTTCGCAGATGATCGTCCTCATTCCGCTGATCGGATTATATGAAGTCGGCATCCTGCTGTCAAAGCTGTCATTCCGCAAAATCCTCAGGCAGGAAGCAGCACTGCAGGCAACAGAGGTTTAAAGCCTGCTAGTTTAAAAGACGAATGGGCGAGGTATTGAAGAATCATAGACTTCATCACACGGAGGGATCAGGAATGTCAGAACAAAACCATATGGTAAATGAGAATGGCGAACTGAACGAGAATAATATTGAGGATACTGTCAGCAGAATCTCAGAAGACAAGGCAGCGGATATCTTAAGCAGCTTTGACGAGTTCCGAGGCTACCTGGCGGAGCGGATCGAGCTTGGCAAGAAGATTGGTTTAAATGAAGAACAGCTTACCGCTACAGCAAAAAAGATCGCAGAATATCTTGCTCAAAATGTCGACCCGCAAAACCGCGAAGAAAAGCTGCTGAAGGAATTATGGAAAGCCGGAAACGAGGAAGAAAAAGAGAAACTGTCACATCTGCTTTTGAAATTTGCGGATGGGGCTGCTTGATAGACCAGGAAATTGTTAGGACTGCTTAATAGATTAGGATAATATTTTGGATGGGGCTGTTTAGTAAAAATGAAAAATGGACCCTTTTTGGTTCATTGGCAGACAAAAGGAGGTGCGGAAGAGATTTTCCGCACCTCCTTTTTTAAGTCTGTTTGGATTAATTATTGGAACTTGTGGCTTTTGCCCAACAATGTTCAAAGAGCCTGTTGATTGGAGTGCAAGGCACGTAGACTCCTGCGGGAAATAGCGGAAGAGTTGAGACCCCACAGGAGCTTGCTCCGAGGAGGCTCAACTCCGCCCCGCGGAAAGCGAAGTGCCTGGAACGGAAATCAACAGCCCCATCAAACCAGGATCCCCCTTAACGATAAAAAAGAGACAGTCTAAACTGCCCCTTCCTCCCCTTAATTAGGCTCCACATGAACATGGACATCATAAACCCCGTGATCCTTCATCAGCACTTTTTCCACATGTGTGGCGATATCATGCGCTTGCCTGATATCCAGGGTTGAATTGACCAGGATGACTACATCCAATACTTCATTATTGCCGTAATTCCTTCCCTTGATTGCTTTAATGCCCTTTACGCCGGGCACCTTCAGGATTTCGTCGCTGTATGTGAGGAGCAAATTTTCATCAAATCCGTCGGAAAGGTCATGTGAGGCCTGTATGAATATATCCCAGGCAGTCTTGCAGATCAGCAGCCCGACAATGATGGCTGTTACGGTATCAAGCCAGGGCATTTTCAATTGCGAACCAAAGATCCCGATGGCCGTACCGATACTCACCCAGGCATCGGATAGATTATCCTTCGCCGCAGCCATGACGGCTTTGCTTTTAATTTTATCAGCCAGCCGCTTATTATACCGGTAGACAAAATACATGGCTAGCGCTGAAAAGATGCCTGTATAGGCCGCGATGATATCAGGCGGCGTTTCCTTCCCCCCATCAAAAATGGAAGCTGCTCCTTCTATTAACACCTGCAGTCCGACAGCAGCCATGATGAACGAAGCAACCATGGAGGCGATCGTCTCGCTCTTCCAATGGCCATAGCCATGATTCTGGTCAGGCGGCCGCTGCGATATCTTCAGTCCGATCAATACGGCGATAGATGCGATAATATCCGTTGTATTATTTAAACCGTCTGCCTTCAGGGCAGCCGAGTCACTTATATATCCTACTGCGAGCTTAAGGACCGAAAGGCATATGTAAGCGATGATGCTTATGATGGCCCCGCGCTCCCCAAGCTTCAGATCCTTATACTTTTGTTCTTCCATCCCGGACCTCCTTTTTAGCACTTGACTATAATAGCAGGCAGGAATCGGGTGGGTCTAGAGCAATCTTATTGTGTCCCCTTAACTAATTAAGAAGCAAGCAAGTAAGTTGGCTGGAGGAAAATTAACTGCGTGCAGAAAAAAAGCCGCCCAGTATACTGGGAGCTCCAGAAAACACACAAAGCCTTGCAGCCGCCTTGTGTGAGGTTAGTGTCTCTATCCCAACATCATCTTTACAAAAACATCTCGGAATTTTTAGAGCAGCAGCTCCAATTCTCCTTTATTTCCAGTGAAGCCAGCTTTTCTGTAGAGCGGCTCGCCGTCCTGGGAAGCATGGAGCCAAACCCTCTTGACTCCCCTGGCCCTGCATTCATCCAAACATTCCTGCAAAAGCCTCTTCCCAATGCCAAGTCCGCGGAATTCCGGCAGTGTATACATGTTCAGAATATAAGCTTCCACTCCTTTAATGTTCCCCGGATAAGGAGGCCTTCGGAAAATAGCAATCCCGCTGGAGGCTGCCATTTTTCCATCTCTCTCCGCGAGATAAGAGATAAATTCCCCGTTAGCTAAAGCTACTTGAAGATAATCCCTTGTTGCCGCGGAAAGTATGTCTTCCTCTTTAGGCGATGCCAGCTCACCCAGCTCTTTTAAGAGAAGAATCCTTAAATTTAAGATACTCTCAATATGCTCAGTTGAAGCCTTTATGATAACTTCCAATTCAACCCCTCCGCTTAACCAGCTTCCTAAATTTATCTTAATTAAAAGACTCTGCCATCTTGATCATCTGGGTTCGGCTGACTTCGCCAGGCGTCAATAATGGTATATATGTAATTTGATAGTGGATGCCTTCATCCTCCCAGTACAGAATCCTTTTATCGCCATCATCTGGAATAAATAAGCCTTCCAGGTCTCCGATTCGGACCTCTTCCTGCTTTAACCCTTCCTGGTACTCAAATTCTTCTTTTTTAATGACCAGCTCCACGGTGTTTTTGTTTTTATTCATAAAAGCCATTTCCACCTGGCCAACACCGTCTGAATAGGTTTCCCATACTTTCATGTCAGGGAAAGGCATTCTTTCCGGCAGCTTGATTGCCATCGGCAGCTTTTCCCTTTTTAGCTGCTTCGTTTCCTGTGTGTAGTCATATTCATGCATATTTCCCCTTGCATACGTCCAGCCGCCGCCCGCTGCTGCCAATAAAAGAACAACAAGAACTAAAATTCCCCGTTTATTCAAGCTCCTATTCTCTCCTTCAATATAGACTTTTCCTATATTCTACCATTTCCTTTCATCTTTTTGCTCTGATCTCGGCAAAAAAAGAAGCAGCTCTTCCAGCTGCTCCTTCGTGTGCCGGTCATCCCCTGTCCCGCTGCCAGGGAAGGTCTGCACCATATTTATTTGCTCGCGCTTCGCTGTCTTTCCGGCGTTTTTTGCGGATTTCGAGGCGCTCCTTGGCTGATTCATGAAGACTTTTCTCTTCTTCTGTTTCCGGGACAACCTGCGGCACTGCAGTCGGCTTGCCCTGATCATCTATTGCGACAAAAGTCAGGAATGAGACGGCGCAGACATTCCTCTCTCCTGTGATCAGGTCCTCGGCAATGACCTTGACGAAGATTTCCATTGAAGATCTTCCTGTATAAGTGACGAAAGATTCCAGACAGACGGAATTGCTTTCATAGATCGGATGGAGGAAATCGACAGAGTCAGTAGAAGCTGTCAGCACATTCATCCTGGCATGGCGCATAGCCGAGATGGCTGCAACATCATCAATATAGGCCATCAGCCTGCCGCCAAATAAAGTTCCATAATTATTTGTATCCGGCGGGAGCACAATGCTCGTTTTTACGACAAAAGACTCCCGGCAAAATTTTTTATTTTCCATGATAGTACCCCTTTGCAAAAATAAACTTATGTATCCATCTTATCAGATTCCCTCTTTAGCGGCCCGGGAATCCTTTTCTTGTGTGAAGTTTTAATAAAAACTGGCTGCTTTTTATTAATATGGTTGAAAATTCCTTTTTGAATGCATATAATTTAATTAACCACTGTTCAATAAAATATATTCAGCAAAGGTGATCATCATGTCTCCAAGAAAATCTGCCCAGTCTGAGCTGACAAAAGAAGCAATCCTGGACGCCGCAAGAGAACTATTTGTATCACAAGGCTACAGCTCCGCCTCTATGAGGAAGGTGGCCCAGGCCCTGAACTGCAGCCATGGCGCCCTTTATTATCATTTTAAAAATAAAGCTGAGCTTTTCTACGGCATAGCGGAGCAAGGGTTTGAAAAATTAAATGCTCTGCTGAAGGAAATCATGGGCCGCACAGGGTTGTCGAATGAAGAAAAGCTGTTTGAGATCCTTCTCGGCTATATCCGTTTCGGATTGACCCATCAAAAGCATTATGAAGTGATGTTTCTGATCCGTGATGAAGAACTGGACTGCTATATGCAGGAAGCTCCTTATGAAAGCTACCGGCACTTTGCCGAAGCGGTTGCCGCCCTTCTTTCAAAGCCGCCTGCAGCCCAGCAAATCTGGTCCGCTTTTATTAGCCTGCACGGATTTGTCACCCACTTCAGCCGCTCAGAGGCTGAGTTTGAGGAAACACAAGGCCTTGCCCGCACACACGCGCGCTTTATCATTGGCGGATTAGAGGCTGCAGCTAAATCATAAAAAAGAAATGGAATCCATTTCTTTTTTTTAAACGAACAATTGAACACTGGTCAATAAATGAAAGGGAGAGAATCATTATGAAAACTGCATTAGTATTAGGCGCTGCCGGCGGGATGGGCTATTCCCTCACGGAAGCGCTGCTTAATAAGGGCTTTCATGTCATTGCTGCTTCAAGATCGCTTGAAAATCTGGAAAAACTGCGCAGGATTCCGGGGATGCTGCCTGATATCATCGCATGTGATGCCATGGACAGGGCTCAGGTAAAGAAGGCCGTTTCCCAGGCAGACCTTATTTTTCACAGCATCAATATCCCTTATCAGGAATGGGGCAGCCTGTCTATCATCATGACCAACATCCTCGAAGAATGCCGCATCCAGAACAAGCCTTTCATCTACACAGACAATATCTATGCTTACGGAAGGCAAGCTTCCCCTGTCAATGAAAGTGCGGTTAAGAATCCGCATACGAAAAAAGGCAAAATCCGCCTGGAACTGCTTGAACAGATCCGGAAGTCAGGGACCCGCTACATCATCACCCATTTCCCTGATCTCTATGGCCCTGACACAAGCAATACCCTGCTTGACTATACGTTTAGGCAGGCTATGGCCAAGAACAAGGCAGGCTTTCTCGGCAAAACTGATCTGGAACGGGAATTCATTTTTATTAAAGATGCCGCCGAAGCACTGGCAGAGCTTGCGCTGCATGAGGAGGCATACGGGGAGGACTGGAATATTCCCGGATCCGGCACCATCACCGGAAAGGAAATCGAAGCAGTCCTGGCCAGGTACTTCGGAAGGCCGATCAAGCTGTGGCCCATCTCACGCTGGATGATCCAGTCCATTGGCCTCTTTGATCCCTTCATGAGGGAATACGCCGAAATGATGTATCTGAACGAAACGCCCGTTATTCTGGATGGCTCCAAATATGAACGCCTGATTGCTCCTATTCCAAGGACTCCTTATAGCGAGGGCATAACTGCAGCACTGCGGCAGCTCGAGTCCCAGCCCGCTGCACGATAATAATGAGATGGCTGCTCTTGGCTGGCAGACTTTTGGTTTTGCAGGGTGAACTGAGAACTTCTGATGATAGATCATGAGATTTAGACTTCGAGTGTGGATCTGAGGCTCTACTTTAGAAAATGTGGCTTCAGAGGGTTCTAGTCCAGCGAACTAAGACCCCCTATTCTCGAAAATGTGATTCAGAAGGTTCTAGTCGAGCGGACTAAGACCCTCTATTCTCGAAAATGTGATTCAGAGGGTTCTAGTCGACCGGACTAACACCCTCTATCCTCCAAAATGTGATTCAGAGGGTTCTAGGCGAGCGGACTAAGACCCTCTATTCTCGAAAATGTGATTCAGGGGGCTCTAGTAGAGCGGACTAAGACCCTCTATCCTTAAAAAAGAGATTCAGAGGGTTCTAGTCGAGCGAACTAAGACCCCCTATTCTCGAAAATGTGATTCAGAGGGGTTCTAGTCAACCGAACTAAGACCCTCTATCCTCGAAAATGTGATTCAGGGGGTTCTAGTCGACCGGACTAACACCCTCTATTCTTAAAAAAGAGATTCAGAGGGTTCTAGTCCAGCGAACTAAGACCCTCTATCCTCCAAAATGTGATTCAGAGGGTTCTAGTCGAGCCAACTATGACCCTCTATCCTTAAAAAAGTAATTCAGAGGGTTCTAGTCCAGCGAACTAAGACCCTCTATCCTCCAAAAAGACATTCAGAGCCCCCAACGACTTCATCAAAGACCCTCCATTTCCCAAAAGAAATCACGTCCATAAAAAAATCCCTCCAGGCAGACATTTTCCTACTGTCTGCCTGAAAGGGATCACACTAAAGGCGCATCTTATTTAAAAAACGAATTCTTTTTCCTGCCTTTAAGAATATCGCCCATCCAGCCTTTGCTTCGCAGAATCATATAGATGCCGATGGTGGAGACAATCATGAGGACGATGGCGAATAGATAACCCCATTTCCACTCCAGCTCCGGCATAAGCTTAAAGTTCATTCCCCAGATTGCCCCGAGAGCGGTTATTGGTGTAAAGAGGGTTGTAAGCACGGTGAGTGTCTTCATGATTTCATTTCCCCTGTGGGCAGAAACAACTTCTTCGATACTGACTAGCGTCGCGATTTCCTGCTGGTATTCCCTGATCAGCATCAGGGCCCGGTCCGTCCTCTTGGCGGTCCGCTGATATTGCCTTCCTTCTGCTGCAAAATCGCCAAATGCCTCTTCTGCCGCAATTTTCAGTTCCTGGAAAGGCACCGTCAGGTTTTTCCAGACAAGAAGCTCATGGCGGGATTCATAGATTTCCTCAAAGGTGCTGAGGCTGTTTCTTTGCTTGACCTTCCAGAGAAGATCGTTCAGTTTTTTCTCATAACCATCTATCTTCGTTAAATTGGAGTCCAGTATCTGCCCCAAAAAGACAAAAAAACCTTCAATAGCGTTATCCGCATCGTCCATCTGCTTCAGGAGCAAATCCTCACGGACAGATTCAATCGCATCAAATTTAAAATTAACGGTAATTAAGAAATCACGAGTTAGAAAGAAATGAAAAAAATTGTAATCCTTCTGGTCCTCCAGCGTCTGCTGGTAGATCAGGGAGCCGCGGATATGCTCCCTGCCAGGGATCAGTGTATCCATTTGGAGGCAGTTCGTATCATTATCGCTCGACGAGTCCCTCCACTCCTTGATCGCTTTTTCAAAATGTACCTCATTCAAACTCAATGATTCATCTATTGTATGAAAATTATGCCAAGCCCATTTTTTATCATTCAATTTATACTTCATATTATCCCCCGCCTTTCTTTTCCTGTTTCCCTGCTCAAAGGCTTCCTTAAACCAATTTAGCAAGGAAGCAGATAAAGGTTTTACCAGTTTCTCCAAATACTGATGCTGCGGGCCGGGTTTGAGCAGGGTTCAAAAGGGTACATATAAAGCAAGTCAAATTTAAATCATTTTTTAAGGAGGAGCTTTTAACCATGAATACTCGTCCATTGAATTCGTATATCCTTGCCGGAGTCGGCATCAGCAGTATCCTCTTGCTGGCTTTGAAGAGCAGAAAGAGAATCCAGACATTTACAGTGAATGTTACAAACAAAGTACTACCTTCGAAAGCGAAGAACCACCGGGTGGTACCTGTTGAAAAAGGCGGGCATCCAGATCCATATGATGTCCAGGATAATAAAATGGTGGATGAAGGATCCATGTACGCTGTAAATTACTACAACGAGAAAGAGCAGGCCTGAAGCGATTTTTATCCTTCAGGCTTATTTTTGTCCAGAGGAAATTAGGGGGATATTATGGCCTATCTGTTTATTTTTATTTATATTTTAATCATTCTGGCGGTCATTGAGATCAGTGCCCTGCTCTTTATTTATACAGGGCTTGATAAGCAGATCGCCCGCTTTCAGGTTATATCCATGATGACCGGGACCGGGTTCACGACCGGGGAATCTGAGCTGATCCTCGAGCACCCATTGAGGAGGAAGATCTGCGCCTTCCTGATATTATTCGGTGCGTTCTCCCTTGCCGTCATCATTTCTTCCATCAGCAGCATTCTGTCAGAGGAGTTCCTCACAAAGGAGGTTGGCTATATTGCAGCCGGTCTTATCTTGATTATCCTTATATTAAAAATGCCGTCAGTCAAAAACAAATTCATTGACTGGCTGAAACACGATGTGGAAGAGCATTACGACTTTACTGATCTGCCCATTAAAGATGTCCTTTTGACAAATGAAGACGATTATATTTTAAAATATCCGGTACTGGAGGATTCTCCGTTCGCCGGCAAAAAACTGAGTGAGATCATAGATCCCGAGAAGGATGATGTGGTTGTCCTGTATGTCAGCAGAGGCGAAATTACGATCCGGAAGGAATGCCTGTCCACTGAAATACAGGAGGGTGATGATATAGTCGTTTACGGGGATGAAAAAACCATCAAAAAAACCTTCGGGGACGATTCAGAAGGAAAAGAGGTCAAAAAAGAGGGCTGACATCTACTCGCTGCCCAGCCTGGCTTTAAGCCTTTCTTTCCCTCTTTTCATTCTTGTTTTGACAGTGGACATCGGCGCATCCACTTCAGCGCTGATTTCCATCAATGTCCGGTTATGATAGTAGAATAGCAGAAGCGGATCCCGGTACATATCCGGCAGTGAGCTTATCGTTTCCACCATTTCCTCACGTTCGGATTTATGGAGGAATTCCTCCTCGGGCTCCGGGCTTTTTTCTGCTTCCATGGGATATTTATAAGCTTCTTCTTCCCAGAATCTCTTTTCCTTTTTCTCTTTTCTCCAGAAGTCTCTGCACTTATTGATGGCAATCCTGTACAGCCAGCTCCTGAATTTAGCTTCTTCCTTGAAGGCCGGAAAAGCGAGGAAGGCAGATATCAGAACCTCCTGATAAAGGTCTTCTGTCTGCTCTTTATGGCGAATCAGCGAATAAATATATTTATAGATAAATAGTCCGTTTTCCTTGATCAGCTGGTCAAAACGGCTGTGGCCGTTTGTGTTTTCATGATATTGGGGCAGCATGCTTTCTTCTCCTTTCCCCATTTGCGTTTTCATTTAATAAACGCATAAAAGGAATGCCTCCCCTACAGTTTTCAAAAAAAAATTATGTCATTGACTCATGCCTGTACTTTTCCCTCAAGCGGGAGATTCCCTCCTTGCATACTCCATAGGGAAGCCATGAGCAGCCTTCACATAAATAATCCAGGTCATCCGGATGGACCTTGGCAGCTGTCAGGCTGAGCAGCAGATGCTTATCATATTCCCTGTTTTCCTCTATACCAAGATGCTCGATCACCTTTGCATCCATGGACAGCACATGGGTGTTAGACCCTTCGCTTGCCTCGCAAATCACCTTTCCCTTATGCGGGCATGCCTGGCAGGCGTGGTCGAAATCAGCCACTGCCTTTATCCGGAATTGCTTGCGGTCATTGCGGATATCCTCCACAATTTCTGCCATATTTTCAACGAATCCCTGACTGTAGCCCATCCCGCGAAAACCGTGGACACATAATAAATGGTGGCCTCTGAGCGTTCGATCCATAAGCTTCTCTCCCTTCCACCTATCAATTCTCCATTGTGCTGGAAAATCCTTTTAGAGAATCCCCGGCCTGTCAGCCTTAAGAGTCCAGAAGGTGATGCCGATTCTTTTGCATATGGTCAGGTAATGCATGAATGTCAGCAGCATAATCCCTGTATTCATGCCGATGATAATGCCGTCCATCCCAAGCCTCCCGCCGAGGAAATACATGATCGAAAACGAAACGAGCGTGGACCAGACAGTATGGATAAAAGCATCCTTCATCAGACCGAGTCCGATCAGATAAGCCTGCATGGGAATGACAAAATAATGGAGCAGGAAATAAGGGCACAGCAGCATCAGATATACAGCGGCATCCGAGGAATGGAAAAATGTTTCTGTTAGCGGCTCCGCAAAGAAATAGATGGCAGCAGCTGCAGGAATGCCATAGATGGCCGTAATCAGCATCACCTGCTTCAGCAGCCCGATGAGCACACCCGTTTCGCTGCGTGCCTGGGCCTTGGACACTGCCGGAATCAGCATGATCAAAAAGGAATGGGCAATAAAAGCAGGAAAAAAGCCGATGGCCATGGCGATTCCCGTCAGCATCCCAAATTGCCCGAGTGCCATCTCCTGGCTGAGGCCGGCCTGCACAAGTGCAGCTTTTATCAAAAATGGCTGTATGGCATGTGTAATAGAATGGAATACACGCAAAGCAGTCGTCGGGATGGACACAGCCATCAGATTCTTCCTCACCGCCGCCCCCTTCAGGCTTTCCGAAGGACGTCCCTTCAGCTGATGATACTGAATAAAAAACACATGCAGCAGATACAGGAAAATGACGATTTCACTGCCGATGAACGTACAGATGGCGACCAGCATCGCTGTTTCTGTATTAAAGTCAAAGAGCTGATACAGAAAAACAAGCAGCAGCAGCTGGACCAGCTTCCGCAGCAGGCTGGTGTAGGCAATTTTCCCCATCTCGTTCTTCCCCATAAAAAATCCGCGGGCAATCGATGAAAAAGAAATGATCGGAATCAGGAGGATGACCAGCCATCTGAGCAGCGGAGAGAAGTGCTGGAAAACCGGGACAAAAGGCAGAATGGCGATCGCGGCAAGAAATAGCACCGAGGAAAAAACGATGGTCAGCCTGATGGCATGCCCCAGCATGCTCCGATGATATTTTTCTTCTTTTTCCGCGACGAATTTAGAAACGGAAATAGGCAGCTCAAAACTGGCAAGCAGCATTACAAGGAATATCGTTGGAAGAATCGACATATACATCCCAAGCCCCTGTTCGCCCAATTCCCGTGCCAGCACCATATTGACCAGAAATTCTATGCACTCCCCCAAAAAAGAGGCAATTACCAACACGAGTGTTCCCTTTAAAAACGAATTCATTGTTCAGATTCTCCTTGTCTCTCGATCTTTGGCCGGCAGCCATACTTTTAAAAGATATGAGACAAGTCTATGAATTATTATCCTCATGCAGGATTACGCTGGTGATTCCGCTTTTTAACAGGAAGGAGCCTGCCTTCCCGTTCGCATCAGTTATATCCTCCCATTTTCCGCATAAGATGAAATGACGAGTTTTATCCTGAAGGAGGTTAAAGGCTTGAACTATCAGAATGAAGTGCATTTTACCCCCATGAAAGCCTATAGTCCCTACCACAGCCCTTATGATCCCTGCCCGCCTTTGAAAATCAAATACTACAGTACACCGCCTCAATTATATATGCATTTTCAGCCGCCGAATCTTGAGCAATTCCCGCCCCACGAAGCCCTGATGAGGGGAACGCTCTGGAAGCCTCTCTATGATTATTATGATAATCCTTATAAGAAAGGAATCCATGGCCATGGCTAAACAGATGGGCAGTGACTATTACCAGCTGATGCATGAGATTCAGGCTGCCGATTTCGTGCTTGTGGAGCTGACATTATACCTCGATACTCATCCCGGCGACAGGCAGGCTCTGCAGCAGTTCCAGCAGTTCTCCGACTATTCACGAAAACTGAAGAAGCGATACGAAAAAGAATTCGGGCCGCTCCTGCAATTCGGGGTCAGCAACAACCCCGGCGACACCTGGAAATGGAGCCAGGGACCCTGGCCCTGGCAAGTATAAGGAGGATCCTTCATGTGGGTTTATGAGAAAAAACTGCAATATCCAGTGAAAGTAAGCACATGCAATCCGACATTGGCGAAGTACTTAATCGAGCAGTACGGCGGAGCAGACGGCGAGCTGGCGGCTGCCCTCCGCTACTTGAATCAGCGCTATACCATCCCGGAAAAAGTGATCGGACTCCTCACAGACATCGGAACAGAGGAATTCGCCCATCTTGAGATGATCGCTACTATGATTTACAAGCTGACCAAGGACGCCACCCCTGAACAGCTGAAGGAAGCGGGTCTTGGCGAGCATTATGTTAATCACGACAGTGCACTGTTTTATCATAATGCCGCCGGTGTCCCATGGACCGCCTCCTACATACAGGCGAAAGGGGACCCGATTGCCGACCTGTACGAGGATATCGCGGCAGAGGAAAAAGCACGGGCCACCTATCAATGGCTGATCGACATCTCTGACGACCCTGATCTGAATGACAGCCTCCGCTTCCTGAGGGAAAGGGAAATCGTCCACAGCATGCGCTTCCGTGAAGCGGTGGAGATCCTGAAGGATGAGCGTGATAAAAAGAAGATATTCTAATAGATCCAAAATGAAGAAGCCGGATCCTCATCCGGCTTCTGTCTGTTATGAAAGGCATTCTTCCAGCTTCCTATACAATTCTTCTCTTCTTTGTTCCAGCTCTTCTTTCTCCCTGAACATATTTTGCAGGGCAGACAAATCCTTTTCAGCCTCCAGTCTGCCGTCCAGTGCAGAGATTTCCGCTTCTATCAGCATAATGTCTTTTTCGGTCTGCTCAGGATTCTCACTGCTCACCTTTTGGACTGCACGATGCACTGCCGGCTTCTTTTTCGCAAGCTTTTCTTTTGTAAAGGACGCCTGCTTTTTTTCTGCCTTCTTCCCCTTAGCCCAATCATAGCTGCCAGCAAAGGTAAGCAGCTGCCGGTTTTCAATCCAGCTGATCCTGGTGAACAGCTTATTCAGGAAATAGCGGTCATGCGAGACTGCGAGAATGGTCCCTTTATAGTCCTGCAGCGCCTCCTCCAGCACCTCCCGGGATTCAATGTCGAGATGGTTTGTCGGCTCATCCAGAATCAGAAAGTTGATATCCTGGTACATCAGCTGGGCGAGCCGCAGGCGCATTTTTTCACCGCCGCTCAATTTGGACACCCTGCGGAAGACCGCATGGCCGTAGAACAGGAAGCCTGCCAGGATATTACGCGCCTCCCCTTCTGCCACAGAAACCTCATTCCGGAATGCTTCAAGGACGGTTTCATCTTCCGAGCCAGGCTGGATATGCTGCGAAAGATAGCCTATTTTCACATTGCTCCCAATCCGCACCTCGCCTGCATCTGCCGGCACCTCGCCGAGGATCATTTTCAAGAGTGTCGACTTGCCGCTGCCGTTGCTGCCGACAATCGCTGTCCTTTCCTGAAACTGGATATGGAGATAGGCATCTTCAAAAAGCGTCTGACTGCCAAAATGCTTGGAAGCCCCTTTCACCACCACTACATCCTTGCCGCTCCGCTGGGCAGAATCAAGTTCCATATTCATTTTCTTCCGGTTCAGGATGGGACGGTCGAGCTTTTCCATCCGTTCAAGCGCTCTTTCCATGCTTCTCGCCCTTTTGTGCAGCCCCTCATTCGGCGGGTTGGCCTGATTGGCCCATTCACGCAGGCGTTTGATGGCTTCCTTCATTTTCTTGATTTTCTTCTGCTGCTCTTCGTACTGCTGGAATTCCCTCAAAAGCCTTTCTTCTTTTTCTTTTACAAATCCGCTGTAGCCGGTCTGATAAGAAGTGAGCTCCCCATCTTCAAGGTCAAAAATCCTGTTGGCGATTTCATCCAGGAAATAGCGGTCGTGGGATACAACAATCACCGTTCCATCGTATTCTTTTAAAAATACCCCCAGCCACTCTACCGCATCGATATCCAGATGATTAGTCGGCTCATCGAGCAGGAGGAAATCAGGATTTTGGAGAAGGGTGAAGCCGAGGGATACTTTTGTTTTTTCCCCGCCGCTCAAGGACGAAAAGCTTTTGCTCAGCAAATCTTCAATCTTCAGGCCAGATGCCACCCTGGCCAGACTTGCCTCCATTTCATAGCCGCCGCCGTGGGCAAATTGCTCCTGAAGCACGCCATACTCTGCGATATACCGCTCCAGCCTGCTAGCATCTTTTTCCTCGGCCATTGCCTGCTCGCACTCTTTCATCTTCCTCTCAACCACTGTCAGTTCCTTGAATGCCTGAAGGAGTACATCCCTGCCTGAAAAATGCTCAGGATATTCAGGGATCTGCGAGAGATAGCCAATCCTCGTGCCTTTTTTCCAATGGACCTGGCCTTTATCAGGTGTTTCGATGCCGGCCAGCAGTTTGAATAAAGTTGTCTTGCCGCTGCCATTCCTTCCTACAAGGCCGACGCGGTCCCCTTCATGAATTTCAAAAGCCACTTCCTCAAAGATTGTTGTGCCTGCGTACATTTTTGCTATATCATTTCCGCTGCATGCGATCATTTTTCATTTCCTCCAAATTTCAGTTATTTTTTTGCATAATAAAAAGCCATGGGAAAAATTCACCCATGGCCCTGCTTTTATGACAGACCCGTCCTGATAGCAGGACAAAGCCAAAAAAAAGGGGAGCATCCATAAGAAGCTCCCCTTTTGCCCGTTCATAAATAAGCGGATCAGAGATGTTTCTCACCGTTTTGTTTTCCATATGAATCTGCTGAAAATGGACAGACTTGTCCCGTTAACAGCAGCTTCATGAAAAATTGCACGGCAGATCGACAGGTATGACATCCAGTCTCCGCGCAGCAAAACAGCGTTATTCATCTCTTCTCCACCTCCCTTTGTTATAGTTAGCTATATTTTACCGTTGTCAGAATCATTTTGCAAGCCTGATTATTAGGGGTATACATTCCCTTGTGCAGCAGTAGCTGACCGGCCACACCCGGCTGGAGCATGATATTGAGGGCTTTTTCATTCTTTTGCATAGATCAGCGCTCTCCCCAGTGGTTATCTTCTCCCTCTGTGAGGAATAAGGTAAATAGGCAGCTGGTGCCTGCCACCATGCTCAATTTATAGAGAGAGGAGAAATATTGATGCTTCGTGCCATCCTGCATGTTATTTTCTTTTTACTTGTTGTGGGCGTTAATATACTGGCAAATGCGCTTCCCTTGAATGGGCAGACCACCGGGGAAATCTCGAACCGGCTCGGTGTGCTGTTCACCCCTGCCGGCTATGTATTTTCAATATGGGGACTTATTTATATACTGCTGGGGATCTGGGTACTGAGGGAATTTCCAAAGGACCGGCGGAACCTTCCGCTTTATGAAAATACCAGCTTGTTCTTTATCCTCAGCTGCCTGCTGAACAGCGCGTGGATTTTTGCCTGGCATTATGAATTCTTCCTTGTATCAGTCCTGCTGCTGATCGGACTTCTGCTAACTTTGATCTTTCTTTATGTCCGTCTGCAGGCTGCCAGCCCATCCTTCTTCGACAGGCTGCCCTTCTCCGTTTATCTCGGCTGGGTCAGCGTCGCAGTCATTGCAAATATCAGCTATTATCTCGAGTATATCGGCTGGGACGGTTTCGGCCTGCCGGATGCCGCCTGGACAATCATCATGCTCTGCGTCGCTTCAGCCCTAGCCATCATATTCCGGATCAAAAACAGCGACCCCGTATACCCGCTCGTCTTTGTCTGGGCCTTCATCGGCATCGCCGTCAGGAACTGGGATGAACATGCTGCAGTATCTTACACAGCGCTGGGATTGGCAGCGGTTATATTGGTTTTTGCAGTCATTCCTTTTAAGAGGGATTGATGAAAACTCCTGCCCGGTGGTGGGCAGGAGTTTTTCGGCTATAGGGAGACTAGTGTACAAGGGAGTTAAGAATTCCCATAAAATTATAGAGCCCTGTTGATTGCAGTGGAAGGCACGAAGACTCTTGCGGGAAGTAGCGGCAGGGCTGAGACCCCGCAGCGCGCAAGCGTGAGGAGGCTCAGCGTCGCCCCGCGGAAAGCGAAGTGCCTGCAGCGGAAATCAACAGCCCCATTTAGGAGACATCTCATTCATATGGATTGAAGGATTGCCACAAAATTCCGAAGACCTGTTGATTGCAGTGGAAGGCACGAAGACTCCTCATAAAATGCATGCGCATTTTTCTCGTGCGGTGCAATTGCGAAGAAGAGGATTCAACGTCCTGCGGGAAGTAGCGGCAGGGCTGAGACCCCGCAGCGCGCAAGCGTGAGGAGGCTCAGCGCCGCCCCGCGGAAAGCGAAGTGCCTGCAGCGGAAATCAACAGCCCCCATTTATAAGTAAAAGAAGACTGTAAATAAACTCGATGATTTGTTCAAGTTTATCTACAGTCTTCAGCTTTTAAAAAAACAGAATCCCCGGTTAGTTCGCCAGCGAATGCTTAAACGCATAAATCACAGCCTGTGTCCGGTCCTGGACCTGAAGCTTGCTGAGGATATTGCTGACATGCGTCTTCACTGTCTTTAAGGCAATAAAAAGCTCATCCGCAATTTCCTGGTTCGTCTTCCCTTCTGTCATCAGCAGCAGGATTTCCATTTCCCTGCTCGTGAGCTCTTCATGGGGAAGCACAGTCTGCTTCTGCCGCATTTTCACCATCATTTTCCCTGTAACCTCAGGCTCAAGCACCGATTGGCCATGGAAAGTAGCACGGACCGCATCGGCAATCTCGCTTGCCTTGGACGTTTTCAGCATATAGCTGGAAGCACCTGCTTCCAGTGCAGGATAGACCTTTTCATCGTCCAGGAAGCTTGTGACGATAATCACCTTCGCTTCCGGCCACGCTTCAATGATTCCACGTGTTGCCTCGATTCCGTCCATTTCCTTCATGACCAGGTCCATCAGGATAATATCCGGCCGGAGCTCAAGGGCCAGATCAATCGCTGTCCGGCCGTTGTCAGCTTCCCCGATCACCTCGATATCCGGCTGGGCGGAAAGATAGGAAGATACACCGATCCTAACCATTTCATGGTCATCAACAAATAATACTTTAATCATTCTCTTCACCCTCACTCTTCATCATAGGCACCTTCACTTCGAGGCGCGTTCCTTTATTTTTGAGGCTGATGATTTTCAGGGAGCCGCCGATCTCCACTGCCCGTTCATACATATTCTGCATCCCATAAGAGCCTGCCTTCGTTTCCTCGACGTCAAATCCGATCCCATCATCGGCAATCCGCATGATGATCAGCCCGTCCCTCTGGATCAGCAGCACTTCAAGCTGGGTCGACTTGGCATGGCGCAGCGTATTGGAGACAGATTCCTGGAGGATCCGGAACAGATGGTCCTCGACTCCTTTATCCATCAAAAACTCTTCAACCTTCCACTGGATTTTCATGGTGACTTTCTGGGAGAGCTCAAGCAGCAGCTCTTCTATGCCCTCCTGCAGTGTTTTTCCCTTCAGGGCGGCCGGACGCAGATGGAGGAGCAGGGCGCGCATCTCAAGCTGTGATTGATGGATCATCGCTTCGACCATCTTCAGCTGCTTGGTTTCCCTGTCTTCCTGGCTCCGTGTTTCATTGATGGCAGACATCAGCATGGAGGCCGCGAACAGCTGCTGGCTCACAGAGTCATGAAGCTCGCGCGCCAGCCGGTTGCGCTCCTGGGAAATGATTTCCTGGATCCGGCTTTCCAGATCCTCTGCCTTTTCTGTCGCAAGCTTCTGCGAAATCTTTGCCTGCTCCGAAATCTGCCGCTGGATTTTGCCTACCCTCATCCATAGGGGCTGGAGCTCTGAAGGGGTGTTATCATCATGAAGGCTGATGGCCCTGCCTTCCTCCAGCTGGTAAAGCCAGTCGTCAACCGTCTGGAGCTGTTTTTTCCTGTAGATGCCGGATACAAGCCCAGAGAGAATGCCGATTGCCGCACAGATGCTTGCTGCAAACAGGAGAAAGGGAATATCCATGATCTCCCGTTCCCAAAGCCCGCTCCAATCGGCCAGCGGAAAGACGGTAAAATAGGAAACGCCAAGAAAGATGGACACAAGGAGAGCAACCGACAGTCCTAACGCAATCTGCCGCTGGATTGTCTTCATACACGCTTCACCTCGATATCCCCAACAAGGAGCGAAGTAAAGATCTTAATCTTCTGCTCTGCTTCTTCATAGCCTGGTGTTTTGAACTGCAGTGTCTGATTGAACATCTGCGGCTCTCGTTTATCAAAAATACCGGCAGATCCGGCAATCACAGAATGATACACATTCACTTCGAGATCATACGGAACAAGGATCTGTATATTACCGATAAAATTGCGGATGAATATGACCGTCTCCCCTTTTGGGAGCACCGTATAGCTCAAATCGATGATCGTATCGCCGATGCCGGCCTGGATATTGATGTCGCTCCATTCATATACATGCTCAGGCGTTTTCTGCCGCCCGAACAGAATGTTTTCAAAAAGCGGGCGCCCTTTGATGATCTCTTCACTCGGCTTTGAATCAAAAGGATCTGCTTCCTTGATGACCGGCCTGATACGGTCGGCGTCCCGTTTGGACTGCGCATATTGGATGACAAAATGGATCAGGATGGCCAGCAGGAAAAATTTGAAGGTCATCATATTGAAGACACTGATGACAAAGAAGGCAAGTCCTGCCCAGAAGAGGATTTTTCCGGAGCTGTGGGGAAGGCGTTTCCTTCCGAAATACACCATTCCAATCGAAACCAGAAGGGAGAAAATCAGCCCGTGATTAAAAAAAGATACCTCCAGAAAAAGGACAAGGGCACCAAGCAATAGAATCCAGCTGATATATTCGCTTTTGATTTTTTTAAGCATTGATCATTTCCTCCCTTCATGATGACTGGCGCATGATGTACGCGATTCTCTATTGTAAGCTGTTTCAGCATAATGGCGAAAAAAGGCGCAGGAACTCTACGCCTCTTTAGAATACCAGTTTGTTTTATGAAATAGAATGAGTTTCTTTCTTTTTCATATCTTTTTCAAGCTGGGCGATTTTTGAATCGATTGTGCTCTGATAGTAGGCATCGTTCACCTTCTGCTCAAGCCGGTCAAGATATGACTCGATATTTTCAAACCTTGATTCAGCTTTGCCTGATTGGGAGCTGCTGTCAATCACCTGGTCCATCTTGCGGTTGGCCCTGGTCACATTTTCCCTTCCCATGAGCTCAAGGCGGCGGATATGCATATCCTTCAGCTTATGCTTCATATCTTCATATTTTCTTTCCAGCTCAACCAGCTGCTGGGAAGCCTGCTCGAGGGCCTGCTTCAGCCTTACAGCCCGCTCTTCATATTGAAGCTGTTCCTGGACTGCAAATTGGGATAATTCTGTCTCCCCTGCCTCTGAAGCAACTTCTGCCTGGCGCTTGCGCTTTTCAGCCAATTCAGCCGCTCCCTTATATTCTTTTGCAAATTCCTCTTTCAGAGAATACTGGCGCTCAAGGAGCTTGCGGACTTTCTCTGTTTCCTGCTCGCATTGGCGCAGGTACTGGTTAAGAAGTGATACCGGATTCTTCTGCTCTTTCTGGTCCATTGCCTCGTGCAGATCTGCCATGATGGTATTTTTCAGTCTGGTAAATAAGTTTGCCATAATAATCTCCCTTTCGTTTTCAGATTAATATTGATTGATTTTTGACCATTCTTTTTCAAAGTTAGTGAATGGATCCTGGTCTTCTTTGACAAATGTTTTCTTGTCATTCCACTTTTTATAGATCACATAAAGGATGTAAGCAGCGGCAATTCCGAGGATAGCCGGAATATTGGAGGCAGCTGCCGTGAGGGCGAACACCCCGACAATGCCCCAGCCGATTTTTGCCCCTGTTGAATCAGCCTTCAGGAACTGCTTGAATACGAAGTATAGAATCAGCAATGAGATGGCCAGGCCGATCATCGGCCCCAAATTGGATAGAAGCACCAGCCCTGCGATTCCCCCTGCTAAAAGTAAGCCAAATTTTTTCATGTACGTTTCCTCCTTTCATGTTTCCATCTTACCTTTCCAGCCAAAATCCTATAACGAGCCTGAGCTTTATTTTCATATAGGACCTGGGGCTTAGGAGCTGGTCAGACTTTGCGGAAGGCGTAAATATTGGAAGGGGAAAACCTGTTATTGTGCTGGCAGGAAGGGTAGATAAAGGAGGAATTACAATTGAGACAATCAGGAGGACACCAATGTGTTTGGCTTCGATGATTTTGTAAAGTTTATGCAGGCATTTTTTATTGTTTTTCCTATCGTGACACTCATCCATGTGGCCGGACATGTTTTTTTCGCCGGAATCTTTGGAGGGAAGGGCCTTAAAGTCATTATCGGCTGCGGTAAAAGTTTATTTTCTTTTAAATACTTTGAGATAAAGCGGTTCTACTTCTGGTATAGCGGCTGTGAGTTCCAAAGCCTGAAGTACGAAAATAAAATCAGCCTCTCTTTTATATATCTTGGCGGCACACTCTTCAACATGATCAGTATCTTTCTTATCAACTACCTGATCGGCTCAGGCGTACTTGAAGCATCTTTGCTTTGGTACCAATTTATCTATTTCTCTTTTTATTTTGTGTTCTTCGCTCTATTCCCGATGGATTTCCCTGACGGCAATCCAAGTGACGGCAAAGCCTTTTACCGGATTATCAGAGACAAGAAGGTTGATTCTACTGATGATTGCCAATGGAAGGTTGAATAGATAAAGCCCCGGATTTCAGTCCGGGGCTTCACTTTTTTCTATATAATGGCTCAAGGCCAGGAGCGGCCATATACAGCGGTAGCTGTGGTAATGAATATAAAAGAAATTGGCCATCCCCTGACCCATTGGATAATCGGCAGTCCAATCCTTGCGCTTGCCTTCCCTCACCAGGAAGGCAGCCCCTTTCCTTGCTGGCGTGCTATCCGCCATGCCGGCAGCAGCAAGGGCATCAACGGCCCATGCGGTCTGGGTGAGGGTGCTTTCCTTCAGCGGGATATACTTTTTCTCCATATCGCTCCGGCAGGATTCTCCCCAGCCGCCATCTTCATTCTGGATGGACAAAAGCCAGTCGATCCCTTTTTTCATGCTTTTATCCTCTAATGTGACACCAACAGCCGCCATTCCGGTTACTGCCGCCCAGGTTCCGTATATATAGCAGATTCCCCAGCGGCCATACCAGGATCCATTCGGTTCCTGATGCTTTTTGAGCCACTTGACCGCTTTTTTGATAGGCGGAAGAGAAGCATCCGAATAGCCGGCCTTGCCAAGGAATTCAAGAGTCCTCCCCGTCAGGTCGGCAGTTGAGGGATCGGTCAGGATAAACTCTGCTCCCTGGATGGGAAGGAGATGCAGCAGCTTCTTATCGACATTCCTTTCAAACGCAGGCCAGCCCCCGTCCCTGTTCTGCATAGACAGTGTCCAAAGAAGACCCTTTTTCCATATATCATCATAATGCGGCTTTTCCCGGGCAGGCTGGTAAAGGCTTCTCAGGGCGGCGGTTGTGTCATCCACATCAGGATTGATTGTATTGAAACGCGAAAATCCCCAGCCGCCCGGCTCTGCCTTTGTATTATGGACAATCCAGTCCCCAAACCGGCGATGCTGCTGGCCCGCCAGATACTGGTTGGCTTTTTGGATGGCATTCTCTTTCGGAGGGACGCCTGCTTCCTGAAGGGCATGGCTGATCAGTGCTGTATTCCAGACAGCAGCCGTTGTATATTGAATATGCGTACGGCCGTCGGCTTTTACAGTCATCCGCTTCAAGCCGGCAACAGCATTTCTGATCGCGGGTTCCTCCGGGCCGCCTCCCAATGCCAGCAGAGCAAAAATCATATAAAATGTGCTGCTGAAATAATTATAAAGCGTCCCGTCCGGCTCTGTATGCGACTGCATATATTCCCTCGCTTTTTCTATCGACCATGCCCGGATCTGACGCGGAATGCCCACAAGCGCCTTAACCCCGGCGGCAAGAAAAGAAGTTAAGCTCCTCCATTCTGCACTCCTCAGCTCCGGCCATGGATCATCATCATCCCTGACGGATAAATCGCCAAGATCCGGGCTCAAGGCCGTCTTTCTGCTGAATTTTTTATTGCCCAGAAGAATGACCGGAATCAGATTGGAGCGGCCAAAGACCGAAATATCATACATATTGAGCGGAAAGCTTCTCGGCAGGAGGATCACTTCCATCGGGACCGGAAAAAGAATGGGCCATGGATACTGCCCTGTCAAGGCAAGCATGATTTTCGTATACATTCCTGCCTTCTTCAGGCCCCCTCCTTTTGTAATAACCCTTCTTGCCTTCACCAGAGCAGGATGATTTTTCTCATAATACCCTGAGTAGAGGAGCGCGTAATAGGCCTCAATCGTTAGTGAAAGGCTCCCTTCATAATGGTCATGGAAAAGCCGCCATGCCCCGTCCTTTCCCTGCCGGCTCAGGATTCCCTTTGCCAGCTCTTTGATCAGCTCTTCCTCATCCTCTTCCTCAAGCATCCGCAAAAGGACAATCATATAAATATCGGTCATGCACCCTGTATCAAAAGGATGATTCCAGGAACCGTCCGGTGTCTGCTCACTTAAAAGCTGCTGCTTTAACCGTTCAATTTCGCTTTTCACCAGCTGCATGCAGCCCGCCCCCTTATTTCTATTCTTCATAAATATGTATTCAGGAGAAGCCTGTCAGATTCTGAAGCAGCTTATGGCCGATAGGCAATATCTTTCATGCCCCTGCATATAGTTCAGTGAGGACAACTATAAGAAAGGGGGAGGACATATGCTTCTTTCATGGATCATTACTGCCGGCTTTATCCTTTGCCTGGGGCTAGTTGGCGGCATGTTCATCCATTATCTGCGTGCCGCCATGCACACCCATGATTCTGTTACGGTCGACCCGGCGCCGGAGGAAACTAGTGAGGAAATCAAATAAAGGGGCAGCTCGACATATGGTCCAGCGCCGAGCTGGATGATGCAGGTCTTCAGGGCGGCGAAATAGGCTGTAAGCTGGACTTGGTAGATTATCTTTTCATTTGATTAAAAAAGAAGGAAATTCGGTAGATTATTCCGCGAATTGATCGAAAAAATCTTTAAGCTGGTAAATTAACCGGCTCATCAATTAGAAAACGCCAGCCTGCCTTAAAAATCGGGCCGCCAATTCATGTAAAAACATAAAAAGCCCAAGGACCTCCTCCCTGGGCTATTTTTACGCATATAAAAAAGAATTCACGACTGGCAGCCTGGACAATAAAAGGTTTTCCGTGATGAAATTTCTTCCTTTACGATCTGTGAGCCGCAGCGGAGGCAGCTTTCCCCTTTTCTGTCATATACCATGCAGCGTTCATTATAACCGCCGGTTATCAGATCGCCTTTAAAAAGCGGCTCATCCATATAGCCTCCGCTCTGGATTGCGTTTGCAAACACTGTTTTTATTGCCGAATACAGTCTGCTCTTCTCCATTTCGCTGAGCTCCTCGATTTTCCTCATCGGCAAAAGCCCGGCCTGGTGGCAGATTTCATCTGAATAGCAGTTGCCGATTCCTGCAATGAAATGCTGATTCACAAGCGATGTCTTGAGCATTCCGCGCTTTTTCTCCAATAACTGGGCAAATGAGGCTGCCGTAAATCCAGGATCCAGAGGCTCGGGTCCAAGTTCTTCAAAATCTTTCTCGAGCTCCTCAGCAGAAAGCAGATGCAGGTAGCCGAGCCGCAGGCCGATGAAGTACAGCTTCCGGCTGCCAAATGACAGGATCACCTGCTTTGTCCTGTCAGGATTATCTTCGTCATTGCCAAGATACATCCATCCTCCAAGCATCAGATGGAGGAGAAGATTTTTTCCGGAGCTGAGCCGGAAGATCAGATGCTTTGCGCGCCTATCGATGCTTGTGATTGTGCTGTTCTGCACCTGCCTGGTAAATTCTGCCGGCGGAACATTGATAGATTTTTCTCTGTTGATTTCGGCCTCTGTGATCATAAGCCCCGTCAGCTGACGGCCCAGCAGCTGGCGGTAGGTTTCCATTTCAGGAAGCTCGGGCATAAGATGGCCCCCTTTCATATAACTAGTATGAAATGAAAAGGGGATCTTCATGTACCGGTTCAGTCAGCCAGCGCCAGGGCCAGGCTGTCACTTGCAGCGCCAACTAGAACTGCATCCCCGCGGTCATGGGCATATACCGCAAGCAGCAAGGCTGTATAGATGCCTTTGAATCTTGCGAGATCCCTTGCTTCGGGCCCAGGTTCTCCATATGCCCCAAAAAACTCTTCCCTGGCATCCGGCCGGAGATAGCTGTACGCAATGGAAAGGTCAATGCTCGGATTGCCGAGATGAACATCGCCCCAGTCAATGATTCCGCTGATTTCCCCTTCAGGATCGGCCAGGATATTTCTTATATGCAGATCGCCGTGCACAAGAACTGGATCACATTCCACTTTTATGGGTATGGCTTTTTTGATATAAGAAAAAAGGCTTTCTTCCTCCTTAAGGATTCCAGCCGCTTTCCCTTTTTCTGCGTACTCTTCCATCTTCACGAGCCTTGTTTCCATATCAAGCCTGTTGTATGTATCAAACGGGACGCCAAGTTCCTTAGCTCTTTTAACGGGAAAAGAGTGGTGCTGTTTCAGGAATTCAGCCAGCCTGATGGCCGACTTCGTCCCGCCCGGCCCGGCTGGAGCTGATCCGCTGATTTTTCTGTATCCGGAAAAAAACCACGGATAGCCTTTATCAGGTTTTCCGCTAAATACCGGCACAGGATAATCGACTCCGGCAGCAATTCGGAGCTCAGGCAGTATCCGGCTTTCTGTCTTCAACAGCTCTTCTGCTGCCGCTTTCCGCGGAAAGCGGAATACATATTCATCATTGACTAAAAACACTCTGTTATCAAAGCCTTCTCCAAAGTGCTCCACCTCAGCAGGCGCCAATTCGGGAAACTGGCTCAACAGGAGTTCCCTCGCCTCAAGGGGAGCAATGGACACTTCTCCATTCCATAGCTGATTCTGCATATAGATCCCCCTTTTTTCTTAGTTATACTACTGGCCGCTCCGTTTTTCAACATAAGGAAAAAGGCACCCTTTGCAGCGGGTGCCCTTTCTTTAATACATTTTATTGTTGTCGACCTTCATTCTGTCTTTTACAATTTCCGGGTCATCTGAGACAGGCGACCTTGTCCCTTGAGGGGGAACATAGACGTTGTCGACCGGCATAACTGGTTCATTGTCCGGCATGCCAGCTTCACCAGGATTCATTTTCTGCTCACGCAGCTTGTCCGATCTGCCGTCAACAAACACCAGTATTTTGCCTTCCTTGATTTGGCCGCTGTAATGCTCGGCATCATCTTCCGGAATCCCCATACCGACGAGGGCTCCTGTAAGCCCTCCAAGTCCGGCTCCGGCAGCTGCCCCTGTGAGCGCTCCTGCAAGGGGTCCTGCGGCGAGCACCGGACCGATGCCCGGGATGGCAAGGGCTCCGGCTCCTGCCAGCAGTCCTGCAAGTCCGCCGAGCGTACCTCCGGCAGCAGCTCCGGCAGCAAGGCCTTCTTCCGCCTTCGTCCCTGTCTGCTCTGTTACTGCTTCCACGTCATCATCATTTTTCCCTACCACTGAAATATCCTTTGTGTCATAGCCTTGGGCCCTTAATTCCTCTACAGCTTCAATGGCTTCACTTTGTGTATCATAAACGCCTACTATATGCTTCTGTTCTTCTGCCATTATCTTTTGCCTCCTTAATTAGCTAAGATAAATAGACAAGCTTTTCAGGCGAGCCTATAGAGTGATTTTACCCGCAGGCGCATCCTGTAAACATCAGCTAGTTGGTCTCTGATAAGAATGATTTGGTTCTGATCCCCGTCCTTCTCATTTTAATGAGAGCGGTCACCTCGACATCCGCCTCAGAAAAGTATTGGTCCCAATCGGCTTCTATCTCGTGGAAGTGTTTATAATCTTTTCTTCTGACCACATCACCGAATCCGAAGATATCTGCTTTGTCTTCTTTTTGCACTCTTCTGATAGTATCTGCAACGATTTTTTCAATGTGGTTCTCTGTCTTCTCCTCATAATCTTCATAAGTTGATACAGAGTCGACTGAATCAGCGCATTGGGTGCCCTCCAAATAACTCTCCCCTCTTATGTCGATCTTAACTTTCGCCTTGCCGTCCTCAATCCTTGCTTTTGTCTTTGTTGTTGTATTATAGATTCTGATGTCGATGTAGCGGTTTTCCCCGCAGCTTATTGTTAGGCTTGTACTCTTAATCTTGTCCTGTGTCCAGAGGTAATTCCGAGCATCCTCAAGACTTAGAAAACCATCCAGCCTGCCGCCTTCAAAAATTGCAAGCGAATCCAGCACAACCAGCGCATCCGGTGTTACTTTCTTCATATTCTCTACACTCGATCCCTTTTCCGGATCCCCCTTAATGGCAACAGCAGCCATGACCGGCTGCCGGCCAGGGGACGTCCAGGCGCTGATCACATCATTCAGCCTCACGCCGGGGTCGCCTCCCCAGGTTTCTTCCATCGTGTCCAGCTGTGTATGGAGCTTAAGGGAAGTGGACTTTTGGAACTGGTACGTCACCTTCAGCACTTCTTCGGCCCTTACTCCCCTTGAAATTACGATATTAAAATCATCCCGCATCTCCCTATTGCGCTCCAGGTAATCCAGAAACTCCAGCATCCCGTCCTCCGCCACTTCTTCACTGATGATCAAAGTCCTCATATGCGAATAAACCAGGTTTCGCGAAATGCCCTCACTCATTTGGTTCGTCAATTCGGACAGGGAATTCCCTTCCTTCCCATACACAATCGAAGGTGCATTACCGCCGGCAGTCCGGTTATTCAGCTCCGCAGCATTAATGCCTTCTACAGACAGGTAGTATTTTTCATCTTTCCCCTTGTCCACAGCCATACCGGTAATTACGGTAACCTCTGCCAGCTCCTTTTGGTCCCAGCATCCAGTCAGCAGGCAGCACAAAGCCATAACAGCTATGATCTTTTTCAATTCCCATTACCCCCATTCATCGGAGGCGGAGAAGGGGAGCCGGTCTTAGGCTGCTTCTCTTCTTTTTGCGGCTTCAAATAGCTTGGCCTTTTATTCATGCTCCAGAAAGGAAAGCGGAAGAACACATCCTTCTGGCTTTCAATGATAAACGGGGCTACTGGGGCCAGATAAGGAACTCCAAAGGAACGGAGAGCGCTTAAGTGAGCCACCATCAGAACAAGCACAATCAGGACTCCATACAGGCCAAGGAAAGCGGCTGTGATGATCAGCAGGAATCTCAGCAGCCTCGAGGCATTGGCGAAGCTGTATGTGGGTGAAACAAAATTGGCAATGGCTGTGATGGCAACGATAATGACCATAATATTGGATATGATCCCCGCCTCGGCTGCAGCCTGCCCGATGACGAGCGCTCCGACGATCGATACCGTCTGCCCGACAGCGCGCGGCATTCTGACGCCTGCCTCACGCAGGATTTCAAAGGTGATTTCCATCAGCAGAACTTCAATCACAGCCGGGAACGGCACCCCTTCCCGCTGCGCGATTACACTCAAAAGCAGCGTGGTCGGAAGCAGTTCATGATGAAAGGTAAGAATGCCGACATACAGGGAAGGCGTGATAAGTGCAATCATAAACGAAATATAGCGGATAAAACGGATGAATGTGCCCATCAGGAAGTTTTGGTAATAGTCTTCTGAGACGGAAAAAAAGTCGACCAGCACCGCAGGCACGAGCAGCACAAATGGCGTTCCGTCACAAAGGATGGCCACCTTTCCCTCCAGCAGATTGGCCGCTACTGCATCTGGCCTCTCGGTGTTGAGGGCCAACGGAAATAGAGTGGCCGTTTTATCTGCAATCAGTTCTTCAATATTCCCTGTTTCTAAAATCGCGCCCGTATCAATCTTTTTCAGCCGTTTGCGGACCTCCTCGACAATCCCGCTGTCGGCAATATCCTTCATATAACTGATAAAGACCGTTGTGCGCGTGTCATTTCCGATAGTAAATTCCTCAAATTGAAGCCTGGGATTCTTGATCCTCCTGCGGATCAGACTGACGTTTACCGATAAAGTTTCTACAAATCCATCCTTAGGCCCCCTGACGACGGTCTGAGTGCTTGGTTCAGCTATCGACCGGCTTTCCGTGGTGGGAACAGGAATGGAAATGGCCCGGGGTACACCTTTAAAAGCAAGGATAATGCTTCCCGAAAGCATAAAGTCAGTCATTTGCGAGACTGTCTCTACAAGCTTATAGCCTGATCCTCCGAAATGCTCTTTGCCGTAGCCCTTGACATCATCAATGGTTTTTACCTTTGAATCAGGTCCTGGCTCTTTGGCAATTGAATGAATGATTTCCTTAAGCACATTGCTGTCGATCATGGTTTCCAAATAAAAAAGAAGGGCATCAGCCGCTCCGGCCTTGAGTTCTTCAATTTTCAGATCGGCTGAAGCCCCGAAACGGCAGGATAATTCCTCTTTAAGTTCTTCTAGCTCATAGCTGTCAAGGCTCTTATCGCCAGTTTCCTTTTCAGTCTTTTCCTCCCTCTCTTTTTCGACTCTTTTTATGCGGCTGAGTGTTTTAATGCGTTTCAACATTTCACCCCATTTTTCCCGGAACTCTTCCGGCTTCGGTTTTTCCACAGCAAGACAGCCAGGAGGACAGATGGAATGCCGAATTGCATCGGCAAATGAACAAAATAAGGGACTACAACAAGCCCTTCCTCCAGATGGTCGGCAAAATTGACCGAAATCAGTACAGAAAACAGGGACACGACCGCTGACATAGGAAGGGCAAAGTATCGATAGGGCAGCCGGAAAACGTATTCCAGCCCTTTCAGCGCGCCAAAAAGAAAGACCGAGCCTTTTATCAGGATGCCGAGCATCATAATGAAAACGACGAGGGCATCGATCCGCTCAATAAAATTGCCGATGGAAACCTGCCTTGCGGCACTGAGCATCGGAAAATTGGATCGGACCATCGCATCCGAACCGAGCGTCATGACCATCAGAATGGTCGCATGGGTCAGCAGCAGCCCGGCAATCGCTGTTCCCATTAATGAGACTCTTTTGACATATTTGAAGCTGGTGACTTTTCCGAGGATGACCGTAAAGGCGATAAGCTCGCCGAATGGAAATACAAACAGCGAAGGAAAAACAGCTTTGGCCACAGGCATGATGCCCTCGCCAAGGACCGGCTCGATCCGGCTGAATTCCAGGTTTCCGCTTGCCAGCAGGAAAATCGTCAGCAATAGCACAAACAGCACCACATAAGGAGAGAAAATTTCAGATGTCCGCCCAAGCACTTCAATGCCAAGGTAAAGGATATAGCCCATCGTCAAAGCGATGGTAAGGGATATCATTTCAATTGGCGTATTGGGAAGAATGGCAGACGCGATCAGCTCGCCAAAATCCCTCACCACCCTGCTGGATATGTAGAGAAAATAAATGACATATAGTAATGCCATTGGAATGACAAGATAGCGCTTAAAGCAGTGCTCCATGATTTCATAAAGGTTTTTTCCGGGAAGTCGGCTGATCAGGAACCAGTAAAAGTAGACAATTCCCATTCCAAAGCCTGTAGAAATGACCATGGCTATCCAGGCATCCTGCTCTGCGCCTTTGCCGACACCAATGATAATCGCACTGCCGAGCAGGAAATTAATGACCAGCGTCATCAGCTGGCTGAGCGATATACTTTCTTTTAACATCAGCTCCCACTTCCCTTCGACTGTGCTTTTTCAGCTTTTTTATTTTTATAAAGCCTTATGTCGATAAACAGGCTGGAACCCATGCCGAGGAAAAAAACAAACAATGCAATGACCCTTCCTGCAGCGATTTCGGCATAAAAAATATTCAGAATTGCTTCAGTGACTGTACTTTTAAAAACAAATAAATCAAAGAGAAGAGTCAGCACAAACAAGCCTGTGGAAACCAATATAAACGAAAGAGTGACCATCATATCTTCCCATCCATTTTAAAGTTGCATTTCTAGTATTTAAGTTTGCTGCTTATTTTATCCAATAATTCCGTCCCTGCCGCAACTCTTTTTCCTGCGATTATCTTCCGGCCCAAAAGGGTATGAAATTTACAGCAGCTATGCAGAAGAACGAATATGCCCCCCTTGGAAAGGAAAGATTATCTACTAGAAGAAAAACCTGAGGAGGAAAGATATGAATCATTCACAAATGCCGCAGTTTCCGGAACCGTACTGGAGGGAAACCCCGCTCTCATCCTATGAGGCGCTTAATGAAAATATCGAGACTGATGTCGCAATCGTCGGCGGAGGAATTACAGGAATCACCGCTGCCTACCTTCTCGCAAAAGAGGGATTTAAGGTAGCGATCCTTGAAGCAGGAAACGTCCTCAACGGAACAACGGGGCATACAACTGCCAAACTGACCGCCCAGCACGGAGTCATCTATGATGAGCTGATCAGCCACTTTGGGGAAGACAAAACGAAGCTTTATTATCAGGCGAATGCAGAAGCAATCACTTTTGTAAAAAACCTTGTCGAGGAAAAAAAGATCGACTGTGACTTCAGTATCGAGGACGCTTATATCTATGCGGTTTCCGACCAGGCTGCCGGCAAGGTGCAAAAGGAGTATGAAGCCTACCAGAAGCTTGGAATCGACAGCAGCTTTGCTGATAGCATCCCATTTAACATAGACATTAAAGGGGCAGCTGTCATGAAGGGGCAGGCACAATTTCACCCCTTGAAATTCCTGAAGGTGCTTCTTGAGGAATTTACAGCAGCAGGCGGCAAAGTGTATGAAAACACGACAGCTGTCGATATTGAGGAAGGACAGCCTGCCTCAGTTAAAACAAGGAATGGCCAAACCGTTACAGCCAAGCATGTGATTGTCGCCTCACACTTCCCATTCTATGATGGCAAGGGCTTCTATTTTGCGAGAATGGAGCCGGAAAGATCCTATATTGTCGCTGTGAAGACCCGTGAGGAATATCCGGGCGGGATGTACTACAGTGCCGATCAGCCGACACGCTCCCTGCGTTATACACCGGTAAATGGCGAGAAGCTGGTCCTTATCAGCGGTGACAGCCACAAAACCGGGCACGAATCGGATACTCTTAAGCATTACGAGGCTTTGGAGGAATTCGCAGAGGAGGTTATGGGCATAGAGGAGTATCCATACAGATGGTCTGCACAGGATTTAATCACATTGGATAAGATCCCGTATGTTGGCCCAATCACTGAAAATGCCTCGAACATTTATGTTGCCACCGGCTACCGTAAATGGGGGATGACGAACGGAATTGCGGCTGCCCATTTGCTGAATGATTTTATTGCCAAAAAGGAAAGCCCTTATAAGGAAGTATTCACCCCTTCCCGATTTAAAGCCGATCCAAGCATCAAGGAATTCATTAAATTCAATACCGATGTTGCAGGCCAGCTGATTAAAGGGAAGCTCGAATATATCCCTGCCGAGCTCGATGATATTGAACCGGACCACGGTGCACCTGTCATCGTAAATGGCAAAAGGGCCGGGGCCTACCGGGATAAAGAAGGAGCCCTTCATATCGTCGACACCACCTGTACACATATGGGCTGCGAATGTGAATGGAATAATGGCGAACGGACCTGGGACTGCCCGTGCCACGGCTCGCGCTTTTCTTACACAGGAGAAGTTGTCGAAGGCCCGGCAGAAACTCCGCTTAAAAAAATCCAGGGTGAATGATTTGGGAAACTCCTGCGGCTGGCTGCTGCGGGGGCTTTCTGCCTGCCATCGGGTACTGGCTGGGGCTTCAAAAAGATAATCCGGCACTTCTTTTCCACTTCCAACTCCCGCATCAAACAAATTCTACTCTTTCCCTCTTCTCCTCTGTTCCAATCCTTTTTTTACTATATTACAGGATTTGACCCATAAGTCCCCTTTAATATGACAAACTGTAAAGGCTTAGTGTAAAGGATTCATTTTGCATCAATCAGCAAAACGCTTTCACGAAGTGACGCAAACGATTTCACAGCAGCATTTCTGGGGCTTCTGGGTCCAATGACTTCATCTGTTTAGTTGTATATACAAGTATTGACCACCTCCACGTTCTCCTCTAAAGTCAGGTTGTAAAAACTATACAGAATTGGGGAGATACATATGGCAAAGTCCAGGAAAACCCTCCGGATGCTGGCTGCCGCGGCAATCGCTGCCGGTGTCGCACTATCTGCAAGCATACCAGGTGCGCTTGCAGTCACACAGCCTGAGGCTGACACTCCGCTCAAAAAGGAGAACCTTCAGACTCTTTCAGCCAAGAGTGTGAAAAAGCTTAAAAACGGGGTCCAATTCGACCTTGGCGATTATGAAGCATTTATACGTATTTATTCAGAAGACCTTGTCAAAGTTTCTGTCTTAAAGGACGGCCAGAAAGAAGAAGAAACTCCTGCCATTGCAAAGAAGGATTGGAAAACTCCTCTCTTCAGCACTGAAGACGGCAAAAAAGAATATACCATCAAAACCGGCGAGCTGACCATTAAAGTAAGCAAGTCGCCATTCGGGGTGAAATTCCTTGATAAAGAGGGCCAAGTAATCAATGAAGATTATCTTCAAAACGGTGCCTCATCCGGCTATGAAGATGGAAAGCCATATGTTTTCAAGAAAACCGAAAAGGGCGAGAACTTCTACGGCTTCGGCGAACAGGCCGGCCTGAATATGAACCAGCGCGGCGAAAGCATCGGGATGTGGAATACTGATGCTTATGCTTATACAAAGGATACAAAATATGTTTATACAAGCATCCCATTCTTTATGGGCCTGAAAGACAAAAAAGCCTACGGGATCCTTTTTGATAACTCCTACCGCTCTTACTATGAAATGGCAAGCGAGTCAGATGACTATTACTACTTCTATGCCAACGGCGGACCGCTTACCTATTACTTTATGTATGGACCGGAAATTTCGGATGTGCTTGACCGGTATACTGAACTGACAGGCAAAATGGACATGCCAGCCGAATGGACATTGGGACTGCACCAGAGCAAATGGGGCTATACCGCCGATGAAATTACCGATGTGGCCCAAACCTACCGAGATAAAAATATCCCGCTTGATACCATGCATTTTGATATCGATTATATGCAGGGCTACAGGGTCTTCACTTGGGATCAGAAATATAAAGATGCCCTTTCAAAGCTGAAATCAATGGAAGGCTTCCATGCTATTGCCATCAACGACCCTGCGGTCAAGCAGGATGAAAATTACAAAATCTATCAGGAAGGCACTGCCAAAGACTTCTGGGGCAAAAATCCGGATGGCACAAACTTCATTGGCCCAGTTTGGCCTGGCGACTCTGCTTTCCCTGATTTCTCCAAAGAGGAAGTGCGGGACTGGTGGGCCAAAAACCATAACGTCCTGTTCGATGCAGGAATCGACGGCATCTGGAATGATATGAATGAGCCTGCAGTCTTTGTGGATGGCGGAGAGTATAATCATACAATGCCGCTTGATACTTATTTCGGATATGAAGATGACAAAATCATGCACACGGAATACCATAATCTTTATGGCCATGACGAGGCAGAAGCAACATACAATGCCTGGGCCATGCATAAGCCTAATGAGCGTCCGTTTGTCCTGACGCGTGACATGTTT
Source organism: Bacillus sp. MMSF_3328 (assembly GCF_030733525.1). NCBI lineage: Bacteria > Bacillati > Bacillota > Bacilli > Caryophanales > Bacillaceae > Bacillus > Bacillus sp. MMSF_3328. The sequence continues at coordinate 285,379 of NZ_JASHIV010000004.1, read as the reverse complement.
GCCGGCTCCCAGCGCTATGCAGCACTGTGGACAGGAGATAATGAAAGCAATTGGGAGCATCTTCAGATGAGCCTGCCGATGAATATGAACCTAGGCTTATCCGGTGTTTCCTTCGTCGGTAATGATATTGGCGGATTTGCTTCCCGCCCAGATAAAGAACTTTATACACGCTGGATCGAGGTTGGAGCCTTCCTTCCTTTCTCCCGTATCCATTATGATTCAGACGCCAAAGCAGAAGTAAAGCAGGGACAGGAGCCATGGGCATTCGGGCCTGAGGTTGAAGGAATCGCCAAGAAGTATATTGAAATGCGCTACCAGCTGATGCCTTATCTTTATAATGCCTTCAAGGATTCCTCCGAGACAGGCAAGCCGGTCCAGCAGCCGCTTGTTTATCACTACCAGGAAGATGCCAACACATATGACATTGCTGACCAGTTCATGTTCGGCGACTCTATGATGCTTGCCCCTGTCGTAAAAGAAGGACAGACACGCCGCGATGTATATCTGCCAAAAGGCGACACATGGGTGGACTTCTGGACCAAGAAGGAATATAAAGGCGGACAGACAATCAATGTCAGCGCCCCATTAGAGCATCTGCCGATTTTCGTGAAAAAAGACAGCATCATTCCAACACGTGAAGTCCAGCAGTATACAGGAGAAAAGGAACTGACAAACCTGGTGCTCGACACCTATTTGGACAAAGAAGCAAGCTACAGCTTCTATGAAGATGACGGCAAATCACTCGACCATCAGGACGGTGAATTTGATATCACAAACTTTACACTGAATGAAAAACCGAATAAGATCGAATTCACCCAAAAGAAAGAGACTGATAACTACGATTCAGCTCTCCAGCAGGTGACATTGAAGCTTAATAATGAGAAAGCGCCTAAGCGCATCCAGGCAGCCGGCAAGAAATACCGCGCCGTCTTCTCACTGGAAGAAATGACACAAACAAAAGAATCTTATTTTTATGAAACAAACTCAAAAACATTGTATGTAAATGTGCCTGCAGCAGAAGGCAAAAAGGTTCAAATTAAATTCTAAAAGATCTAGGGGGCTAATCTGACAGGGATTAGCCCTTCTTTTTTGAAAGAGGTGATCATATTGAAAGGCAAAGCAGCCATCCTCGGACTTCTGCTGCTGGCGGCGCTTGCCAGCTTCTGCCTGAAAGAAAAGGAAGAGAAAACCACTCATGATGCTCCCTCCCTGCAGGAGTCAAAAGATTTATTTTTCAATCTGCAGACCGATAAAGCCCGCTATAATCCCGGGGACTCTGTCCAATTTTCAATAAAAGCAGAGGCTGGGAGCACGGTGGAGGTCACCTATTATCATCTTGGCCGCCCATTGGACACAGTGGCTGCAGAACTGAAGGCTCCCGGCACCCACAGATGGAGCTGGAATCCTCCGGAAAAGAATTATAAAGGCTACTTGGCCGTCGTATCTGTGGAAAATGGCGGCAGCATACAGACCGAAACAATTGCTGTAGACGTTTCAAGCAGCTGGAGCCGGTTTCCCCGCTACGGGTTTCTGTCTGACTTTGCTGACTCTTCCCCCGAAACAGCTGCCGCTATCATATCCGACTTGAACCGCTATCATCTTAATGGGCTTCAATTCTATGACTGGCATTTTGAGCATCAGGAGCCCCTGAAGATGGAGGATAAGCTGCCGGCGGGCCATTGGGAGGATGTCGCAAACCGCCGCATCTCATTGCAGAAAGTACAGCAGTATATCGGCGAAGCCAAACAGAGGAACATAAAAACCATGGCATATAATCTACTGTACGGATCTTTTGAAGATAACGGCTTGCCCCGTGAATGGCAGCTTTTTAAGGATCAGAGCAGCCCGGAGCCTGACATCCATCCCCTCCCTGGCGGCTGGAAAAGCAATCTGCTGATCATGAATCCCACCAATCCATGGTGGCAGGACCATCTGATAGAACAGCAGAAAATGGTATACCAATACCTGGACTTTGATGGCTGGCATATCGATCAGCTTGGTGACAGGGGAGAAGTTTTTAATGAGCTTGGAGACAGCATCCACCTTGCAGAAAGCTTCCAGCCTTTCCTGGAGAAAATCAAACAGAAGCTGCCTGAAAAAGAGATTGTGATGAATGCCGTGAATCAGTATGGCCAGCCGGCCATCAGCAGAGCAGGTGCTGCGTTTCTGTATACCGAAGTATGGGATCCGTATAAGCATTATGGGGATCTCAAGAAGATACTGGATGAAAATAGGAACCTTACAAATAACGGACAGGCCTCTGTTCTGGCCGCTTATATGAATTACCGTCATTCTGATGAGCAGGGAATGTTTAATGAAGCCGGCGTCCTGCTTACAGATGCTGTTATCTTTTCCAATGGCGGAGCACATCTGGAATTGGGCGAGCATATGCTTTCCAAGGAATATTTCCCTCACAATCAACTTCAGGTGTCCGAAGGCCTTCAGCAAGAAATGGCCAGTTATTATGATTTTTTAACAGCTTATGAGAATATCCTGCGAGATTATACGCGGGACTCTGAGGCAGCGATCATATCCCATGAAGGGCTGCCATTAGCGATGGGAGATCCTGAACAGCAAAAGATCTGGGTGCTGCCGAAAGAATCCGGAAACAGGAAAATCCTCCATTTCATCAACTTCCTGGATGCGGTCCATATGGAATGGCGCGATACAAATGCCGATCAAGCTAAGCCAAAGGAACGGCGGGACCTTACATTTAGTTTAGAGGAAGATCGGAAGGTCAAAAACCTATGGTTTGCCTCCCCTGATATTAAAGGCGGCAGGCCTGAAGAGCTTCCGTTCAGGCAGGAAAACGGGAATGTCATATTCAGCATTCCGTCATTAACCTACTGGGATATGGTGGTTGCTGAATACTAGGACACAGATTCCTGTCCAAAAATAAAAGCGTGCCCGGGCTTTCCGCCTGGACACGCTATTGTTAGTTTAGATTAAAATCCCCGGACGCAGTATGAACCTTTACCACATGCTCGCCTGAACCAATTTTGCCGAGAATCCTGTCTTCTTCTTTTTCTTCAAAAAGAAATCCATCAAGCTGGACATTGCCCTCCCCGGAGGTTGCCTTAAAATCAACCATCATATCGCTTGGCTCCTCTTTGAATGAAATATTGACATCCCCGCTTGCCGTTTCGGCAGTAATGCTGGCTGCCAGCTGATCATTGCTGATGTTCAGGTCGCCCGAAGTAATTTTTGCAGCGATATCCCCGGAAAGTTCGCTGATTTTTATATCCCCTGAAGCTGTATATAAATCTGCTGACTCTGCGGCTGACCCATCGATTTGCATGTCCCCGCTTGCTGCCTTAAACTTCAATTCCTTCGCCTTTGAATCTTCTACCCTTACATCGCCGCTCGCCACCTGGATTTCCATTTGGCCTCCGGCTTCCATTCTCTTCAGCGCAACATCACCGCTCTTTGTCTCAAAAATGCTGTCCTTGCTTTGAATGTTTTCCGCTTTGATATCGCCGGATAATACCTGTACTGCCAGTTCCTCATATTCCTTTTTCGGAAGAAGCACCTCGATTTTCACATCACGGATGATAACCACTCCCATGCGGAACATATTCTTCACATCAAGGTCGACATTCAGGGTGCCGTCATCTTCGCTGACCTTCAGTTTATAATCATCTTTGAGCTTTTTGCTGACTTTCCCCGTTAGTGCCACCTTTATATCTTTCTCGCTGCCAGCTTCCCTGATGACCACATCTGTAGAAGCGCTATTTACTGAGATATGCTGGATGGAATCTGCTTTTATCGTCTCGCTTTGATTAATCTCAACCGTGTTAAAATTCAGACCTCCCGAAGCGCTGAGTGTAATGGCTGAACCGCCGACACCGATCAGGAATAAAACGACCAAACCCGCCACCAGTTTCTTCATGCCGCCTTCTCTCCTTTTCCTTTGACTAGCCTGACATTGAATTTGATATAGCCGAGAAGTACCCGGTAGAAAAATTTGCCGACATAAATCATTCCGATGCTAAGCAGCAGGCCCAGGCTGAACAGTGCCAGCGAAGCAAAGAAATTCAGGGTCATATCCTCAAAGCCCGTAAAAAACGAAGACCCCAGCAAGGCAAATGGCGACAATGTCAAAACGAGCGCCACCGCACATAGTGAAATATAGACGCCTGCGAGGCCGATCAGCGGCCCAAGTATAAAGACCAGATTGAAAAAGCTGAGGCTGACCGCCGCTGTCGCAGCTTGAAAAATATTGGAGACCGACTGCGTTTTCTCCGCTTTGACAATCCTGTAGTCTGCAAGCAGGTCGCGCGCAATGACATGCGGGTCACCGAGCTCCTCCATGATTTCCCTTTCCGTCCTGCCGTTTGCAAGCCCGATTTCAAAATGCTCCTCATAATCGTACAGCATTTCCCGCCGGTCATATTCCGGCACCTTACCAAGCAGCTTTTCCAGCCTTTCTAAAAACTCATTCCCTGCCACTGGACTTTCCCTCCTCAACAAATTGATTAACCGCCAATGAAAACTGCTGCCATTCCTCGATCAGCATATTCATATAATCCCTGCCCTTTTCTGTCAGTGAATAGTATTTTCTGGGAGGCCCTTCCGTTGATTCTGCCAGATAGGTTGTTAAATACTCTTCTTTTGTCAGTCTTCTGAGCAAAGGATAGAGCGTCCCTTCAGCCACCTCGATTTTATCCGAGATGTTTTGCGCGAGCTCGTAGCCATACTGATCTTTCTTAGAAATCAGCAGCAGCACGCACAGCTCAAGAACACCCTTCTTGAATTGAACATTCAATCCTTGCACCTCCACCGGTAGTGAACATTATTCAGTAGTCATGTAAATCCTTCCATTCATTCACAAACCCATCATACAATACACTATTGAACATTACAAGGTACTGAACGTAAAAAAATACCTATTTTTTAAAAATAGGCATTTTCCAAAGATGATTATGGCCTCAAATCCATCCAGCTTTGAAGATGATGGACAGCGAATCCCACATGGGAATCTGAGGAATAAGCGTCACGGACAAGTGAAAGCTGTTCTTCCATTCTTAGTGTGCCTTCCTCATAAAAAGTGATATACGCAGCTTCAGAAGAAGCCCCTGTTTCTGCGGCAATTTCTATCTTTTTCCCATATTGTGCCGCAAGCTCAACCTCGTTCCTGGACAGCTCAATCATCCCATTAGGGCCTGCTGCTGTATCTCTGTAGGCCATGATCGTCACACTGTCAGTATTCTTTATGACCCAGCCTGCGAGGGAATCTTTGCCGAATTTATTGCTGAACATCATTTCATCAAACCAGAAAGGCATATCTGCCCCCAACGGAAGACTGAGCTCTGCGGACAAGGAAGCAGCCTGAAGCATCCGGGTCTGATAATTCACCACAGTGCTTTTATAATTGCTTTCCCAGCCTGGCAGAAGATAGGGCTCGATATCCAGATGGATGCCTGAAAACTGCTGGGCAGGGCTTGCCTGCTCCTGATAAGCAGCTACCCAGAAGAAGAAGCTGCGCATGGCTGCTTCACCTTTTGCCGTGGCCCATTTAGGTGCTCCATCCAATGCATGGACACTGATTCCGCCGGCATTTGCTTTTTCTATAAAAGATTGGTAGACAGCGGCCGGCAGGCTCTGGTCAATCTGCAGATACAGCTGATCTGCCTGCCTGTCCGCCAGGAATTGAATGATTTCATCAGACCTGTCCTTTATGGCTGCTGTATCCCACAGCCAGGTTGAGCGCTTCATATCAGCAGCCTCTCCTTTCACGGGGCAGGCTGCAAACACGAGCAGTACAGCCAAAAGAGCTGTCTTAAAAAATTTGATAGTCATTGTATACTCTCCTTTGTATGATGCCATGACATCCATAAAAAGGAGCCCGGCAGCCTGGCAGCCAGCCGCATATCCGCGGGAAGGCCCATAGCTTTGCGTCCCTGCCTTTCGACAGGTTTGCCTTTATCAGTAAGTTGTTAATTTGATTATAATCACTTTTCAGGAAAAATAAAGATATTTTTTACGCAAAAAGGCCCCCTGATGACGGGGGCCTTCTTCTTAGTCTTTAGGCTGATTTTCTTTCTTGCTTTTCGTGCCGGTGTTGAATTCCACCAGCTCTTCGCTTGTCCAGCCTTCTCTTTTTTTATTATTGTTGCGCTGTGCATTTGCATTTCCAAGCTTTGTCCTGCCCATGCTGCCTCGCTCCTTTACTAGCGTTTTCTCTGGTAGTATGGGCCTTTTCACTATGTGTTATTCTGCTTTGGCGGCCTTACAGGAGAGGGGATTTCCTCACTTTTGTCCCCTGCTCGAAAGCATAGGCCATGCTGATCAGACCGGCTTCTGAAAAAGCAGTGCCGGTAAACGTAATGCCCACAGGCTCATTCTCTAAAGAATAGCCTGCCGGTACTGTGATGGAAGGATAGCCTGCCTTTGCCGGAATGCCCGCTCCAAAATTGTTCGGCGTCACGATTGCATCAAGATGATGCTCTTTCAGAACATGATCAATTCCCTGCTCAGTCGAAAAGTAGACATCCTCCTCAAGCGAGCTGATATAAGCCTCTTCAGTCAGAGTCCCGCTTGTTCTTTCGGCTTCCTCCAGGATGGTCTGCCCGTACTTAAGGGCTGCATCACTGTTTTCGAGGTTAAAGGCAATCACATCGGCAAGAGATTTCACTTTTATATGAGGAGCAACGCCGCGCAGGTAGGCGTTAAGATCTGCTTTGAATTCGTATGTAAGTACATCATACTTCCAATTATTTTTTGTAGAAGGGATTTCTACAGGGTCAACCACCTCGGCACCAAGAGCTTTCAGCTGTTCAACCGCATGGTTCATCACTTCAAGCTTGTCCCCGCTCAAATAATCAAAATACACTTCACGTGCAATGCCGATCCTTTTGCCCTTCAGCCCGTTTTCATCAAGAAAACCAGCAAACTCGGTATAGTCTGACTCTGGATTGTTCAGCACAGCAGGATCCCTGTCATCATTGCCGGCAAGCACATCGAGAAGGTAAACGGCATCCCTGACGGTTCTTGCCATCGGGCCTGCCGTATCCTGGGAATGCGCAATCGGGATGATCCCCCTTCTGCTGATCAGGCCGACCGTCGGCTTAATGCCTACAAGCGAGTTTTGGCTTGCCGGGCTGAGAATCGAGCCTGACGTCTCCGTTCCGACAGCCACTGCCGCAAAGTTCGAAGCGATGGCTGCACCTGAACCCGAACTGGAGCCGCCGACATCAAAATTACCCGGCCCATAAGGATTCAGCACCTGCCCGCCCCTTGAGCTGTAGCCGCTCGGCATGCCCTCTGTCATAAAATTGGCCCATTCCGTCATATTCGTTTTTCCGAGAATAACGGCTCCGGCCTTTCTTAAAGCTTCAGCCACATAGGAATCCTCTTTTGCAACCGACTCCTTCAGTGCAAGAGATCCGGCACTGGTGTGCATTTTATCAGCAGTATCAATATTATCCTTGATCAGTACAGGAATGCCATGCAGCGGCCCGCGGCTGCCCTTCAGCTTACGTTCGGCATCCAGTGCCGCCGCAATCTGGGCAGCATCCGGATTGACCTCAAGTACAGAGTTGATGGCCGGGCCGTTCTTATCCTTCTGCGCAATCCTGTGCAGGTACATCAGCACAAGCTCTTTCGAAGAAACCTCGCCCTTCTCCAATTTCTCCTGCATCTCATCTATAGTGGCCTCCAGGAGCCATTCTTCCTGGAGCTTTTTCAGCCTTGGATTTTTCATATAGGAATCGATTCCTTTCACATTGAGTTTACTTTCATATTTTAGCATATTTTCTGAATCCTTTACTATAATGAAGGTTGGTTAGAGAGGACATCGAATATTCGCTGGTGGATTTGTGGTGTTTTTCTAGGAAATGATTCTTTTCTTTAAGGCTGGGTTTAATTCTGCTGTTCCATCTTGTTGAATCAGACCAATTTAGAGTGGATCCTGATTCATTTAGAGTGGATCCCCGGTCAATTTAAGTTAATCACCCTACTTTTCCGTTTATTCATCCTACTTTTCCGTTTATTCACCCTACTTTTTCAATTATTCCACCCAAAACAGCCGATATTTTTTCCACCTTACATTTTTTCAAAAAACCCCAACAAAAAAAGCTGACAACCCAAACCCGGATTGTCAGCTCCCTATTATCTTCTTCTATCAGCGTCCACGATATCACCGGAATAAAACACTTTCTTCTCCGGCGTGATGCCAAGCTCCTGGCAAAACTTCTTCAGTTCGCGTTCTTCCCTTTCGGTGACGAGCGAGATGACCGTCCCGCTTGCGCCGAAACGGCCCGTGCGCCCTGAGCGGTGGACATATTGCTTGATGTCTTTCGGAAAATCATAGTGCACAACATGAGTGACACCCTGGATGTCAAGGCCCCTTGCTGCCACATCTGTTGCGAACAGCAGGCTGCTTTTTCCTTCGCGGAAATTTTTCAAATGCTTCTGCCTGTCCATTTTGTCCAGGTCGCTATGCAGGATTCCGGCCTTCACGCCTTTAAAATCAAGCTTTTCGGAAAGGACAGCCAGATTGCCGATATCCTTTACAAAGGCAAGCCCCTTGATATCCTTCACACGGGAGATCTTTTCAAGGAGTTTAATTTTATCCCGCTGCTCACAGGCAAAATAAATATGGTCCACATCTGAAGGGATTGCCTCTTCCTTCCCTACGCGGATGAGCTCGGCATCAGCGGAGAGCTCCTGTGCAACCTTCGCGGTGCTTTCAGGAAGTGTTGCTGAAAAGAAAGCAAGCTGCCTGTCAGCAAGGGTTGACTTTAAAATGGTCTTTACTGTCTCAAGATGCTCAGGAACAAGGAGCTGATCTCCCTCATCGAGCACAACCGTTTTGACTTCATGCATCTTCAGTTTTTTCTGTTTGATCAGCTCGAGCATCCGCCCAGGCGTGCCCAAAGCGATCTGCGGGTGCTTCTTCAGCTTTTCTAGCTGTCTTTTCGTATTGGCGCCGCCGATGAAGGTGGCTCCTTTTATGCCGCTTCCTTCTGCCCACTTTTGGACCTCCGAGAAGATTTGCATAACAAGCTCCTGTGAAGGGGCCACAATAACGGCTTGAACCGCTTTTTTGCCGGGATCGATTTTATCAAGAAGCGGCAGCAGGTAAGCAAGCGTCTTGCCTGTCCCTGTCGGCGATTCGGCGATCACGTCCCTGCCCTCCTGGATAAGGGGGATGCTCTTCGATTGAACGGCGGTTGGCTCATTAAAGCCGGATTTTTCCCAGACTTCCTGGATAAAAGGCTTCAGGCCGGTAACTACAGATTGATTTTCAGTCATAACTATCTCCTTCTTTTGCAAAAAAATCTCATCTATTCCAGAGCTGCTTTTTTAGAGCATGCCCAGTTTTACAAAAAGTTGTGTACCGTTCTGATACTAGCTTATGATGTTCCAGATGTCCAGCCTTCATGCCAGCTGAGCTGGGTCCCACAGTAAAAAATCCCCCTAACTGCCTCTCAATATTTCCTTAGCCAATGAGGCGTCTGTTCCAGTTCAAATGCAAGCCGGAACAAAAGATCCTCCCGCCCTTTGGCTGCCATAAACTGAACACCGCATGGCAAGCCCTCTGCTGTACTGTGCAGGGGCACGCTCATCGCCGGCTGCCCTGTCAGGTTGGCGAGCTGGGTGAACGGCGTCCGCTTCAGGCTGTTTTCAGCGAGCTGGCCGGCAAGCCCGGCCTTTTGGGCAAGCTTTCCCAGCTTCAGCATGCTGATCAGCCGGACAGCTGTTTTTTCTGCATTTTTAAGGCTGAGCTCGCCGATCCTTGCAGGCGGAAAAGCAGTGGCAGGAGTCAAATAAAAGTCATAGGTCTCATGGAAAGAATCCATCACATAGGCGGCTTTGTCCCATTCCCTCATGCTCAGGACAAAATCCCCGGCAGAGATTGTTTTTCCAAGCATCCCGAGGAGCCATGTAGATGCTTCCACATCCGTCCTGGACACCTTCCGCCCGAGTGTTGCCTCCATTCCAGCCAGCGCCGCAGCCACCTCTCCAAAGTACATGGTGATATAGCTTTGGGCAAGCTTCTTCCCGTCTATATCCGGTTCAGCTTCTTCGGTCCGGTACCCCAGATCTTCGAGGATAGCAGCCGTGCGGAGCACAGCTTCCCTGCAGTCGGGATGGACATCGGTGCCAAGCGGGGAAGCTGTGGTATAAGCAATTTTCATGGTTTTTGGGAGCGGCTTTTCCAGACAGCCCAGATACGATTCTGATGGGGGAATAGCGTAGAAGGCGCCGCCTTTTTCCGGTCCATGCAGCTCATCTAGCATGGCAGCGCTGTCCCTGACCGAACGGGTGAGCACATGGTCGGATGAAGCCCCCTGCCAATGCCGGCCAATCCCAGGGCCGGCCGGTGTCCTTCCCCTGCCCGGCTTCAGGCCGAACAGGCCGCAATAAGCGGCAGGGATGCGGATCGAGCCGCCGCCGTCATTGGCGCCTGCAATCGGCACCATCCCGCTCGCCACTGCTGCAGCGGAACCGCCGCTTGAGCCGCCCGGAGTGTAATCAGGATTCCATGGATTCCTGGCCGGTCCGTGAAATTCAGGCTCTGTAATCCCCATTAAGGCAAGCTCGGGAACATTCGTCTGCCCTATAAAAATGGCACCCGTCCGCCGGAGCCTGGCCACAAATTCAGAATCGCTCTTTGCACGGTAATTCTGCAGCGCCTTAGAGCCTGAAGTGATTCTTTCTCCCGCGATTTCCTGCGTGATATCTTTCAGCAGCATCGGCACTCCTGCAAAACTTCCCTCCAGATCAGCAGATAAAGCAGCCTTTTTTGCCTGGTCATACATTTTATTGATTACCGCATTAAGCCCAGGATTCAACGCTTCAATATTCTCAATGGCGGCTTCTGCCAGCTCAATCGGCGCAGCTTCTTTCTTTTTGACCAGCTCCGCCAGCGCAAGGGCATCATTTTCCAAAAACAGTTTGTTCATTTTTCCACCTGCTTTAAAAGAAATAGTACCCATACATTTCTCTGACATCAGGTGGATATCCTGCAAAATGCCAAAAGGAAAGGCAGGCCCGGAAAGGACCTGCCTGCTGTTTATGGCTTCAATACAACCTTTGTGCAATCGTCTTCATGTTCATTGAACAGATGGTAGCCGCGTGCCGCATCTGCGAGGGGCAGTTTGTGGCTGACAATGTGGGTCGGATCAATCTTTTTCTCTTCAATCATATTATAGATTTCCGGCATCAGATGGATAACTGGTGCCTGTCCTGTTTTAATCGTTACGTTCCTGGAGAAGAAAGCTTCAAGCGGGAACATATTGTAGGTTGCACCGTAAACGCCGGTCAGCTGGACTGTTCCGAATTTCTTGACAGCCTTCGTTGCCATCTGGATAGGCCCGAGTGTTCCTCCCTGAAGCTTCAGCTTTTGCTCGATTTTTTCAATCGCTGATTTCTTCCCGTCCATGCCGACGCAGTCGATGACAACCTCGGCACCGCCGCTTGTGATTTCCTTCAGATAATCACCCATATCATCATGTTCACTGAAGTTGAAGGTTTCAACCTTATTGACGAGCTTGGCATGCTGCAGGCGGTAGTCAAGATGGTCGACTGCAATCACTCGGGAAGCGCCTTTCATCCAGGCGAATTTCTGGGCCATCAAGCCGATCGGTCCGCAGCCCAGGACGACGACCGTGTCACCCTTTTTGACGCCGGAATGAAGAACGCTCCAATAAGCAGTCGGGAGAACATCGGAAAGGAACAGCAGCTCCTCGTCTTCCATTTCATTGGATTCGGGTACAACAAACGGTACAAAATTTCCATAAGGGACGCGCAGATACTCTGCCTGGCCGCCAGGGTAGTTTCCGTATCTTTCTGTATAGCCAAAGTAAGCGCCTGTATCCTGGTGAGGATTGGAATTATCGCATTGGCTTTCCATGTCATGCTGGCAGAAGAAGCACTGCCCGCAGGAAACGTTAAAAGGAATGACAACCCTGTCCCCTTTTTTCACCTTCGTAACCTCAGGGCCAACCTCTTCAACAATGCCCATCGGTTCATGTCCGATAATATAGCCTTCCCTCAGGGGCATATTTCCCTGGTAGATATGCAGATCTGACCCGCAAATCGCTGTGGAAGTTATTTTGACAATAACATCATCATTTTTCTCAATCCTTGGATCTTCAACTTCCTTGACTTGAATATCTTTGGAACCTTGGTAAGTTACGGCTTTCATCTCTCACACTCCTATCCAGAATCTATTTGGATATACCCTATTACCTGAGGAAGGGAACATGTTTTTTCAGAAAAGTATTCCAAAATTTTTTTGGCAGGAATATTTTATTTTACTTATCGCTTTCCAAATATGCCCATCATCCCAGTCCCTTACTCCTAAAAGGATTTTCTAAAAAACTTCAAATTTTTTTTATGAAAAAGTGATCCAAAACGAATTCTTTTTCGTTAGTTCAGCAGAACACCGAAAAGTTTATAAGCATTTCCGCCGGGTACAAAAGGATGGAATAAGTTCCAATTCAGGCGGAATTTTGAAAGGAGGTGAGCGATTCGAGTGTCAGCCAGATTCGTACAAGCCTTTGTTCTTGCGGCTTTCTGCTTCATCCCTTCGACTGCACTGGCGGACGGGCTGCTGGGCTCTGCGACAGAAAAAGTCACAAGCACCGTTAAAGAAACGGTCCCCCTGCAGCGAAGCGAGAAAAGCCAGGATCAAAGCGGACAACAGAATAATGACAAAGCCAAACCAAAAGATGCCTCTCTTCTTGGCACAGTGACCGGTGCAGTAGAAGAAACAGTCAAGACGGTGACAAAGCCAATCATCACTGTGGAAAAGGACGAAAATGCGGAAGAAAAATCCCTGGTGAATATTAACCTTTCCGAGGACCCTTCCATAAAAGTGGACGCAAAGATTGCCGAAGCCAGCGTTTCCGATTCCATTTCCGTCAAAACTCCGGTTGTCGATGCCGAAGTGGGCGATTCCATCAAGGTGAACACTCCGGTCGCAGATGTAGATGTGTCTGATTCTATTTCTGTTAAAACTCCGGTTGTCGATGCCGAAGTGGGCGACTCCATCAAAGTGAATACTCCGGCCGCAGATGTAGATGTGTCTGATTCTATTTCTGTTAAAACTCCGGCGGCTGATATTGGAGCGGGGGATTCCACCAAGGTGAATACGCCGTCTGCCGATAATGGCAGGACCGATTCTATCAGCATTACAACACCTGCTGATACAAACATCCCGGATGGTATGGCGGCAGCAGACACACCGGCCAATCAAACAGAGCCAGATTCGGTTAATGATAAAACACCTGTCAAGTCTGATGGAGTTGCAACTGATGGATTGTCTCAGCCAGAACCTTTGGCAGCAGACGCTTCTGAACAGTTCTTCGGTTCTTCAGCAGAGTCTGGAACAGCGCCTTCTGCTGAAAGCGGAAACAAGTTCCAAAACAAGGCCACTGATAAGGCACCAGCTGAAAAGCCGGTACAAGCCGCAATTGCCTACGTACCTGCCAACAGCGGAACAAATGGCACCAGCACTACAGCAAGCGGAGGACAATCCGCATCAAGCGGGGCAGCACTCCCTTCCATATACTTTGCCGGTGTTCCTATGATTGATGCAATGTCTGAAAAAGCGGCCAGATATAGTGCAGTTGCTTTTTTCCATGATCAATGGTTAAATGCTCCTCCTTCACAGCCGCCGCAAACAACCTTCTTCTTACACGTTTTTATATAAAAAACTAAAAAGAAGAAGGAGAGAATTCAATTGAAAAACAAACACTTATTGAAAACATTAGCGATCACAGGTTTTGCTGCAGCAGGTCTTTTTGCAGGAGGCTCCTACACTCTGGCATCTGAAGACACTAACCAAAATTCACTTGGACTTTCAACCAATCTACTGACAAGCTTGAATTCAAGCGAGGAGAATGACAGCTCCTCACTCACTTCAAACTTAAAGGCCAACCTGAATCTTAAGTCTGTATCAGAAAGTTCATCTGAAAACGGTGAAACAGCTGCCAAAACAGCTAATGGACAAGAAAGTGTGAATTCCGATGGACATGAACAATCCGAAGACTCAAGCAGCCTGGATACCAATCTCGGCCTGGGTCTGGGACTCGAAAGCTCTGAAGAAGGTTCATCTTTAGATGCAAACACAAACGCAGATGTACAATCGTCCTCAAGTGAAGACAACGGAGAAGAGCAATCTTCTGCCAATCTTGGAACCAATCTTGATCTCGGTGCTTCCACTTCTGATGATGAGTCTTCTCTTATGGCAGGTGCTGATGTCGATGCTTCTGCTATGAACAAAGACAAGGACGAAGAGTCTTCTGCGGATCTGAACACTGGATTAGATCTTGGTGCGATGACTTCTGACGATGAGTCTTCTCTTATGGCAGGTGCTGATGTTGATGCTTCTGCTATGAACAAAGACGAGGATGAAGAGTCTTCTGCTGATTTGAACACTGGATTGGATCTTGGTGCGATGACTTCTGAAGATGAAGAATCTTCTCTTTGGGCGGATACTGATGTTGATGCTTCTGCTATGAACAAAGACGAGGACGAAGAGTCTTCTGCTGATCTGAACACTGGATTGGATCTTGGTGCGATGACTTCTGAAGATGAAGAATCTTCTGCCAATCTTGATGCAATGAACAAGCTCGGTTTTGTTTCTGAAGACGAAGATGAAATGACTTCTTTTTGGAATAACACTGGTTTGAACGCTTTTGCGATGAACAAGGATGATGAAGAATCTTCTGCCAATCTTGATGCAATGAACAATCTAGGTTTTGTTTCTGAAGACGAAGACGAAATGACTTCTTTTTGGAATAACACTGGTTTGAACGCTTTTGCGATGAACAAGGATGACGAAGAATCTACTGCTAATCTTGATGCAATGAACAAGCTTGGTTTTGTTTCTGAAGACGAAGATGAAATGACTTCTTTTTGGAATAACACTGGTTTGAACGCTTTTGCGATGAACAAGGATGATGAAGAATCTTCTGCCAGCTTAAATTTTTTAAATGATTTAGGTTTCGTTTCTGAAGATGACGAAGATAAATCTTCATTTTGGAACAAAACAGGCTTGAATGCTTCTACAATGAACAATGACGAAAATGATGAGTCTTCTGCCCGTTTTGATCTGATGAACGATCTTGGTTTATTTTCACAAGACGATGAAGATTATTCAGGTCTTTGGAGCAAGCTTGGACTTTCAGCTTCTGCCATGAATAATGATGACGAAGATTACTCTGCTTCCCGCCTGGATGCAATGACTGATTTGGGACTTGCCTCTTTAAGCGATGAAGAAGAAGCTATTTTATGGGCAAAGCTTGGCCTTCACCTTGCAGGCATGTCCAGCGAATATGAAGAGGAAGATTTCTCCTCATTAGGTTTAGATCTTGACCTTGGTCTTGAACTCGAAAACCTGATGTAAGCTTACAAACTTCCAGCGCTGTACCTGCTGAAACTCGCGACTTCAGGAGAGACTGGCGCAGGAATCTGGTTAACTTGCGAAAAGAAAGGAGCTCTGCGACGGCAGGGCTCCTTTTTATTGGCTGTTGGAGGGGCGAGTTGCTAATAAAATGGGGAAGTTGCTAGTATATGGGGAAAGTCTTTTTGGCCCCCTAATTAATTTGGACACGGTTGAGCCTTAGGTTACACTTTACTCAATGTGTCCATCCTTAATTTAAGGAGGCGAAATAACAGCCATGGCGAAGAAAAAAATACAAGTAATTGAGGACGTAAAGAAACAGTATGTGAGAATGGCCATTGAAACAGGGAAGCAGACTTCCGTTGCTTATCAAGCTGGGATTTCCAGAGGTACTTTAAAGACATGGATGAATGAATATGAAATGGAAATTCGTGAGGAGATGGAGTCAGAAGACGTTACCACAGCTATCTTGCCAGAGACACCTTCTCTAAATGAAATGCGAAATAAATATGAGCAAGCGATGCGTCTTGTTGGAGAGAAAGAGTTAGAAATAGCCATGTTGAGAAGCTTGTTAAAAAAAAGTCCATCTCAGTAAGAGAA
Organism: Bacillus sp. MMSF_3328; assembly: GCF_030733525.1. Taxonomy (NCBI): domain Bacteria; kingdom Bacillati; phylum Bacillota; class Bacilli; order Caryophanales; family Bacillaceae; genus Bacillus; species Bacillus sp. MMSF_3328. Next base: position 269,421 of record NZ_JASHIV010000004.1, on the reverse strand, counting down.
AGGCTAGAAGAAGCATGTCTCTGGGCAGAGGAAGGCTTCGGAATCAAGAGATCACTTGAAATACTCGGTATCACAAGGTCTTTATATTACTATTATCTAATCGAAAGGAATTCGAAGAAAGTGGAAGGAAGTAAACGAGGCAGACCCACTCCAGGATATTCACTTACTAAATCTGGACTGGCAGTCCCTGACGAGCAAATTGAGGAATTTTTATCTGAAGCAATTGAGGGAGAAGTAGGGGCATACGGATATAGAAAATTGACCAAGTACTTAAATGAAGAGCATCAGCTAGTCATCAATCATAAAAAGGTATACCGGATATGCGTGAAATTGGATATTTTAGCAGATAGACGAAATCTCCCTTCTCCATTTCCCAAAAGGTTATCCAAGAAACATGAAATCACAGGTCCCAATCAACTTTGGCAAGTAGATATTAAGTATGGCTCCCTAAAAGGAAGTGGGCGCTTCTTTTTTCTGGCAAGCGCCATTGATGTATTTGACCGTCAGATTGTCGGGTACTATCGAGGTCCGCACTGTAAAGCAGACCAGATCACAGCGATGCTTGAACAAGCCGTATTAGACCGCGAGGTGCCTATCCCTGAGGAAGGGGAAGAAGATGCTTTCAGCATCATCATTCGGAGTGATAATGGCCCCCAATTTACGGGCATTAAATTTGGGCAGTTCTGTGCTGACAATAAAGTGTATCACGAGAGAATTCCACCGAAGTCTCCAAATCTCAATGCGTATATTGAATCTTTTCATAGCATCATTGAACGGGAATGTTATTCCCGATATGATATGGAATTTTTTGAGGAAGCCTATTACTACATTGATCAATTTATGGATTTTTATAATGCCAGAAGGTATCACGGTAGCTTAAAGCAGCGTTCCCCTGTTCAATTCTTGGAAAGTTTCAAGAGCACAGGCCTAGAACCTGGTATGGTAGTCAATTTATAGGGAAGGAAATGGGTCCCCTATTAGAGGAAAGAAGGGAATCCCATCTGTGCACGGCTTGATATGGAGAGCCACGCATAATAACCTTATTCGGTGAATCCAGTGGTATGAACAGCTGGTTTCCTGGTGCGAGAATTATGCGTGGAGAGGCTCCATGTCAAGCCAACCTAGGCATGTAAAATGACTACAGGAGCCAAGTGGGGGCCATTTCCTTATAGAAAAAATGAAAAACTAAGGTAGCGTTAGGAAAACGGAGATTGTGTGTGAAAATTAGGGGGCCAAGCCGAAGTTGCTAGTAAAATTGAAAACTTGCTAATAAAACAGAGAAGTTGCTAATAAAATCCAAAAGTTGCTAATATCCGGTTGACCGCATAAACCCGCAACCTGGGGAAGTCGCAAATATATCCAGAAACTCGCCAATATAATTGAAAAGTCGCAAATAAAGAGCGAAACTCGCAAATATATCCAAATTCCCGCAAATAAAATCCAGAACTCGCAAATATCCTCCCCTGAATTACCCCAGCTAACCCCATCCTCATAGAAAAAGCAGCCAAATCTGCGATTCAGCCCCCATCTACCCCAAATACCGATGATAAACCCGCTTCGCCTCCTGGATATCCTTCGTTCCGTGAACCAGCGCCCGTCCGTCTTTAAAAAGAACAAGCCGCTGACCGTCTTTTTCAAAAGAAAGCAGGAATGGATTTCTTTCTACTATCCCGCCTGCAAGCCGAAGCTGCTCTGCTGCAGCATCCAGGCTAAGCACGACTCCAGCTCCCGGCCGGATTTGAACGGTATTCCTCCCGCACAAAACCGCTGTCTTCATCCTGTTTTCGTAAGCAAGATAAGGATACACAGCATTCACCCCGCAGGAAGAGCAGTCTTCTTTTTTCAAAGCGCTAGTAGACACCGCTGAGAACTGGTTTTCCCACAAATCAAAGGTAACTAGCTTCCGCCTCACCGACTTAAAATCTCCAACCAATATTTTCAGCGCTTCGGCCGTCTGATAGGCGACGGTCATCCCGACTGCGGGAGCAATGATCCCCGCTGTATCACAGGTCGCCCCGCCGATCGGCACCTGTTCAAGCAGGCAGCTGAGGCAGGGTGTTTCTCCGGGCAGGAAGGCTGTGCTGATGCCATAGCTTCCTACACAGGCTCCGTAGATCCATGGGACTGAGTGCTTGGCCGCAATGTCATTGATGACCATCCTCGTGTCAAAATTATCGGTGCTGTCCATGATCAGATCGATGCTGCCAGCGAGAGCCTCAAGCTCTTCAGGCCCGGCATCACCTACGATACTCTCAATCTGAACCGATGAATTGACCGACTGAAGACGGCGGCCTGCAGCTATTGCCTTCGGGACCCTCCCCGCCGCATCCTCCTCTGTATAAAGCTGCTGCCTCTGCAGATTGCTCCACTCTACATAATCGCGGTCAATGATGGTAATTTTACCAACTCCAGCCCTCACAAGCACTTCGGCATTGCCGCTCCCGAGTGCCCCGGCACCGATGATCAGAACATGCTTCCGGCTTAAGTTCTCTTGCCCCTCGGCGCCGATCGGGGCAAAGAGCTCCTGCCTGGAGTATCTGCCGTTCAAACAGTGCTCAATCCTTCCATCGGACTGCTTGCAGAAGCATACTTTTTCTTTGGCATGCGTCCGGCTTCATAGCCAAGCCTCCCCGCCTCCACGGCAAGCTTCATTGCTTCGGCCATCTTGACCGGATCCTTGGCGGCCGAAACAGCCGTGTTCAGCAGGACCCCGTCCGCTCCGAGCTCCATCGCCAGGGCCGCGTCTGCAGGGGAGCCGATCCCGGCATCGACTATGACAGGGACTTCAGCTTGTTCAATGATAAAGCTGAGATTGAGGGGATTGATGATTCCCTGGCCTGAGCCGATTGGCGATGCTCCCGGCATGATGGCATGCACGCCCATTTCCTGCAGCCTTTTCGCCAGCATCACATCATCCGAAATATACGGAAGGACAATGAAGCCTTCCTTTAAGAGCTCCTCGGACGCCTTCAAGGTTTCAATCGGATCCGGCAGCAGTGTTTTCATATCGCCGATCACCTCGACTTTGATCATGTCGCAAAGGCCTGAAGCCCTGGCCAGTTTTGCCGTACGGACTGCTTCCTCTGCTGTCTTTGCACCCGCCGTATTGGGGAGCAGCCTGTAGTTTTCCACATCCAGCTCCTCCAGCAGATTCGGCTGTTCCGGGTCAAAAATATCCATGCGGCGTACTGAAAAAGTCAGCACCTCTGTATGTGATGCTTTGACCGCCATTTTCTGCGTTTCATAATCCGGATACTTCCCTGTTCCGAGCAATAGCCTTGAGTTAAATTCATATGTTCCGATTTTCAGCATTTCATCCGCCTCCTACAAAATGTACGATTTCTATGCGATCACCTTCTGCAAGCTCTGTTTCAGCATGCTGGCTTTTTTCCAAAATAGCGGCGTTCAATTCTACAATCGCCGCCTTTTGATTCAGTTTCAAATGTTCCAGTAAATCCCCTACCGACTTGACGGTGCCAGGCACCAGGATATCACTGCTATTCACATGAAGCTTCAACGAATCCACCCCTCCTGCACTTTTTTCAAACCTCTCTCAATCTCAAATTCTCTGTAAAGCTCCTTATCCTCTGCGGCTGCGGTTCCTTCAATAGAATCAGAAACCATTTTTCCCGTGATTGGGCTGAGCAGGATGCCGTTCCGGTAATGGCCGGCTGCAATGAACAGGCCCTTATAGGCCGGGTGCCAGCCGATATAGGGAAGGCCGTCACCTGTCTGCGGCCGGATTCCTGCCCATGCCTTTTCCCACCGTGCCGATGCGAGCTGGGGCAGCAGCTTATAGGCCCGTTCGGCCAGCATCCTGACTCCGCCAAACGAAACGGAAGGATTGAACTCATTTTCATAGCTTGTTGCACCTATGATCAGGCGGCCATCCTTCTTGGGCACAAGATACCCGCCAGAATCGGAAAAGATCGTCGACCGTATCAAAGGCCCTTCAGGAATGACCGAGAGGCACTCCCCTTTCACAGGAAAAATAGGAAGCTCAAGATCTGCCTTTTTCAGCAGCTTCCCCGTCCAGGCACCTGCGGCAGCAATCACGGTTTCTCCATAAAAACTTCCTTTGCTGGTCATCACACCCTCGACGGATTCTTTATCAAATATGAAGTCTTCGATCTCCGTCCCTTCCAGCACAACTGCACCTCGGGCCATTGCCCCCACCGCAAATGCCCGCGCCAGGTTCGGTGCGATCAGCTGGCCGTCATTCGGAATCAGCATACCCCCTGCGAGCCCCCGGGAGAGATGGGGCTCCCTTTCGCAGATTTCTCCCTGGTCCATCCACCTTACCTGTCCGTCCCACTCTTCATGGAATCTGACCTGCTTTTGAAGGACCTCTGCCTCTGTATCATCCCAAGCAATTTTTATCATTCCTTCATTAACAAGGCCGATGCTGATTCCTGTCAGATCCTCAAGCTCCTGGATGATGTCAGGGAACATGGCCCTGCTTTTCAGGGCCAGCTTCAGCATTGATAGATTCTCATCTATTTCTGCCTGGGCACCGAGCATTCCGGCTGCGGCAGAAGAAGCTTCAGAACACAGCTCCCTTTTTTCCAGAATGAGCACCTGCTTGCCAAGCTTCGCCTGCTGATAGGCGATAGAGCACCCTATAATGCCGCCCCCGGCAATGATCACATCATAAACTTTCTTCATATCTGCCTCCTCCCCGGTTCAGTGCAACCCTATATGCGCCGGCTGCCTCCTCCGGACTGACGGCTTTAAAAATTCCCGAGAGTACAGCAGCACCTGAAGCTCCGGCCCTTATCACCTGTTCCATATTGTCAGGAGAAATTCCCCCGAGCGCTATCACCGGAATAGAAAGCCTTCCTGTCATTTCCTCAAGGCTGGAGAGGCCCCTTGGCTCCATACCTGGCTTGGAACTGGTCGGAAAACAGTGGCCATACATGACATAATCTGCGCCATCCTCTTCTGCCTGAACAGCTTCTTCAATTGAGTGGACGGATTTTCCGATGAGCAGGCCAGGGAATGTTATCCGCACTTCCCGTACCGGAAGACTGTGATAGCCGAGCTGGACTCCCTTCACTCCCAATGCGGCCGCTGCATCCACTCTGTTATTAATGATGATCTGCTCCCCCGGGACTCCCTTTTCCAGCAGAATTCTCCCCATCTCGTAGATGTCAGCCGCTGTCAGGTGATGCTCCCTGATATGAATATAGTCCACATTCCGCGAGATGCTTGAAGCTATCCTGATAAATTCCTCCGCCGGCTGTCCTGCAGAAATGGCGTGGAGCTGCAGTTTATCCCTGCTGGGCCAACCTTGTAAACGACGCAAAAAAACCACTCCCCATTGCGCAGGAAAGTGGCTGATTAATGATCTATGGCTAAAAAAATATGTACTTTTTATAACCGTCCGCACACTTCCCTACGCTAGTATGAACTAGATCAGGTTCAAAGGGTCTCAAATGCTTGATCTCAGCCTCTTGCAGGCTCCCCTAGTGATAATTCTATTATTCAATTGTTCTCTTTTATTTTAGCATAGACATTCAGCCTGTAGAACCCGCAATTTGAATCAGACTGATGTTTCCCCTCCAGGCAGAATCGGCAGTACCGTTGAATATTTGACTTCCCTCAAGGAGAGGCTTGTCTGTATCTTCGTGATTCCGAGCTGATTCAGCTTTCGGATGAATTGTTCCAGCCCTTTCCGGTCTTTGATGGCCACTTTTAAGATATAATCATATTCTCCTGTCAGGCAGTGGCATTCCAGCACCTCAGCCATATCCACCAGCGTGCCCTCCAGTGCTTCCAGCTTTTCCGCCTGATGGATGTTAGTGCTGATGAAAATAAAGCAGAGCAGATCAAAGCCCAGTTTTTCCTGGCTTAAAATTGCCACCTGCTTCTCGATATAGCCTTCATTTTCAAGCCGCTTCACCCTCCCATGAATGGCGGGGGCAGACAGGCTGACCCTCCTGGCAAGCTCAGCGTTGCTTATTTGGCTATCCTTCTGGAGCAGATCAAGGATTTTTAAGTCCACGTCATCCAGCACCTTGTTCACAATCGATTCCATCTTACAGCCTCCTTATGATTATTCCGCCAACTCCGTTTAAGTCTATCCTTAATTTAATTTCATTCACAAAAAACACAATTGCTCTTAATAAAATTTCATATTTACTCTATTGTACGAAATAATCATTAAAACACAAAGAGAAAATGTTAAAATTAATTCAATAACTATCGAAGGAGCTGCTCCTATGCCAGCTTTATATGTATGCCTGATGCTTCTCACCTCCCTGCTGTGGGGCGGGAATTTTGTTGTAGGCAAGTCGCTTGTGGAGCATGCTTCCCCTGTGGCCTTGACCGCATTTAGATGGATCATTGCTGTTATCTTCCTGTTGCCTATCGTGCTGCGGAAGGAAAAAAAGCTTCTGCCTCCTGCAAAATCGCTTGTCCCGCTGATTCTGATGGGCATCACAGGTGTAGTGCTGTTCAATATCTTTCAATTTTGGGCGCTGGAAGAAACAACGGCCACAAATGTCGGACTGATTTCAACGCTTAACGCTATTTCAATAGCTGTTTTTTCAGCAATCTTTTTAAAAGACAGAATTAACCTGCCGCAGATTCTGACCATGATGTTTTCACTCTTCGGCGTCCTGCTTGTCCTTACCAAAGGCCATCTGGAAATGCTGCTGTCTTTGACGTTTAATAAAGGAGATTTATGGATGTTGGCAGCGGTGTGCATTTGGGGAATCTATTCGATCCTCGGCAAGTGGGCCGGAAAATATACTTCTCCAATCCTGTCGACCTTTTATTCAGGGATCTTCGGATTGGCCATCCTGCTTCCATTCAGCTATTCTGATCTCCAAATCAAAAATCCTGATCTGTCCTTTGCAGGATCCATGCTTTATACCGGACTCATTTCAACCGTTGTATGCATGGTGCTCTGGAATAAAGGGGTCCAGAAAATCGGGGCTGTCACCGCAGGGGTGTTCCTGAATTTCAACCCTGTTTTCACTGCTATCCTGGCTTTTCTGCTGCTCGGAGAAAAGCTTGAAGCAATCCAGTTTCTCGGAGGCATGATCGTCATCCTTGGCTGCTACCTGTTTACCCGCCTTCAGGCACAGCGGCAAAGAAAAAGCCTTCGCGGCAAACCGGAAGCTTCCCTTACAGCTATAGACTAGAAAAGGAATGAACAAAAAGTTAAATAGTTACTCCACTGTTAGAAAAGGTAAAATATACACTAAGATGCACTTTGTTCAGCACTATAAATAACAATGCAAGAGCATAGAAAAACGCTTGGATTATGGATATTCCAAGCGTTCTTTTTTACCCGTTAGTCATACATAAAGACTTACATAATAAGTCATTATTTCTTACGTTTTCGTTCTAAGAATATAGGTGCTATATTCAGCAAGATAGAAACAATTGTCAGAAACCAAAATGCCCTTGCCATACCAGGTATTACATCCGATAAAGCCGCCCAATCTTCCGCATTTACCCACCGAGTTAAATAACTGTAATCTGCGCAAATTGTTAATGCTGTAAATGATAATGCCATCGCCATAGCAAGATTATAATCCTTTCCTGCTGCATACAAAGAAAGATTTATAACAGTTAATACTATTGCAAAAACCCCTAATATTAACCACATAACTATACCCCCAAGTTATATTTTTGGTTCAAGTATCCTGCTTCGTTTGTCACATAAAAAGACTGCCAGGTTGGTCACTGATCTGGAACATAAGCACCCGTTGCTTCAAGTGAATTTATTCATAGATCTTTTTTATATTATTGATTAAGTTCATCAATCGATTTAAATATTCTTGAATATATTTCTTTTATGTGTTCATCTGTTTTTCTATCATTATACAAACCGAATTCCCAGCTTTTTAACGACTCATCTTCTTTTAATGTAAGAACCCCAACAGCATAGCTTTGACCAGCAGTCCAATTCCAAGACTCATTATATTCTGTTTCTTTTGTGGAGAAAGGGATATGATTATTAGCTGATATAAAAAAGAATGGAATTGTAGAATTTAGGTAAACATCTGCATATTGGCTTTCAGCAGCCTCTAAAAGGTTATTTTCCCTGATAACTACTGCGTCAAAATATTTCAGTTCTTCACTTGCCATTTCATCAAATGCGATCTCTGTAAACATCACTTGTTTTTCATTTACTTCTGGTCGTTTTCCAACCACCGCTATTTTTAAAGGTTTTCCTTCATACAACTCAAAATCAGGACTTTGAGTACAAGCTGTTAATGCGAAAATCAGCATTAATGATATGTATTTTTTTCTATACATTTCTAACCCCCTTACCTATCAAACTATACCATAAAATCCCATATATTTTTTTGAAGTATTCTGCCTCTTTTATGGAATAAGAACAGCTGCCTATGTTGGCAGCTGTCCCGAAACATCGCCTATATCAACCTACCGTGCCATGCAGCTTAAACGGAAAATCTCCGCTTATTTTGATGCTTGCTGATTACTTAAATAAGGATAAGGCTTCCTGTTTTTTAAAAATAGTCATTATCACATTGGATGTAATTTTGCTTGTCCATTCATGCGTTAAAAATCATAAAAACACAAAAAAAACAACAGACCAAATCATATGAGATTTGGCCTGTTCATTAGTGTGCTATTTCAAATGTTTCTCCACCAAGACGGGACTGCTCACCATCCAGGGCATCCTTTTTCCATTTATGAAACTCTTTCATCCTGCTGCACATATTCCTCTTCCCAATACTCGGCATTTTTGATGCCGAGTTTTTTCGAGTTGAAGACCGGATCAAGACCCTGCTTCTTCTGTGCTTCGTAATCCTTGAGGGCAATGAGTGCCGGTTTGGCAAGGATCAGGATGGCAATCAGATTGAGCCATACCATCAGGCCGAGCCCGACATCCCCAAGCGCCCAGGCAAGATCTGCTGCATTGACGGCCCCGTAAAAAGTCGCCCCCAGCAATACAATCTTCAGAAGAAAAGTCAAAAGTCTGCCGTCCTTATTGCGCATCAGATACGCCATATTGGTTTCGGCGATATAGTAGTAAGCCATGATTGTTGTAAAGGCAAAGAAGAATAGAGATACTGCCACAAATCCTGCACCGAAGCCAGGAAGTGCAGAGTCAACTGCAGCCTGGGTGAATGCCGGGCCTGCTTCCACTCCCGGAAGGCCGTTTACAATCATTGTCGTGCCGTCCTCACCGACTGTATTGTACATGCCGGTGAAAAGAATCATAAAGGCTGTTGCTGAACATACGAAAAGCGTATCGATATAAACAGAGAAGGCCTGGACAAGCCCCTGCTTTGCCGGGTGTGATACCTCTGCAGCCGCAGCAGCATGCGCACCTGTACCCTGGCCGGCTTCGTTCGAATAGATTCCCCTTTTCACACCCCAGGCGATCGCACTGCCGACAATTCCGCCAAACATGGAATCTGCGGCAAAAGCACTCCTGAAGATGAGAGAGAATACGCCTGGAAGCTCGCCGATATTCATGGCAATGATAATCAAGGCCACCAGGATATACCCTACCGCCATAAATGGAACAGCATATTGAGCAACCGTTGCAATCCTTTTTACCCCGCCAAAGATTATCAGTCCAAGAAGGACGACAATGATGCCGCCAGTGATATATACATTAACACCAAATGCATTTTCTATGCCCAGAGCAATGGAATTTGACTGGATGCCAGGCATTAGCACTGACATAGCCAGCAGGGCAGCCACCGCAAATAAAACTGCAAACCATTTGATGCCGATGCCCTTTTCAATATAATAAGCAGGGCCCCCGCGGTATAAGCCATCCTGTTTTACTTTGTAGATTTGTGCAAGAGTCGATTCCACAAAGGCGCTTCCTGCACCGATGAATGCAATTGCCCACATCCAAAAGACGGCACCAGGTCCGCCCATAGCTATTGCTGTAGCGGTACCAGCGATGTTACCAGTTCCCACGCGGCCGGAAAGAGCAATAGATAAGGCCTGGAAAGAAGAAACGCCCGCATCGGAACTTTTGCCTTTGAACATGAGCAGCACCATGTCTTTAATGTGCCTGACCTGCAGAAAACGGGTTAACACGGAAAACAGGAGTCCGACGGCAAGACAGATATAAATGACCGGTGTACTCCAAAGAATGCCGTTTAATTGGCTAACAAAACCTTCCAAACAAATTCCCCCTTTTATTCTGAATCTTTTTCCTATTAAGAATTATATGTGAAATGGTAATGGAGTACAATCTTTTTTTGCTCTGCCTTCTACAGACATTAATGAAGGAACAGAACTCTCCCGCCCCGAAATACAAAAAAGGTGCACAGCCCAAACGGCCGTGCACCTTTTTCCTATATGGCCTCTTCCTTCAGCTGGCTGTGGTAAAGCCCATGGTAGAATCCTTCCTGTTCAAGAAGTTCTTCATGGGAGCCTTTCTCGATGATGCTGCCCTCATCAAGGACAAGAATCTGGTCGGCCTGCTGGATGGTGTTCAGCCTGTGGGCCACCACAAAGCTTGTTCTTCCTTCCATCAAGGTCTGGAGGGCTTCCTGGATTTTCATTTCTGTAATTGTATCGATGCTGCTTGTTGCTTCATCCAAAATCAATATCGAAGGATCGGCAAGGAAAGCTCTGGCAATGGATAAAAGCTGGCGCTGCCCCTGGCTGATTCCGCTGGCGTCCCCCTTCAGGAGGGTATCATACTGCTGCGGCAGCTTCATGATGAACGAGTGTGCATTCGCCATTTTTGCAGCTTTTTCCACTTCGTCATCTGTCGCATCCAGCTTTCCGTAGCGGATATTTTCCCTGACGGTCCCCTGGAACAGGAGTGAATCCTGGAGGACGAATGCCATATGCTGCCTTAAGCTTTCTCGCTTAATTTTTTTCAGCTCACGGCCATCGATCGTGATGCTTCCGCTGTCATAATTATAGAACCGGGAGATCAGGTTGATAATCGTAGACTTCCCGGCGCCGGTCGGGCCGACAAGGGCCACAGTCTGCCCGGTGTTTGCCCTGAAATTTATGCCCGTTACTGTATTCTCACCCTTTTCATAAGAAAAAGAGACATCCCTGAACTCGACTTCCCCTTTGATAAAGCTGATTTCTTCTGCATCTGCTTCATCCTCGAATTCTTCTTTCTGGTCCATGATTTCAAACACCCGTTCAGCACCGGCGATAGCCGACAAGAGGGTATTGAACTGGTTGGCCAGGTCATTCAGGGGGCGGGTGAACTGGCGGGCATACTCGGCAAAAATGACGATGACGCCGATCGATATCATCCCTTTTAGGACAAAAATGCCGCCCACTCCTGCAATGATGGCAAAGCTCATATTATTCAGCATGTTCATCAGCTTGGGGATGAAGCCTGAATACGTCTGGGCCCAGAATCCTGCGGCCCGCAGCTTTTCGCCTTTGCCGATGAATTCTTCAATCACTCTGTCTTCCTGGGAAAAAGTCTTGACGATCCGCTGGCCGGAAATCGTCTCCTGGACAAAGCCATTCAGCTCTCCCAAGTTGCGCTGCTGCTCCTTGAAAAGCCGGCCCGTCCGGTTGGTTATCCACTTCATCCCATAAAACATGACCGGAACAATGATCATGGTGATCAGGGTAAGCAGCGGACTCAGCCACAGCATGACCCCTACGGTCCCAACAAGGGTGAGCACACTGGAAAAAACCTGTATGACCGAGCTGTTCAGCGTGGAGCTGACATTTTCGATATCATTTGTCACCCGGCTCATCAGCTCTCCATGCTGCCTTTTATCAAAGAACGGAATCGGCAGTTTGTGAAGGTGTCGGAAAAGCTGGGTCCTCATTTTAAAGACTGTGTTCTGGGCAATCCCGATCATCCAATAGTTCTGGAACCAAAGGGACGCAGAATAGACAATATATATAGCAGCAAGCCCGGCTAGCAGGGCAGCAAAGCCGCTGTTGCTTCTTTCAACGATATACTGGTCAATCCCTCTCCCAAGGAGGAACGGACCTAGCAGCCCCAGTACACTGCTGAGAATGACCATGAGCAGGACGAGGAAGAGGAGCCCTTTTTCCTCGGCGAGATAGTTCCAGATCCTGCGGAGAGTCCCTGCCCAGTTCTTCGATTTTACTTTTGGTTTCTTTGCATCATCGGCTGTCTTTTTGAGATTCTCTTTCTCCAGGACAGCAATCTTCTTGTAGCGGAATGGATCAGTCAGCTCCCTGAACATGCTCCAGCGCCTCCTCCCCGAACTGTGACCTGAAGATCTTTTGATACAGCTCCGATTCCCTCAGAAGTGTTTCGTGGTCTCCCTCGGCAATCAGCCTGCCGTCTTCAAGCAGCAGAATATGGTCCGATTCTATCGCTGTACTGATTTTTTGCGTAATGATCAGCGTAGTCGCGGTATACGTCCGCAATGCCTGCAGCAGCTTTGCCTCTGTTTTCAAATCCAAAGCACTTGTGCTGTCATCCAGCAGAAGTATCTTCGGCTTGCGGACAAGGGCCCGGGCGATGGAAAGGCGCTGCTTCTGCCCTCCTGAAAGGTTGACGCCCTTTTGCCCGATCTTCGTGTCATATTTAGCGGAGAGCCTTTCAATGGAAGAATGAATCTGGGCCTTCTTTGCCGCTTCCTCCACCTCTGCAGGGGTCGCATCTTCTTTTCCCCAGCGGATATTTTCCTGGACGCTTCCTGTAAAGAGCAGTGCTTCCTGCGGGACGAAGCCGATCTGCTTGCGCAAATCATCCAGTTTGACCCGGCCGATATCCTGGCCGTCAATCCGGACGGTTCCGCCTGTCACGTCATACAGCCGGGGAATCAGCTGAAACAGAGATGATTTGCCGGCACCTGTGGCACCGAGGATGGCTGCCGTCTCGCCGGCCTTTATTTTGAAGGATACACCGTCAAGCACCACTGTGTCTGTGCCTGGATAACGGAAGCTCACAGAATCAAACTCGATTTCTCCTCCCTCAATTTCAAATCCAGCCAGGGCCTGCTCAGAATCCTTCAGATCCACTTCTGTATTCAGGACATCGGCAATCCTGCCGGCCGAGGCTTTCGCCCTTGAAAAGGCCATGATGATAAAAGAAAGCATTGAAAGAGCACCCGTAATTCTTGTGGCATAGTTGATGACAGCAACCACTTCCCCGACTTTGGCGCTTCCGTCATCCACCTGGATGCTTCCAAACCAGAGGACACCGATAATGCTTATATTCATGATCAAAAGAAGCATCGGCATCGTCACTTCCATCAGCCGCAGAGCAAAAACAGTCTGATCCTTCAGGTCCCCTGTTACCTCTGTGAACCTTTCGCTTTCATGATTCCTGCGCAAAAACGCTTTAATGAGCCTGATGCCAGCCAGATTTTCCTGCATGACATTATTGACGTCATCCAGTTTTTCCTGAACTTTTTTAAACAAGGCTCCGCCTTTATTCATAATAAAAATGAGGAAAATAAATAAAAATGGAACAACCGCACTCAGAATCAAAGCGAGCTTCACATTGACAACAAACGCCATGATCAGGCCTCCAATAACCAGGAGCGGGGCACGCATCATGATGCGCAGGCTCATGAAGACGATATTCTGGAGCAATGTGACATCATTGGTCATCCTCGTGATAAGAGAGGAGCCCGGAAACATAGCAAAGTTGGCGAACGAGAAGGATTGCACTTTCCTGAATACACTCTTCCTGATATCAAAGCCGAAGCTCTGGCTGACATGCGCAGCATAAAAGGAATTGATGATGCCGGCCGCGAAGGCAATCAGCGAGATGCCAACCATGACCCCTCCCCAAATCAGGACCTCATCCATATCCTTCTTCATGATTCCTTCATCAATGATTTTGGCCATCAAAAGCGGCTGAAGCAGCTCAACCGCAAGCTCCGTCAGCATCAATGAAAGAGCGACAATGACGGCAACCCTGTATATTTTTAAAAATCCAAACACCTTTCCCATAAATCGTCCTCCAAGTCTGATTCCTGCTGAATTGCTTTTCCTTTACCCGCCTTTCGAGGAAAAAGTTCAGAATCTTAATCTTTCGTTTAACTAAATATATACACTATCATACGACTTTTTACGGAATTTTGAAATTATTTATCTGCTAATTCTTTTTACTGTATGCAAAAAGGCATGCAGATACATGCCTTCCCTTGTTTTATCTACTGGAAATCCTTCAGCTCTGAACCCTTCTCGCATTCTTGATAATCTGGTTGATGACCTCTGAGAATACAAGCCCGATGGCGATTGCCCCGGAGATCATGAAGGCCCGCGCAGCAAGGCTGATGGCTGTGTTATAGTCGTTCTCAACAAAATTCCTCATTGCATCATACGCAAGCCCTCCCGGTACAAGCGGAATGATCCCGGCTACGCTGAAAATGATGATCGGCGTCTTATAGGCCCTTGCAAAAAACTGGCTTGTGAATGCCACGAAAAAAGCAGCGCTAATGGTGGCACCAACCGCATCCACACCTGATGATTCCATCCAGAAGTAGACGAGCCAGCCGATTGTTCCGACCGTGCCGCACTTGATCAAAGACTTTTTCGGAGCATTGAATAGAATCCCGAATGCTGCCGATGCTACAAAGCTTGTTGCAAGCTGTTCAATCGTTTCCATGCAATGCCTCCTTAAAATGAGATGAAAGATAGTACCACCGCGATGCCTGATCCGATGGCAAAGGCAGTCAGAAATGCTTCAGCGCCTTTTGACAGTCCTGATACCAAATGCCCCGCGATCAAATCCCTGACCGCATTTGTAATCAATAGGCCGGGCACAAGCGGCATCACCGATCCGATGATGATTTTATCCAGCTCATTGCCGGCCCCTGAAAAAACAAACGCATAAGAAGCAAGACCAATGACAAATGCCGCCACAAATTCAGCAAAGAACTTGATCGGCACCCATTTATGAAAATAGATAAAAGAAATGAAACCAAGTCCGCCGCATACTACCGCGGGCAGAAAGTCCTCCCAGCTTCCCTTGAACATGATCAGGAAACAGCCGCTGGAAATGGCAGCCGCCAGTATCTGAAGAAGCAGCGAATACGCCATTGGTGCAGCCTCTACTTCCCGCAATGACTGCAGAGCCTCCTTCACTGTCAGCTCCCCGCTGCTGATATTGCGGGAAATGCTGTTGACGATGGTGACTTTATCAAGATCAGTTCCCCGTTCGGAAATCCTGATCAGCTTCGTTTTGGTCGGTTCATGGCCTTCAATGGAAAAAATGATGCCAGTCGGCGTGACATAGCTGTGTGACTGGTCAACCCCGAAGGAAGCAGCGATCCGCATCATCGTATCCTCAACCCGGTATGTTTCAGCACCGCTTTGGAGCATGATTTTTCCGGCAAGAAGGCAAACCTCCATGATTTCATATGTATCGTTCTTGAATTCCTCCACTGGCTCTCCCTCCATGCACAAAATACTTGGCTGAGGTCCTGGTCAAACAAAGCAGGAGCGATCCCGCCTTTGTATTCTTCCGGAATTTTACCCTGCTGGGATATATATTCCCCCATGCACTTTTTACAGTGTAAAGCATGAAGGATGGCAGAGGCAATTTTAATTTCCTTTCCTTATAAAAGAAAGATAAATCGCATAACTTCCAGACCTTTTTAAAGCTATCGGTCTTTCCTTCACCAGCCAAAAAATCCATCCAGCATGCTGAATGGATTTCCGGTCAATATTTATCCGCCTCAGGGACAGGCTTTATCCCAAGCCTCTGGATAATCGGCTTAATCGTAAGTCCCTGGACGATCAGGGAGAACAGAACCACGCTGAAAGCAAGGAGGAGGACTGTATCCCTGCCTGCAAAAGAAGGCGGAAGGCTCAAAGCAAGTGCAATAGACAGGCTTCCCTTTAAGCCTCCCCAGTTCAGCAGGATTTTGTATTGGCCGGAAAAGTCTTTGACAAATGCAAGGCTGCTGTAAAGGGCAATGGTTCGGCCTGCCAGCACAATGACAATGGCCAGGATAATCGTCCACCAGTTATTGATAAAGCTGATATTTTTGATTTCCAGGCCGATCATCAGGAAAATCAGAGAATTGGCGATCAGGGTGATCACATCCCAGAAAGAGCTGATATTGGTCTTCGTTGTCTCGGACATGCCGATTCTTGCGCCATAATTCCCGAAAATGACCCCTCCGACCACTACCGCGATAACACCTGATACCTCCAGATGCTCTGCGATAAAATAGCTGCCGAAGAACAGCAGGATCGAGAACGCAATTTCGAGCGGGTAGTCATCATAAATGCGGATGATCTGTGAAAAAATATAGCCCAGCAAGGCTCCAAGCAGGGCTCCGCCTACACTGAATTTGATGAACAGCCAAACACCGCTCGCAATCCCGGCCCAGCCCATTTCTATGTACGTAAGCAGGTAGATGGAGGATATCTGGAACAATACAACGGCCACACCATCATTGAGGAGGGATTCCCCTTCTATAATTGTGACCAGTTTTTTTGGCACGCCCAATGTTTTGAATATTGATATGACACTGATCGGGTCTGTAGCGCTCATAAGGGAAGCAAACGTGAAGGAAAGCACCAGCGGAAGATCCAGCAGATAATAGGAGCCCAAGCCTATAATAATGAATGACAGAAAGGTCCCCCCAAAGGCAAGCGCCAGGATCGGCCTCCTTACCTGTTTCACATGGGAAAATGGCATTTTAATGGAAGCATCGCCCAACAGGATGGGAAGAAATAAAGAAATGATGATCGCCTGAAAAATATGCGATTGTGTAATGAACTGCTCTGCTTCTTCAAGAAGCGGTATATGGGTAAGCCCCAGAATCAGCCCCACCAGTACAAGGGCGATGGAATAAGGCTGTTTTGCCAGTTTGGCAATAGCGATGACTGTTACTGAAATAGCAAGCAAGAATAAAATTTGTATAAATACCTCGTCAAAATGATGCACTGAAAAATTCCCCTTTCTGACCTTGCAGCGGCAAGCATTTGGCAGATGCCCTGCCATTAGCCTTTACCTCAAAATGGCAGCAGAAAACCACCTATTGAAAAAGGATGCCGCTATAGCCCAAGTATCCCTTCTGGGAGTATTTTTCATGCACAGGAAGAATGCTTTAGTGCTGACTATATGATTTAAAGGCCATTGGGTTTCACAAAGCTTTTGCGGCCCGCACAATTAAAAAATGAGGCGCCTTCATGAGCTTTTCATACTGTTCTGGCCTTCGCTCTTTAAAGACCTGTGTCGGGCGGGGCTCAATCAGCTCCTGCATTGAAAAGCGGGCAATTGTCTTATTGATGATATCCTGGAGCGGCCTTCGGTAAAAAGGGACATCAAAGGTTTGCCCTGCTTTTGTCCATCGATCCACAATCATTTCTGCAGCCAGGTAGTCCGGTTCATCCAGCAGCTTCATATCCATGAACGGGTGGTGGACGGAAAAAAGGATCGTTCCGCCCGGCCTTAAAATCCGGTGGAATTCTGCAAAGGTTTGATTCCAGTCCTTCAGATAATGAAGAGTAAGAGAGCTGATGATCCAGTCGAAAGAATGGCTGTCAAAGGGCAGCTCTCCCTCCAGGTCACAGCAGACAAGTCTCGCTTTATTGCCAATGCGCCTCTTCGCAGAGCTGATCATTTCAGGGCTCAGGTCTGCACCCGTTACATTTGCACCCCGCCTGGCCAGTTCAGCCGTATACCAACCGGCCGCACATCCTGCGTCCAGAATATCCTTACCCTCCAGGCTGTCCGGGATCTGCTCAAGCATCGCCGGCCTTTCAAACTCGCTGTTAAACAAACTCCCATCATCCACCTGATGCTCATAAATGCCCGCCAGACTGTTAAATGTTTGTTTGACCTTTGCCTTCATTTTGGATGTCACCTCGTTTTTCAGGAATAGGTATTGTGTTTGTTTTATAAAAATGCCGCCTAGTCAGTCTTTTCCTGCTTAAATAGAAAAACCCGCATCAAAGCGGGTATTCCCATAAGCCCAGACGGCCTTTGGCAGGAATTGGCTCTTTCAGGATTTCCATGCCGCTGACCTGCCAGGCATAGCAGCCAATCCGGTAGTCACCCAGATAGAGCTCCTGACCGGATATAATCACCCCATTTTCAAGCACTGCCCCTGACTCGGAGTGATCTATGACTTTAAAGCAATCCACCAGGGTGCAGACTGCTATGATCTGCCCGGCAGGAAGATTTTCTTCTGAGTACCCGTGCCTGCCCAAAAGCTCCGACACATTCTTTCTCCGGCAGGCTTTCACATCGATTTTCTGGCTGGTATGGATGGCTAAAGCACCTCTGTAGGCGGTTTTCCATGTTCTCGTTTCATATTCTGCCTCCCGCAGGGCAAACAGGCTGGCCCAGGGCTGCTTCATTGTTAATACCTTCAATCTTGATCCTCCCCTCCTGCTATCTATCTATAGTCTGCTATCTCAGGGAGAATTTATGTTTTGAGGAGCGGACCGGTCTGCTACATCAAATCAAGCCGCTGCGAAATGCCTTTAATGACTTCCTGGTAGTAAGAGCGGTCATGCGGTACGAAATCTCCGATGTCAGCTTCTTTTTCCAGATAGATTTTCTCGCCGGCACTGCCAATCTCAAAGCCTTCCATCTGCACCTTGCCGTCCTCGCCTTCCCAAAGCTTCTTGAAGCTGTCCCATTCGATCCGGTAAATCCCGGCTACTTCCTCCTGCTGCAGCTCATACTCGCTGAACGGCTGGGAGCATTCGTAGAGAAACACATTTGCCATTTCTTTATCAATGAAGTTCTCCTTCTCAATGCAATATCTAATGGTGCCCAGCGGTGACAGCTCTTCGATATCGACATCGATCCCGATTTCCTCCTTGATCTCCCTCACGCCATCTTCAACGGTTTCTTCGGCCAGCAGATGACCGGCCGCCGTAATATCCAGAAGGTCAGGATAATCTTTTTTCTCTTTGCTTCTGAGCTGTACATATATATAAACCTTGTCCTCTTCCCGCTGAATGAACCAGCAGTGGAAAGCTTCATGCCAAAAGCCCTGCCGGTGCACATCCTTCCTGGTGGCCGTTCCGATCTGATTTCCTTCATCATCGAATATTTTCAAAAGCTCCTGCTCCATATGATCTCTCCTCTGCTTGTTGTTAATTGCAGTTCTTTAGAGTTATTCTCCCATAACCAGGAAAATCCTGCATGGCAAAAAGACCCGGAAGGCATAAGTTCCAGGTCTTTCCGTCATTGCGCTTCTGCAAGAAGGTCGCCTGCTTCCTTGGCTTTCTTCGCCTTAGGTCTTCCTGATAAGGAGAAATAGGTCCACATCCGCATGATTTTTTCAAACGGGCCGGTACGGAACCACTTCAGATAGAAATAGCTTCCGGCCAGCTGGATGCTGTAGATCGCCACCGTCAGCAGGATGCCTGCCAGTACGCCAAGTTTGCCGAACATTCCCAGGCCATAGCCATAAAACACAGTGGTGCAGATAACAGACTGCAATAGATAATTACTCAGCGAAAGCCGTCCAACACTTTCAAAGGTCCTGAATAGGACGAATCTTCCTTTCACCGCGTACAGCCAGGCAAAAAGGAAGATGTAGCCCAGTGATAAGATATTTCCTCCAAACATATACAGAACACCCGTCCAGCCTGTTTCCTGCACCATGAGCGGCGAAGCTTTCAGCAGTATTCCCGCTCCGGCGAGGATACCTCCCCACAGCAGATATCTGCTTTTATTCCTGCCGATTTCATGGAAGGCGCGGCGCCTGGCAGCATACATGCCAAACAGGAATAATGGCGCTGTGATGAATGGCATGGCCAGCATCATGAACAGGTAAAAAGAGTCCGGCATGCCGAAAGGATCGGCATTGCTTCGATGAAGAGAAATCTCACTGTATGTGCCTGTGCCGAATATTTTATTTGTATCGGCCACATACTCTTCCATCCTCTTTGCTTCTTCGGCTGGGACCTCTGTATGCATGCCATATCCCATGAAGGAAGCAAGAATCAACAGCACTATGCCCCATACTAGCAGGGTTTTCTTTTTCCTGTTCAGGAAGAAGAGCAGAAAGAAGCCCATGATTCCATAAGAAAAAAGAATATCGCCTTCCCACAGAAGACCGCCGTGCAATCCGCCCAGCACAAGGAGCAGGAAAAACCTCCGCACCAGATGCCTTCTATATTTCAAACCTTTATCTTCAAGCCCCTCTTTCAGCTTGATCAAAGAATAGCCGAATAAAAAAGTGAAGATCGGCATGAAGCTGCTCTCAACAAAAACCTTCAAAAACTCATGCAGGAAGTGATCCAGCCCTGAAGGTGAAAAAGCCTCCATCTCATCTTTCCCAAACATTCCGTATTGAAAAATCAGCATATTAGCTGCCAGGATACCCAGCAGGCTAAAGCCCCTCATTCCATCGATTACGTGAATCCGCCTATTTTCCCCGTCCATTTTCATACTCCTTTATCTGCTTTCCTAATTAGGAAGCTTAAAATCTATCACTTAGTATAGTCCGCTTCTATTTCCCTTGAAGAAACAGAAGTTTACTTTCTGATAAACTTTTGAAAAAGTTGTTAATATGCTCGTAAGGTTTCTGTGCTACGATAGTGACCGAGGTGGGCAAAAGTGGAAAATGCAGAAATTTTATTAGTAGATGATGAGAAATCAATTGTTAAATTAATGGAGACTGTTCTGAGAAAAGAAGGATTCAGCTCTATACATACAGCTTATACAGCAGAAGAGGCGCTTGAGTGTGTTTCCCGGCACCCCATTGATATCGTGGTGCTTGATGTCATGCTTCCCGGACAGAGCGGCTTTGATATCTGCCCGAAAATCAGGGAGATCTCAGACGCTTATATTCTATTTTTAACAGCGCGCGTCTCTGACCTTGATGTGCTGACTGGATTTGCGATCGGCGGGGACGATTATATTACCAAGCCCTTCAACCCGCTTGAAATCGCAGCGAGGATCAAGGCAAGGCTCCGGCGGAATCAGGCTCCTTCCCCTGCTTTAAAAGAGGCTGGCAGAAAGCATGATTTCGGGCGTTTTATCCTGGACGAAGAGGCAGGGGACCTGATTGTTGAGGGCAAGGCCGTACAGACGCCTGCCCAGGTATTTCTCCTTCTGCAGTATTTGTGCCAGCATCCGAACACCGTCATCTCAAAAACGCAGATGCTGGAAGCCGTATGGGGCTTTGACAGCTTTGTGGATGACAATACCGTTACGGTACATATTCGGAGGATTAGGGAAAGAATCGAAAAAGACCCGAGCCATCCGGAACTGCTCGTGACCGTGCGCGGGCTGGGCTACAAGCTGGTGAAGGGGAAAAAAGGATGAAGTCGCTCAGGCGCAGGCTTGCCCTTCACTTCTCTCTTCAGTTCATTTCCATTATCGTGTTTGTCGCGATTTTTTCTCTGGTGCTTCTATTTGTGCTGCTGATGCATTTAAACAGAGAAGAGATGAAGCAAAATTGGCCCGCGGGTGCCCTGGAAGGCATTACGATCGATACGCTGATTGAAGATAACAAGGCCACCATCAGCGATGCCTGGAAGCATCAGCTCGAAGAACGGAATCTCTGGGTGCAGGTTGTAGATATGGAAGGAGAGGTCATCGGGTCTGAAAATACGCCTGAACTCCTGCCTGACTCATACTCTGTCAGCGAGATCCTCCAGATTGAAAAAACGAATCAATATGAAGGCTTCTATGTTTACTCCGAGGTCGACACCACTTTTAAAGACCCTTATTTTTATATGCTCGGCTATGAAAACAATGAGCTGGAGAGCCTCCAGCGCTGGTTTTCACAGTATTCCAGCAGCGGCAGGCTCCCTGATGAAAACCTGAAGAAGCTTGAAAGGGAATTAGAGCCATTGGAAGGCTCCATCCATGTGGTAAACCAGGAAGGGAAAATTGTCCAATCCGCCGGGTCTGAAATAATGAAAGAAGACTACAAGCCGCTCGATGTGCTTGTCAGGACAAAATCACCGGGAAAATTCGAAACCCATACAACGATCTTCAATGATCCGGAATCGGGTTTCACTTGGATTATGCACACACCCAGGCAAGAGGCAGAGCCTGAAGGATTTGCGTTTCTCTCCGAGGTAATGAGGGTCATCGTCATCCTCGCAGCTGTCCTGCTCGCATTGACCATAGGCATTTCCTTCTGGCATGGCTTCCGGTACGGCCAGCCTCTCCTTCTCTTCACCGGCTGGCTGGAAAGGATGGGCTACGGAAATTACGAGGAAGTGCTGACAGAGAAAGAACGCAAAAAGGTCTTCCGTAATAATGGAAAGGTGCGCCTGAGATACAAGCTTTATAAAGAAGTGATCGGGGCATTTTACGAAATGGCTGAAAAGCTTTCTGCCTCAGACAAGGAAAGGGACCGGCTGGACAAAACGCGTGAAGAGTGGATGACCGGCATTTCCCACGATCTCCGGACACCCCTTTCAACGATCCAGGGCTATGCCCATCTGCTTGAAAGCGGGCAGTACCGCTGGACAGAAGAAGAGCTTCTGGACATGGGCAAAATGATCCGGGAAAAAGGAGATTATATGACCGCCCTCATTGAGGACTTCTCCCTTGCCTTCCAGCTCAAAAATCAGTCGCTCCCCCATCAGCTGAAGCCTGCCGATCTGAATGAACTTGTGCGAGGCATCATGCTGAAATTTGTCAACGACCGCACCCTTGAGGATGTTCCCTTTAACTTTGAAGGTGCAAATACAGCTCTTTTTATACAAGCAGATATACGCTGGTTTGAGCGGATGCTCGATAACCTTATCTATAACTGCATCAAGCATAACCCAAAGGGCACTAGCATTACCGCCTCAGTCAGCAGACAGGGGGGAACCGCCATTGTCTCCATCTCTGACAACGGTACAGGAATGGACGAAGAAACAGTCAGGCACCTCTTCGACCGCTACTTCCGCGGCACAAGCACAGACGAACAAACAGAAGGCGCCGGCCTCGGCATGAGCATTGCCCGCGCCATCGCCGAGCTGCATGGCGGGAGCATTCATGTCTCTTCTGTCAAACATAGGGGGACTGTTTTCAGGCTGGAATTTCCTTTGGGAGAGGGGCTGGAGAAAGAAGGCTGGCTGGAGGGGTTGGCATAGATAATAAAATGCTGGTAATTAGCTTAGGCAGTCCGTTAAAATGAGGAAAAGTGTAAGAAACGAAAGAAATAACTTCCTAAAAACATACAAAAACGCTTGGGCTCTTCGTCCGAGCGTTTTGTTGCTGTCATTGTCTTGTTTAATTAAAAGACCCGGTGGGAAAATTTCAGGTAAGTACCTTATATCAATCGCTGCCATTCAATTATAAATCAATCTTAAGACCTGCAACCAAGACATACAGGCAAAAAAATAAACCCAGTACTCGAAGTACCAGGTTTATGAAAAGTATTATTCTTTTCCTTTACCGCGGTCTTTATTATTTTCCGCGCCTGTGTTTTGGCCATTTTGTTTCTTTTCGTTTGCTTGCTGCCTTTCAACTTTCTTTTCTTGAACCTGCTGCTGTTTATCAGCTTTCTTTTCTTGAACCTGCTGTTGTTTATCTGCTTTCTTTTCTTGAACTTGCTGTTGCTTATCAGTTTTCTTTTCTTGAGCTTCTTGCTTTTTAACAGCAGCAGTTGCCTGGCCTTCAGCACGCTTCTCAGCTGCCTTAGCCTTTGCTTCCTCTTTCTTAGTTAATTCAGGGGCAACAGCAGCTGTTTTTTTAGGTTCTTCCGCAGCTTCAGTCTCAGCTTGTTCATCAATTACTGTTTCTTCTGTTACGGCTTCCTCAACAGTCTTTTCCTTTGTTGCTTCTGAGGCTGCTTCTGTTGCAGTTTCAGTATCTGCTGCGGCTTCTTCCTCAGCGGCTTTATCATCATCAGTTGTCTCAACCTTAAATTTTTCTGCTTTTGCTTCAAGCATTGCAAGTTTTTTGTCTAATTTTGCGAAAGACTTTTGAATATTCTTCATTAATGCCTTCTGAGCTGTAGGGTTTTTAACATGTGACAATGCGGCAGCTAATGCATCGATGTTTTGAGCAAGCTTTACTTCAACTTCATCTTCTGTCCCTTCATCTTCTGCTGCAGGTTCTTCGCCTTCCGTTATTTCTGTTGTTCCTTCAGTGTCTTCAGCCGGCTGTCCCTCAGCTACTTCAGTTTCCTCAGCAGTCTCTTCTGTCGCTTCTGTATCATCACCGGCACTATCTGCTGAATCTGTTAAACTCTCAGCTGCTTCCTGTTGAGTAGCAATTGCCTCTTCTAAAAGTGCTGTAGCCTCATCCGTTTTTCCCTCTGCAAGCAGTGTATTTGCTTCAGCAATACGCTCAGCTGCAAAGTCAGCTAAAAGACGCGCTTCCTTGTAATCATCCATTGTGACAGCAAGTCTTACTTTTTCCATCATTAACTTTACAAAGTAGAAGAAATCCCCAGGAACTAAAGCCGGTGCCTCTTCTAGCTCTTGATCCTTGTCTGCTGTCCCATTGTCATCTGCTTCTTCTTCAGTTACTTCTTCCTCGGCTGCAGCTTCAGTATCAGCTGAGTTTTCTTCTGCGGCTGACGTTTCATCGTTTACATCAACTTCCGCTGCTTCTTCCGTATCTGCATTTTGTTCAACCGCACTCTCATCCGCATACACAGCGCTTGTCCCCAATGAAGAAAGAAGAAGTGCTGATGCTGCGACACCGCTTAATAATGATTTCTTATTTTTCAAGTCTGTTTCCTCCTGATCTGTTTTTCGGTATACCTTTCGACAAAAACAGACAGGTTTGTGACGGTCTTTTGAAAAAAATAAAATAACTTTTCTAAATCATAAGAAAAGCTTCCTGGAATGGGAAGCTGGTTTTGAAAAAAAGCCCCCTTCCCCTACCAGCCCTAAAAGAGCGGACCTTCCCTGACCTGAATGAAAGAATCAGTGACAGATTGAAAAATAAGCGGAGAATTTCTGACTATTGACTCAAAACAAAGGGAAATGGACAACTTCGCTCTGCTTGACAGGAAATTCTTCGCTTAATTACACCCACTTCCTCAAAAAGAGCCAAGGGACCTGTCCCCTTGGCTTACTCATCAAGCTGATAACATAGTTGAACTACTCCAGATGAAAACTTTTTTGTTTCAGCAAGTTTTAGATTTACCCGTTGCTTAATGTCAGTAAAAAGGGGTTTTCCTTCTCCTAGAACAACAGGATGAACAGACAATCTAAATTCATCTACAAGCTTTAAGTTTATAAAGGTTGTAATTAGACTTGCCCCGCCATAGAGCCAAATATCTTTTCCAGGCTCGTTCTTTAATTTGATTATTTCTTCCTTAATGTCTTCATTTATAAATAAAACGTTATTTTCGGACTTATTTTGTGCTCTTGAAAACACATATTTCTTTTTACTGTGGATCAATTCCCAAGCTTCTTTTTCAGTATCAGATACTTCAGTATCGGGTATATACTGACCCCATAAATCATAACTTTTTCTTCCATATAAGATAGTATCGATTTCATTTAAGAAGTTATTGAAGTTCATATCAGGATCCATTATACACCAGTCTACTTCCCCTTTCAGTCCTTCAATAAATCCATCTAAAGTAACTGCCAAATCTAATATTATTTTCCTTGGTCTTTGGTATAAAACCATCATTCATCCTCCTTTTGATTGCCAACGTAAAAACTATCATTCTTCAACAAATCCTTTGGCGATTATTTACCTTTATTTAGGATTCCTCAATTCGATTAAGACTGCTTACACCCCTGTATCAGTACCTGCCATGCTTATTTTTCCATTACCAGCCCTCACGATTACACAAAGACGTAATATGTGCAAGATGGTGCCGTCCGTGCCAAGCGTAGATTCCTATATTTTTGCCTACTGTAACTTCACCAGAATCCGGGTGGATAAATGTCTTTTCCATATCAGCTGGGATTAGACTCCGTAAAAGGCCAGTCCAACGTTTGTGTAATGCTTCAAGCAAAGATAGTGAGATATCAATTGGCAGTTTATAATCAGAGAGTTCCGCCCAATTCGTTTCATCGTATGGTTTAATTACAGGTGTTTTTTCTGTAAGAGCCAATTTAAATCGAACGTAGGCATTCATATGACTATCTGCAAGGTGATGTATTACTTGTCGAACAGTCCACCCACCTGAACGATAAGGTGTATCAAGCTGTTCATCATCTAAGTCCTTTACAGCATCCCGCAGCAATCTTGGTAAAATTTCAATCTCATATATCCAATCCCTTGTAACGCTGTTAGTAATCTCACCATCGTATTGAAAATTGCCAATTGGATATCTCAAATCCATCAGCTATTCCCTCCTCATAGTCCCTTGATTTTTAGACTAACTAAATAGTTCATTTTAAAATCCATTTGTTATTTAACTAACCAGCTCTATAATCAAATAAGAAAAGCTGCCTGGTTTGGCAGCCAGCTCAAGCTCTGGTGAATTTTTTTTGTTAGCAACTATGCGAGAAAGTCGAGAACCCTCTTGATCACAAGTTTCGTCGCGACAGCATCGTAAGACGGTAAGCTGCTGTCGGTGAATAGATGTTCCCTGCCTTCGTACAGAAAAAGTTCAGCATGATCAGCCGAAGCCACAAGCTCACGGGCCGCGTCGATGTCACCGTCTTCAACGAAGAAAGGATCTGTGTCCATGGCGTGAATTTGCACAGGCAAGTCGGCCGGCCACTCAGATTTGAACACTGAGGGCGGGAGGCATGCATGAAAAAACAGTGCCCCTCTCGCACCCTCACGTGTTTGAGCGAGCTGCTGTGCTGCCGGGACACCGAGTGAAAAACCGGCATAGACGACATCGCGTGAAAGCTCGGTGGCTGCCCGAACGCCGCGCGCCGTCACTTCTTCAAATCCAATTTCCTTCACAAATGCCAAGCCTTCCTCCAGCGTGGTAAATACACGGCCTTTAAATAAATCTGGCACGTGAACAGTATGCCCCGCATCTCTCAGTTGATCGGCAATTGCTTCAATCCCTTTCGTTCGGCCCAGAACATGGTGTAACAACAAAACCTCTGCCATCGTTTCCACCCCTAATTAAATGAATTTCATATGTCTAGCTTCGACAAGAACACCTGTTTGACCTGCAAGAACTTTACGATTTAGATATATTCACCTTAATAAAGCTCAGCCTTTATGCCGCCCCAAGAATAAAGTTATTCCCAAATGCTTTTTTTACTTTTATTTCTAAATAAAAACATGAGAATGCCACCTATTGTGAAATATATGAAAGCCAAAAATCCGTTAACTATTTCGTATCCAATTAAAAGAACTGTACTTGTAGTCATAAGCACACCAATCCATCTAATTATAAATCTAATCATTTCTTACCCCGCCTCCATTTCCTCCACCAAATTCCCGATCTCTTTATTTTAATTAAATGTAGAAAATATCTATATTCAAAACTTCATCTGTGGCATTCGTTTACTTGAATGCAAGGAGTTAGAAGTCACCTCCTGCTTATTGCTTTTTTAGAATTGAAATAATAAAAAGGAATTTGTATAGTTAACACCAACATTAATACTTCTGTTTGGCAGCTGATTTAAACAAGCTATTTATAGTTTGAGTGACATGTTCCACAGGCCCCCGGGACTGACCCCATGGCCTACAGCCTAAAAACGAGCCAAGGGACCTGTCCCCTTGGCTCATTCCAAAAGCTCTTTTTGCTTAAAGATTTGTATGGATGAGATAAGAATGACGATGATAATAGCAATAGTTGTTATTAAGGCTGGCAAGAAACTGGAATCCAGTTCCCCTGACAGCAAGACCTGTCCTGTGTGTTCAGTCATTGCAGCCGGACTCCATTTCATATACTTTTCCAGAAAGCTTGTAACCGTCGAAAGACCAAAGGCCACAAGGATTGTAAGAAAAGCGGCACTGGCATTTCCTTTCATGACCGTGCTAAAAAACAGCGTTAGTGTAACAATAAAAATTAACCATATGCTGTAGATCGCTGCACTTTGAAATACCTGCCCAACAGCGACTGTTTCAATCAGTATCTTCGTATAATACCAGGAAGCTGCATATCCGATAAACAATGAAAGAAGTGTGATGGTCAGTAACCCGGCCCATTTCGATAATATATACGAGGAATAAGGAACTGGTTTAATCATCACCATACCCGCTGCCCCACTCTGTCTTTCTGCAGATACGACACCCATTGCACTCAATACAAGAATAAGTACACCCAGCATTCCATAATTGGATAGAACCGCCATTAATACTTCCCCGCCAGTTGGAACAGGCATTTCCAGGATTGTACCTTCTGGAAGACCGCCAAAAGTATCTAAAATTTCCGGCATATAGTATGAACTGACCGGCTGCATCACACCCAGCAAAATAAAGACAATGGGAATCCATAAGATTTTATAATTCCGTGCCATTTCCAGCATTTCTTTTCGATAAAGAACAGTCCATTGTGTCATGATTTCACCACTTTCATAAATAAATCCTCTAATGTCGTCTGGGAAACCTCGAACTTACGGATCGGGAGTTCGAGGTCCACGATATCTTTTAACAATTTTTGCTTTGCTTCTACCATATCTTTTAATACAATGCTCGCCTTATTGCCCTGGGTGTTTACTTCAGATACAAAGCCGTAATCTGCTATGCTCTTAAGCCAATCGGCTGCCGGCGATTCGAATTCAACTTGAATAATAGGCTGCTGATACTCTGCCATTACACTTCCCAGGCTGCCTGATACCGCAATTTCCCCTGCATGCATGATAAGAATGTCGTCACTTATTTCTTCTGCATCGTGAAGGACATGCGTTGAGAAGAGAATGGTGGTTTCCTCTTTAATCTCCCTCATCATGTCCAATACTTCCCGTCTCCCAAGCGGGTCGAGTGCTGAAACAGGCTCATCTAAAATAAGCAGGCTTGGACGGTGAATGAGTGCCTGTGCCAATCCAAGCCGCTGCTTCATTCCGCCTGAATACCCCCTTATTCTTCTTTTCTTCGCATCCGCCAGACCCACCCGTTCAAGTAATTCTTCACTTCTTATCTCTGCTTCTTTCCGACTCAGCTTTGCTAATTGGCCGGCGAAAACAAGAAACTCCTTTCCGCTCATCCAATTAAAGAAAGCAGGATATTGAGGTAAATACCCAATGAACTGCCTTAAATCCTTTGCTTTTTTCCCTTTAAAATCAATGCTTCCTGAAGTCGGCTCCAGCAATCCGGACAGCATTTTTAACGTCGTTGTTTTTCCTGCTCCATTTGGTCCAAGTAAAGAAACGCATCTGCCTTCTTCAATATAAAAATTGATTCCTTTAACAGCATTCATATTTCCAAATCTTTTTACTAGATCATCTGCCTTTAATAACGCCATTAATCATTTCTCCTTCCCACCACAAAATAAAGGACTGGTCCTATAATGTTGATCATGAGAATAATAAGAATCCAAAGCCATTTGGGTCCGTTCGTTTTTTCTTCTCTAATGCAGGAAACTAATGCGGCAGTCATCAGTATTAGCTGTAAGACAAGAATGGGCGCAATCGCTTCCCATGGGATTGCATTTAACAGTTCATTCATTTTCTTCTCCACCCCAATTGTTTTTTTACTTTTAATACGATTACGATCGTCGAAACGTTCACTCTTGAAAAAATAAAAAAATCTCAGGAATTTAATCCCGAGATGCTCCGTGTATCGAAACAAACTGATTTATTACATCCATCACTTTAATTAGACTGAAATACCATAACCGGACCTTTCCAAAGATTACTCTCCAATATTTCCTCTTGATATGAAGAGTCTATAGTAAACTCAGCAATCACCTTTTTCCAAAAAGCATATGCCGGTTTATTTTCAGAGGTTTGCCTCACTTCCCAAACACCTTTAAACTGTTCGAATATAGAAAAAGCAACATGCCTGCCAATGCCTCTGCCTCTAAACTTTCGCATGATGAAAAAATCGCTTATTACGTTTGTTTTTTTCTCGTTGCTCAGTTTTGTAAATTCTCTTGGTACATCAAGAATGACTAATACGAACCCTGCTATTTCCCCATCAACTTTAACTATAAACGGACGGCGGTACTCTTCTGTCCATTGATGATCCAGGTATTTATATGAATATAAACCATGCTGACTTAAAACGTGGCCATCAAACTCACTGCTGTCATAACGATATAACTGAATCAAATTAGATAGTACCGTTTTATCTTCATAAGGACAAAGTAATAAGGTTACGTTCATTTGGTATCCTCCCATAATAAGCCAAGGGGACAGGTCCCTTGGCCCAGCTTAAAAAGAGCCAAGGGACCTGTCCCCGTGGTTTTTTTACTCAATGACCTGTCACCCGAAGAATTCATCTTTAAGAATGCTCATCCTCAGACGGTCAACAAATTCTCCATTTCTCAATCTATCCTGCCTCAGGATACCTTCTTCTTTATATCCTGCTCGACTATATGACTTAATTGCTTTTTCATTATCCACTTCTACCCTAAGCCAAATCTTATTTAAGCCTAATTCATTAAAGCCAACCTTCAGCATTTCTTGCATAGCTGCTAAACCAAACCCCTTATGCCAGTAATCTTTATCACCGATGGCTATTCCCAGTTCAGCATGTTTATTCAATTGATCTATATTCTTCAAATCTACCCAGCCAATATGCCTTCCTTCTTCCGTCATAATCGCTCTTTGTTCATAGCCATTCGTTCGGTTCATACACATTTCAACCCACGTCTTTGTCTCTTCCCTGCTAAACGGCGGATATTTATTTGGCATATTCAGATATTTTGTAACCTCTCTATCCAGACACCAGTTATAACGGTCCTCAACATCATCAAGAGATAATTCCCTAAGTATTACTCTGGGTAACTGATGGCTTTCCAAACTTTCCAACTCCCTAAGAAGACTTTATGTAATGAATATGCCACAGGGACAGACCCCTTGGTTCATAAACGCAATGTCATTTTTCTGCTGATGGCTTCCATCCCAAAATTCTCATAGAACGAAATGGCTTTTTTGTTAAACTCCCATACATTTAGATCTAAGGATGCAGCATCTTTGTTTTTAGACCATTCCACACATGCTTCAAATAAGATTTTCCCTATTCCTTTTCTTTGGCAGCTTCTCTTTATGCCAAAATCATTCATATAAGCAAATTTCCTTGTTACCATTGAGTCAAATGGCGGAGATTCATTTAATTCCATAACCGCAAACCCCACTATTTCTTCAGAGATTTTAGCAATTAAAATCTCACTCTTTGGATCTTCCAGCAACTCACGGTAGTAGCTTTCAGGCATAACCTGGTCCACCTTATTAAATATGTATGGCAGTGCTTCTGAGTGCTCATCCTGCCCCTCTTTAACTATTAAATTGATAGCGTTGTGGTCATCGATCTTTGCTGTATCGATTGAAATATTCATGGATTGATCCTCCTTTAGGAGTATGTTAAATCGCCTTGCATCATTAAGCGCTTAACTAAATTTATACATAACAAATCCAAAAAAGAAATAAACAATAGCCGCAAATACTTTTCCTTTAGTTCTTCGATTTTCGATAACTAAGGCAGCACAAAGTATAGTGAAGAGAGTAAAGCCAGCAAGTCTTAATTGCCCAGCAATCGGCCCAAATTTATGCAGGATCAATACAATAATTGCAATAATAGTTAAAGGTATATAAACCTTGTTGTATGTTGGCTTCATCTGCTATCTCCTATTCAAATAATATCTTTGATGCTTAATCTTCTAAGGTAAATTCCTCGCCTTCAAACCTAACCATTTCAACTTTTTCTAACTTTTCTTTGTCTAACTTGAAAACAAAAGTCCTTGGAATTCCAATATCGTTACAGGTAGTCTCTTTTTGCGTGGTTTCAATTATTAAATATTCTCCTGCCTTGTCCAACTCTAATTTTTCGATCTCTTTAGGACAAGAGTTTTCCATTGTTTGTGCGATTAAAATAACCGATTTTTCAAAATCAACACTGGGAAGTTCTTTTTCAAAGTTAAAGATCTTCCACAATTCAGCAAATTCTTTTTCACTGTATGCCACCTCTACAGCCTTACTCAGTTGGTCTGCTGATTGTGTTTGCTCATCATGAATTAGACTTCCATCTTCAAAGTCTGTTTTACTGCATGACGCCATTAATAAAACAAGGATTAACATTATGACTGTTATTATTTTTTTCAAATGGCAACTTCCTTTTTGATAACTATTTCTCTAGTTCTTATATCCCTTTGAAAACAAGAGGCTGCATGGTTTTGAAGATAATCATGAACCTATGCATCACCCCCTTATCGTTTCTATCAATAGATTCTATTTTTATTCTCCATGTCCTTCTTTCGATAAACTGTCCCTTTTTACGGAATAAGAAAAGCCGCCTGGTTTGGCAGCTAAACTTTAATAAAATTTTTTAAAATGATCTTTTTCTTCCCAGTCCCTAATAATTTTCAAGCCATCTTCAGGTGAAACAGTTAATTGTCCATTGTTTTTAATGATTTCCGCATTAGACCCTTCACCAAGCTGGATTTCTACAGTATAAGTATAATCAGCTGTCCCATCTTCATTTTTCTCCGACTCTTTAATCTGAACATTGTTCACCTTAATAGATTTGTTTGTGCTGGACGCAATATCCGGTGCAATGCTAAAGACACGATTTGCATTCAGTTTCTCTAGTGCTTCTGTGCTCAAATATGGCTTTACGCGTTGAACTATTTCATCATTTGCGGGTGGATCAGATGGCTCCTCAATTGTATATTGTTCCTTTTTATACATTTTCAGCATTTCTAAGACATCATTGTCATTTATGTGATTTTTCGAGCAGCTAAACAGACCTAAAATAAAAACAAGCATAAAGAACTGAACAGATTTCCTAATAAAAATCACCCTCCTCTTGGAGCCAGGGGGACAGGTCCCCTGGCCCAGTTCCAAAAAGAGCCAAGGTACCTGTCCCCCTGGCTCACCCTAATCCCCAAAAATCAGTCTGGTATAGTGTAAAAAACAATATAAGTATAAATATTAACTCACTGAGTGTTACTTTATAGGCATTGGGATTCTGGGCATACTTCTTTTCCATGACTGCTGTGACTGCTTGAGAAATGACGATAAAAACTGGCAGGAAAAACCACGGCTGTAAAAACCAATACCAGTCTGATGGGTCTCTTGTTATGTTTATCGCATATCCCACCAAGATGCTGGCCATTGATGTAAGCCTGATTGTCCAATCAATCTTCATATGTTTATCATTCACATGGTTATAAGAAAAGGATTTCTTCTTCTCTACTTTAAACCACTTTCTTGCTAACATATTGAAGCTAAATAACAATATTAGATTGATCGCTAAAAATAAGGCTAGTCTCGCCCCAATTGCAGGTTCAACACCATATACGTACATAACAAAACCGCCTATCTGAATATTCAATATGCGTTTATAATATCCTTATATAATATACGGTTCACCCGGTGAAGAGTTTCAAATTTTTCCCTTTTTTATGAATCTGTCACTTATGAAAGAAGACCAGCTGCATGGCTCTGTCAGCTGGCCCTTCAAGAAATTATATAGAAAAGCCGGATCGCTTTTTCAACAACAAATCCTCTGATACGCAATAATTGATGATATCGTACTGTTAGGGAGTGATTAAATGAGGAAATTATTTATGAGCTTTTTATTGCTATTTTTTCTTTCAGGCTGTGGCGAATATTCTCCTTCTAAGCATGATGTAGTTAATATACATGGAAGCATTGTGAATATTAGTTTACTTGAAAAATTCATAGCAGATGTTTCTTTGAATAAGGACAGTGAAGTCCGGGTAGTAAATTACACACACGAAGGCGATCCGATTATTCATGACTTAAACTATTCCAATGGTCAATTAACATCGATAAAGGATACAAGAGAAGATGAATTTGGGGATCAATTAGTAAAAGAAGATGTGTGTGAAAGCATAAAGAAATTAGACAAAAATAAACAAACGATTTATCAGTTAGAAGGATGTAAAGACAAGGAAGACGTCATACATGTGACCTACATTATTAATAATTAGCGGCTACACTCTATGGAGCCAGGGGGACAGGTCCCCTGGCCCAATTTCATAAAAAAGAGCCGAGGGGCCTGTCCCCTTGGCTCTAAATTTCGATTCTTTCACTTTTTTTAAGTACAGCCATAAACAAAACGGCCAGTGTAAGGCACCCAATTGAATATTGCAGAGGGGAGAGCGGATTTGATCCGACCATGATGGGATAGAAGTACCCGGGAAAGTTCTCAATGATATCTGAAAGAAACTCGTTATGGACCATCCCTTGGATACTGGCCAGGGCATTGGGGAAAAACAATAGTATGGCTGTTAAAATTCCATATACCGCACCACTGCGAAAGTTATATAAGAATAGCAGATAGCCAATTAAGAAATAGGTCACAACGAGGAGAAAGACATTCACTGAGAAGCCAGCCAGGAAAGAGAGTTCTAAGTCACCGGACACACCCATCATTTTTGCCGCTTGAAACAGCACTATTCCTGTGACTGCATAAAGGAAACTTACCGAAAGTGCGATAATACCATTAGCGAAAACATAGTTTCTTCTATTCTTCACTGAGTTATTAATCAGAGAAATTGTTCTGGCCGAGTAGTCTCTATTGATAAAGTAAAGCGGCATTAAGACTGCCGCGAGCATGCCCAGCATACAGTAAAAATTAGAAACATGTTTGATGTTGAACGGAGTGCCCCCCTTAAGAATCACGAAACCCATAATCAATGCAGGTATACACGCCACCAGCAAACCAGCAGCCAGATAGCCATTTTTAAGCAGCTCTTTCAGGTTATAAGCCACATATCTTTTAATACTGATGGTCATGATTTTCACCTCTGAATTTGTTCATATACACACTGCGCAGGGTTTTCTTCTCCGCAGTAAAATCAGTCAGCCGGATGCCCAGGCGATTTAGCATGTGAAAAATCTCAGCGTTTTCCGCAGCTGTTTCAAACTGAATATCTTTGTCGCCCGAATAGATTACCCTGCCGAAATGCTGTTCCGAAGTGAATTCGGCTAAATCATCTGGATTATCAAAGACTAGCCTGATCATACGCTGCTCTTCCTGTAAAAAGTTCTGCTCAGCAGCAATTGCGCCATCCTCTATGAATAAAACCCGGTCACAGACCGCTTCAATATCCTCAAGCTTGTGGCTGGAAATCAAAATACCGACATTCCGCTCATCAGCCATTTTTCTCAGTTCCTGCAAAACCTCAAAAGAAGTTTCCACATCCATGCCGTTAGTAGGTTCATCTAAAACAATATAGCTTGGATTATTAAGCAGGCTTATGACGATTCCCAGCTTCTGCCGCATTCCAAGCGAGTATTCTTTTACCTTTTTATTCAGCACCTCGAATAAGTGCAGGTTTCTCAAAAGCTCCTCATAATCAGATAGCTTAAAAGTATTTCCGTAAATCCCCGAAAAATAGGTTAAGTGAAACAGTCCCGTTTTATTGCTGAATAGCTTTGGTTCTTCTATTAAGTATCCTACCTGAAGATTGTCAGCAACTGACCCCTTATAGGTTTGAACAGTTTGCGCAATAATCCTCATCAGCGTACTTTTTCCAGCGCCATTTCTGCCAACCAGACCAACGATTTCTCCTGGATGTAACTCTAAAGAGAGATCGTGTAAGACTGTTGAACTTCCGTATTGCTTAGTCAGATTACTTATCAGCATCGTTTAACCCTCCATCCTAAACTGGAATTCCTTACGTGAAATCCTTTTTATATTGAGCTGCCAAATAAATGCCGCAAGCCAGAATTGCCAAAGCATATTTAAATAAGAAAAATATATTCCACATATAGTCCCTCGGAAAAATGGTGTCACATATAATAATGGCCAGCAGCATAAAGTAACTGCTTTTCAAAAAGATCTTATTTGTCCGTTCGTCATCATGCCCAATCTTCTTATAAAAAATATAAGCAAAAATGGCACTGCCTATGAGCAGTAAAAAACCGATTCCCACAAGGATATTCCAATTCCCGGAGGATTGTTCCGCCCATGTCTTCAAAGGGTAAAAAAGAGCGTTAGGGATATCTGATATAGACTTAATTTCCATTAGAATCATTTCCTTTCTCATAAGTGAAAATATCGTTTACATCAACTTTAAAAAATTCAGCAATACGAAAAGCCAGCAGCAGCGTGGGAACATAATTCCCTTTTTCCATTACGAAGATGGTTTGTTTAGAGACCCCGACTTGCTCAGCCAATTCTTGCTGAGACATCCTGGCAAGTACCCGGTATTCATAAACCTTATTTGATATGGAGTCACCAAAATCTTTCTTCATGACCATCACCTCTTGAATAAAATATAAACCATTCATATATAAAAGTAAAGTAAACTTATACTTTATTTAATTTAATTTTAATTTAAGTATTAAATACTTTTAGAAAGCCAAGGGGTCTGGCCCCCTGGCCCAGTCTCAAAAAAGAGCCAAGGGGTCTGGCCCCTTGGCCCAGTCTCAAAAAAGAGCCAAGGGGTCTGGTCCCCTGGTCCAATCTCAAAAAAAGCCAAGGGGTCTGGCCCTCTGGCCCAGTCTCAAAAAAGAGCCAAGGGGTCTGGTCCCCTGGCCCAGTCTCAAAAAAGAGCCAAGGGGTCTGGCCCCCTGGCCCAATCTCAAAAAAAGCCAAGGGGTCTGGCCCCCTGGCCCAATCTCAAAAAAAGCCAAGGGGTCTGGCCCCTTGGCTTCTATTTCGCTGAAATCTCGTCTCCTGTAACCCACTGGTGATTTTCCACTTTTTCTCCACCTGTTGTCGGCGTGAAATCAACCATATAAACAGTCGTACTTTCTGCTGAATCAATTACAGCTTTAGCACCCTTCATTCCTTCCATATGCTCTACGTCCAAAGTGACTTCATCTCCCGCTTTATATGGAGAATCTCCAGCATCTTTTATATCCTCTTGGATGATCCACTTATGATTTTCCACCTTCTCCCCACCAGTTGTTGGCGTATAAGAAACGGCATATACTGTTGTGTCATAGGCACCGGAAACTTCTGCTTCAGCACCTTCCATTCCATCCATATGGCCGGTTTCTAAAATAACTGTGCTTCCGACTGGATATGTGGGATTATCTGCTTCTTTTAGCCCTTCAGGCACTTCCCCGGAACTAGAATGGTTCATTTCCGAATGCTCTGAATGATCCGTCTGCCCCTCTTCAGTTTCATTATTGTGATTCTCTGTGCTTGAATCATTTCCGCAGCCGCTTAGGCCAATAACTGCAGCAAGGCTAAGAACACTAATTAGTTTTTTCTTCATTCTAATTCACTCCTCAATATCAGTTGTTATATATTATACCCCCATGCGGTATAAAATAAATATAAGAATTATGAATTATTTTTGAACTGCATTGTCCTATTTGTCATATAAAAAAAGCCGCCTGAAATGGCAGCTGAATACAAAATACCTATTCACAATTCATCTCAAACCCTTAAACCCATGCTTTTCAAAAATCTTGATTGACGTTTCATTTTGCAGATAATCGTAAAATAAATGGGCTTCTTCAGAATGGGCACTATCCTTAATCACACCAACAGGATAAATGATAGGAGCATGGGCATCCTCTTCCGCAGTTGCTGCAATCTTTACCTTTTGCGAAACCATGGCATCTGTTTTATAGACGATGCCTGCGTCAACATTGTTTGTTTCTACATATGTAAGGACCTGCCTGACATCCTTCGCATAAACAACTTGGCCTTCGATAGATTTCCATACATTTAAATATTCCAGTGTATCTTTGGCATATTGTCCTGCTGGCACAGCCTCCGGGGTGCCAATTGAGATTTTATCAGCATTAGCCAGGTCTTCAAATGATTGAATGTTTTTATTAGAATTCTTTGGCACGACCAGCACAAGGTCATTTCCGACCAGATCTAATCCGTCGGCACTACCAATTACCCCATCCTCTACCAGTTTATCGAATTTATCTTCTGCCGCCGAGAAAAAAAGATCAACCGGTGCTCCTTGGGATATTTGCTGCTGGAGTGCCCCTGAACCCCCAAAGTTAAAGTTGACTGTCACATTAGGATGTTCTTTTTCAAAAGAAGCTTTTATATTATTTAAAGCATCTTGAAGGCTTGCCGCCGCAGAAACTGTCAATTCCTCTTTCTTCTCCCTCCCGCCCTCTTGTCCATCCTCAGCTTCATTACCCGAACACCCTGCCATCACTCCAAAAAGCAGCAGGACATAAAATAAAATAACAAATTGCTTTTTCATATATTTCTTCCTTTCCGACTAAACAAAACTATTCATACATAATCATAACTATTTATGGCCGGAAAGGCCAAGGGGACAGGTCCCTCGGCCCAAAAGAGCCAAGGGACCTGTCCCCTTGGTTCTTCCTTGGCAAAATTTGTGCTGAATTGAGAAATAAATAAGTATAATTATGATGCAGCAAGGTGGTAACGGAGGATCATAACATGCAGAAGAGGTGGTCTTTTGGTAAACGCAATAATAAGTATAACGTCTCTTATATTAATCAGTATTGGTATATTACACGTTTTTTGGGCATTTGGGGGTAAGTGGGGGATAAATTTGGTGCTTCCAACTAAGGATGATGGTCAATTGCCAGTTTTACAGCCAAGAATGGCAGGCACACTTTTTATCGGGCTGCTTTGCTTTTTTGCTCTGTACTTTTATTAGTTCAAGCAGATCTGCTCACCATCATCAAATCCTCCACTCTTTCAAAATGGCTTTGTATAGCTGGTGGAACTGTGTTCCTGCTTCGCGCTATTGAAAAAGGCCAGGGGGACAGACCCCTTGGCTCAAAAACGCCACGGGACCTGTCCCCTTGGTTCAAGAATATACTTTGACATAGAAAACAAATTCATAAAGCTTTCGCTGGAGGAGCTGTTCACCAGCCGTATTAATATCCATAACAAAAGTGTATGTTCCGGGAGACAGGTTTGGAAGCAAGTAACTGGCTGAAGGGCTTATTATTGTACTTTTTGAGGTAAGATCCCTTTTAAAAACCTCATTAGAAAAAACGGCTTCTGTTCCCATGCCTCCTATACCAGTCCCGCCTAAGTCAAGAATAGCTTCATACGTATAATAATTTGCTGTAGCGTTAGAAATAAACTCCATTCTAAAAGATCCTGTAAGTTCTAAAGTTGTATTTTTTGTAAGAGTTATAGCAGGCAAAAGGGGGATTGTAATAATTTCCCGCTCTCCTCCAGGTAAAGTTATATTTGCATTACGGAAAATTTGGCTTCTTATATCCATTAAAGTTACAGGTCCCTGTGGCCCTTGGTTTCCTTGTAGTCCTTGAACTCCTTGTGTGCCTTGGTCTCCCTGCGGTCCTTGAACCCCTTGTGTACCTTGATCTCCCTGCGGTCCCTGAACTCCTTGTGCGCCTTGATCCCCTTGCGGTCCTTGAACCCCTTGTGTGCCTTGGTCTCCTTGTGGTCCTTGAACCCCTTGCTGGCCCTGATCTCCCTGCGGTCCTTGAACCCCTTGTGTACCTTGATCTCCTTGCGGTCCTTGATTTCCTTGTGTGCCTTGGGCTCCTTGCGGTCCTTGAATTCCTTGTGTGCCTTGAGCTCCTTGCGGCCCCGATGCTCCTTGGGGACCTTGCTGGCCTGTTTCAGATCCCAAAAGCTCTGAAGAAACAAGGCGGTGAATGTCAATTAATTCCCCGGCATTATTTTTCCCCCAAACTGAGATTTCCGTGTCCTCTTCCCCTGGGCCGTTTGCAGTGAATATAAATTCAAATGCGTTAAGGTTGGCATAGTAATCCTTAGTAATCACCTGGTTTGGCGATAAAGAAAACAATTCCAGAACGTATATACTTCTGGCCCCATCTAATCTGTATCCCTGGACTTCTACTGTTGCTGGATTAACAGTATTCCTGTTCACAAATCGGATTGTCAGTTTCTGCGTGGCCCGGATACCGTTCACAAGATTATTTTCTATAGGGCCAGTTGATAATATCCGCACTGTACAAACCACCCCTTTTGCTGTATCGTCCTATTCCTGATTTCCGCTTCTAAATACTTGTTGTTATCATATGCAGAATTTTAGAGGTGGACTGGACAAAGAGAGGCAGTTCACCTAATTTCCCTATACAAAAAAGAAACCCGGGAAACATTCCTGCGCTTCTTTAATAAACATTTTTTCACCCAATCAGAATTAGCAATTGCTTACAGAGGCCGCAGGGACAGCTCCGCCGTCCCCGCCTCAAAAAGAGCCAAGGGACCTGTCCCCCTGGCTCATCTTGCACAAAGTATAAAACTATCAAGTGACTTTTCATTAATATTGCTGTGATTCATCAGTTCATAATAGCTGTTCACTAAAGTCTGGATCATTTCAGGTGCTTTTGAGAATTCAGGCCGGATACTGTTCGCATAATCTTTTTCCCATTTGGCATCCTGCAGATAAGACGCATCTACAGTCAATTGTCCCTCAACTGTAAATCCTGCCTCCTTCAGCAGCTCCTGGATACGAGATTTATGAAACAAGTTCTGGATGTTCCCCTCGTTGTCTACAAAATTAGAATATAAAGCGAGAATGGAAGCAGCACAAAAATGGGCACGCTGGTCCATTCTTGTAAAATCCAGGTCCCACTCTGCAAAACAGATCCTTTTTGCCAGCTGTCGCAGCCTTGTAAAAGTGCGGAGCAAGTCCTCCGGATGCTTAAAGTACCAGGAGCAATGAGACAGAACTGCTACATCAAAAGGAGCCTCCCCTGTAAAGTCTTCAAGATCGGCTACAAAGTGAAAAGATACCCGGCTCCCTAAGGAGGATTTCTTAATTCTTTCCGCTGCTTCCCCCAAAGTGAACGGAGCCCCATATTCCGGACTGGCTACATCCATCGCCACCACAAATCCGTCATTCCCTACTGCATCTGCAAGAGCCGCCGTTGTGTCTCCTTGCCCGCATCCTACCTCAAGCACACGCATGCCTTCCTTGATCTGAAAGGCCGCAGCCAGATCCAGCCGGTGCTGCAGCTGGATCTGCTGTACAGTATCCTCTTCAAAGAGTTTATATTTCTTGATAAAGGCTTGAGTCATTTCATTGATCTCGAATTTTATCATGCATCTGCCTCCTAGAGGCCAAGGGGACAGACCCCCCGGCCCAATTTCAAAAAAGAGCCACGGGGTCTGTCCCCTTGGTTCTTCTAATAAATAGTTGGCACCATTCCTCCGTCCATACGGATAGGGGACCCTTTAAACGCATTTGCATAGGGACTGCAAACAAATGCAGCCAGTCGTCCTATTTCTATTGGTCTGATAAATCGCTGTAACTCGGATTGAGGTAAGTTTAAATTCATAAATTTTTTCTCTTTTTCCGGGAAACTCATATCCTCATCCGGGTAAATCCCATCAATTATTTGATGCACATTTTCAGAGAGTGTCGGTCCTGGCATAATGGTATTGACTGTGACTTCCGTACCTTTTGTTAATTTAGATAAGCTTTTAGACAATGATAATACCATTGATTTTGTCATACAATATTGCGGCATCTGTCCTGAAGGCATAACTGCTTCCTCGCTTGCAATAAAGATAACACGGCCAAAGCCATTATTCAGCATTTGCGGTAAATAAAATTTAGATAATCCATTTGCGGCAAGAACATTTGTCCGGAAGTACTTCTCCCAAACCTCGTCGTCAACGTCCTCATATTCCATGACTTCGTAAATACCCATATTGTTAACTAAAATATCAATATTGGGGTGCTTTCTAAACAAGGCTTCTCTTTGATTGCGATCCACTATGTCTGCCGTTGCATTCCCGGGAGCCGTATTCGGGAAATCCAACTTCATTTCATTCACAATTCGCTCTACCTCTTCGCCGTTTCGTCCATTAATCAGTACATTCACACCTTCTTTGGCAAGTTCAATAGCAATTGCTCTCCCAATGCCTCGGGTGGAACCTGTAACTAAAGCTGTTTTATTTTTTAGACCCATGTCCATAAAATTTTCCCCCTGCTCGTAATATCGCAATAAAAAGACAAGGTTAATGTATTGAGTTTGCCTCCATATGTTCATTACGCCAATTTGAAGGAGTATCTCCTTCCCAGAGGCGAAAGGCTCGGAAAAATGCATTTTGATCTTCGTAGCCAACCAGGAATGCCACTTCTTTAATATCTATAGAAGGGTTTGATAAATATTTTCGCGCCTGGCTATGCCGAACTTCTGCGAGCAGATGATTGAACCCTGTACCTTCTTCCGTTAGCCGGCGTTGTAAGGTGCGATCACTCATTCCCAGTTCGCCCGCGACTGTATGAATGTTGGGGCGCCCATCTGCTAAGCTGCGTTCAATGATCCACTTAACCACTTCGGTGTTTGAGCGGCTGCGCTGCTGTTCGTTCAATGATTGATCCAATACAGGGGTCAAAGCTTCCAGCAATTCTAAGTTATACGAGATAAAAGGGAGGCCCAGGTCTTTTTGGTGCAGAGTTAAACGGTTTCTATCTGCTCCAATTCGGATACTGCAGCCGAAATAAGCTTCAAGCGCGTTTACATTGCCCATTGGGTGCGAAAATTCAACGAATCTCGCAATCAAAGGTTTACCTGTGCCTCTTCTCCCTAACTCTATAAGAAATGATAATGTAATGCCTGCCAGCAATGGAGGACCAGATTCACCGGTATGCTGCCATTCCAGATCAATATGGCAATACTCGCCTTCCGTAGTGACAAGTAAGCTTTCGGGAGGACAGAGCTGTTTATATCTGACCATCCGGTT
The DNA here is from genome assembly GCF_030733525.1 of Bacillus sp. MMSF_3328. Lineage (NCBI taxonomy): Bacteria > Bacillati > Bacillota > Bacilli > Caryophanales > Bacillaceae > Bacillus > Bacillus sp. MMSF_3328. The sequence continues at coordinate 226,964 of NZ_JASHIV010000004.1, read as the reverse complement.
TAGTGCATCGCGATAATCACGCGCATGGTAAGCCGCTAAAACCGCCGGTGGATAATGCGCCGTTTCAAAAACTGTTGTAAGTTTAATGATTCCTTCCGCAATGTCGTCAACCAGGTCTGAATATGCCTGCCAGATTGCAAAATACTGAGCAGCAGTAACAACTGGTTCATTCAAGATAGTGAGGGGCACTCGTGCTTTTCGAACCACGTCTTGTGCCGAGATCCCTAATTGCTGTAACCCAGTCCAAAATCCTGCTGGCATCTTAATCCGGGTAAGAGAAGTCATAATCGTCCCTCCTTTGGCCATCTGCACACTTGCAAATTTAATTACCGTTTCAGCTTGTTTAACAGAACAGATATTATATTATCATCCCTAACCTGCCCTGTGACTAGCCAATGGCGACATTCCACTTGCAAACTGCGTCAAATTTAAAAGACCACAGGAACAGGCACTCGGCCCTGTTCCAAAAAAAGAGCCATGGGCTCTGTCCCCCCGGCCCTGCTCCAAAAAATGAGCCATGGGGTCTGTCCCCCCGGCCCTGTTCCAAAAAATGAGCCATGGGGTCTGTCCCCCTGGCTCAAACCTTAATGTTACGCCCCTTCCACTTCACTGAGTGGAATATGTTGACGCGGATGAAGGAGTATAGATAGATTCCTGCGAAGAACACGAACAATACCGGGTAAAAGGGGAAGATCGCCCATCTGAAGTTGCCGACTCTGCGGGCAAACCATGCTGTTTGAATACTGTAGAGGATATACAGTGCTGCACTGAATATCATGGCTGCAGGGTTCCATTCAGTTATCGAAGAGATCAATGCTCCTGCAGCGATGAAGCTGCCGGCGATCCAGAAGATGACCATCAGCATGACGGCGGGATGAGTGGATTTGCTGCCGACGGCAAAGCTTTTGCACCAGCCTTCGATAAGGCTGCCCAATCCTTCCGGATACATGCGCAAGGAAATAATCCCTTTGCCGCCGAGGCAGCGGACCGGGAGATCATGCTCCAGAAATGCCTCACCCAGTGCCAGGTCATCCATGATGGCTCCCTCTATTTTTTTATGCCCTCCGCTCAAAAAGTAATCTTCCCGATTGCAAAGAATGCAGGGTCCGAACGAGCCGGCGGTTTTAAATTTTGATCCCCAGATTGTAAATAGATTCATCCCTACCACGACAATGATGTTAAATACAACGGAGAGGTGTTCATACAAGCGCTCAACGGTATGAAAGGGCTGTAATGCCACAATGCCCCTGGCTCCCTTGCCCTGATAGAAATGGAGCAGATTTCTCAGCCCGTCCACGCTGGTGAATTTTGTATCTGCGTCTAAAAATAATAGCCAATTTCCTTTGGCCTGTTCCGCACCCTGCCAGCAGGCTGATGATTTACCCGAGCCTGTATTCTTCAAAACCCTGGCACCATAGCTTTCCGCAACAGCCCTGGTATTGTCAGAGGAATCGTCATCAATGACCAGAATTTCAAAGTGCCTGAATCGCTGCTCCTGCAATGACAGCAGTAGCGGTGATATCCTGGCTTCTTCATTCCTGGCTGGGATAATGATGGACAGAAACGGGATATCCTCCTTAAGCCTGGAGGAGAAAACAGGGACCGGCAAAGACCAGAACATAATCATGCCAACGATAAATGCCAGAAATCCAATAGCAAGATTAATTGCTTCTGCAGCTGCCATGCCTGCCTCCTTCCCCTGTGTGCCGGCACACAGCTTTAATGATCTCCGGCCTGCCTCTATTTTGCTGAGTAATCATATAGATTGCCTGTATCGTCCTGTATCAGTTCCTGTGCGGTGATCCTGGCGGAAAGCAGCACGATCGGGACACCGGCGCCGGGATGTGTGCTGCTTCCTGTAAAGTACAGATTTTCACAAGTGCTGGCCTTGCTTTGCGGACGATAGTGGTTGCTTTGCTTCAAAATGGGCTGTAAGCCGAACGTGGCACCATTATAGGCATTGAATTTCGACTCAAAGTCTTGTGGTGTTGTATACGTTTCGGTGACAATCTCATTTTCAATATTTTCAAAGCCGCGGATTTTCTTCAATTCACTCAAGATATAGCCCCGGTAATATGAAATGGTTTCCTCGTTCCATTCATAGTCTGCTGTAGATTTGTCGGATACGGGCATCAGGATATACAATCCATCCTTCCCCTCGGGTGCAAGGGAGGGATCCATTTTTGAAGCGATGTATACATAAAAGGAGGCATTGTCCAATTTCTTTCCGGAAAAAATGTCCTCCAGATTCTTATTAAGATTTTCGTTGAAAATAAAATTATGTACATGGTCGATTTCTTCATATTTGCGGTCCATGCCGAGATATAACAGAAAACATGAGCAGGAGTATTTCATGCTGTCGATTTTTTTGTCGGTATATTTCCCTTTGGCTGCCTTGTCTTTCACCAGATGCTTCATCGCATGCGGGAAGTCGGCATTGCAGACAACATAATCTGAGGAAACCTTTTGGCCATCCACGATGATTCCATCTGCCTCTCCATTTTGAATGGATATTTCCTGCACATCGCTGCCATAGTGAATGGTTCCCCCCAGTTCCCCGAAGAGCCTCTCCATGGCCAGGGCCATCGTATACATACCGCCTTTAATAAACCATACTCCATACAAAAATTGAATCATGGGGATCATGGTATAAAAAGAAGGGCTTTTAAGAGGGGAAATGCCTATGTACAATGTCTGAAAACTGATCAGCTGTTTCAGCCGTTCATTCTTAATGTATTTTCCTATGAACGTTTCGGCAGTGTCATATGGTTTCAGTTTCAAGGCTTTCTTCAGCATCGGGAGGTTATAAAAATCGGACCTTTTGCGGAATGGCCTTTGAAGAATATGATGCTTCGCGATGACAAAGCGCTTGTAAATTTCCTGCAGATACTGAAAAAAGCCTGCCGTGTCATCTTCGCTGATTGATTCAATCATCTTTGTCAATTTGGTAAGGTCTGATGAGATATCAAAAGGCTGGTCGGGAATATCACTGAAATAAGCCCGGTAAATCGGGTCCAGCTTTTCCATAGGAATATAATCATCAGGATCGCGGCCGCACAATTCGAATATTTCCTGATATAATTCCGGCATCATGACGATGCTTGGCCCCAGATCAAATTTATAGCCATCCAATTCAATCCGGTTCATTTTGCCGCCGGGTGTCTCTCCTTTTTCATATATCTCCACCTGGTATCCTGCATGCTGCAGCCTTATGCTAGTGGCAAGCCCGGCTACACCCGCACCAATGACAATAACTTTCTTACTCATCTAAATCCCTCATTTCCAAACAATATTCCGCTTCATCTTTTAGAAGCAATGCTAGTCATGCGCCCCCGATTGTAGCGTTGAACCACGATAATGGGAAGATTGAAACCAAGTGCATACAGAATCATTGCCCAGCCCGCCCCTGCCGGATTCCACAAGAAGAACAGCGGGGCAGGCACGATGGAAAGCCAGTGCGTCAATTCCGCGCGCTTTGTTTCCGCCGCAAAGATAGTCAAGTCCCTCGGTCCGATGCCATGCAGCTCCTTTTTACTGTATCCTTTTTTGAGAAAAATCGTGCCATCTATCAGATAGCCTTTCCATTTTTTCACCCGGAATAAACGCTGCCACAACTCACCTGACTTTTCCCAGGAGAAAATCCGGAACCAGAAAGTGTCTTTTAGAAACCAGGATAAAGGCAGCTTCAGGCAAATGGCCGAAATGGATAGATGAAAGAAAGCCCATGCAAGTACATCAATGACCATGATCCAATGAAACGGGAGTGAAGCAATCATGATAAAACTCCTTATTATGATGAGGCTTCTATTAGAGAAGCCATTTTCTTAACTTTTTCAAAGCTTTCATATTTGTATCAGAATATGGCGGGAATTTACCTTGAAAATGGATGTAATGATGTGTTCTGTATTCTGTTTTTTCATAACTGAAAGCCAGAAAACCCGCTTTGCCGTGATAAGCTCCGTATCCGCTTGTCCCTACTCCGCCAAATGCGATATGCGGACTTGCGGCATGGTGGATGACTTGATTGACGCTGATGGTTGATGACCGCATATGTTCCTTGAACAGCTGGATGTTGTCCTTGTTCTTGCTGAAAATATATCCTGTAAGTGCATCACGCTGAATCCTGCCGCTGGATAATAATGTTCTCATGTCTGTATAAGGAATGACAGGAAGGACAGGGCCGAATATTTCTTCCTGCAGGATCGGACTTCCCGGTTCTATATCCGTTAGCACGGTCGGGGCAATGAACCGGTCGGAGCGATCATAGGACCCTCCATGCCGGACATCACCCTGTCCGATAAACTTAATCACCTTCTGAAAATGATCATCGGTGCAGATCCGTCCATAATCACTGCTTTCCCTGGGCTGCTCGCCATAGAAAGCAGAAACCGCTGCAGAAATTTCATTCAGCGTTTTTTCATAAATGGACTCATGGACAAAAAGGGTGTCAGGCGCAATGCAGGTTTGTCCCGCATTCAGGAACTTACCCCAGACGATTTCCCTGACGGCCTCTTTTGAAAACCCTGTTTCATCGATGATGCACGGATTTTTCCCGCCGAGTTCGAGTATCACCGGAGTGAGCTGCCTGGCTGCCTGCTCTGCCACAGCCTTCCCTGTCTGGCCGCTGCCTGTAAAGAAAATCAGGTCAAATGGGGCTGCAGTCAACTGGCTCGCGATCTGTGCATCTCCCGTCACAACAAGCAGCTGTTCGGGAGGAAATGCATCATTGATGATCTTTTTCAGCAGTTCAGCTGTTGCCGGTGCATGTTCAGATGGCTTGATCACGCAGCGGTTCCCCGCGGCTATTGCGCCGATGGCAGGCATCAGGGAAAGCTGGAGCGGATAATTCCACGAACCGATAATGAGTACACTCCCATAGGGATGCCGCTTCCTTTTAATCGATTCTATATATCCCATTTTAAGATAGCGGGACCGGGATTGCCGGTTCCATTTTGCTATATGCTTGCATATATGATCGATCTCATTCAATAAAACGGCAATTTCAGAGGAAAAGGATTCGAATGCCGGTTTCCCCAAATCTGCATGAAGGGCTCTGGTAAATGCCTCTTCATGGTCCACAATCATGGTTTTCAGCTTTGAAAGCTGTTTTTTGCGCGCTTCAAGAGAGGGGCTCCCCGCCGAAAACAGATCCTCCCTCTGCCTCTCCGGCAAGGATTTCAGAGAATGGCTGTCATTGTCAGGCATGGGAAGAATCCCGCTGAACAATTTTCTTGCCTACAAGCTGGCCGCTTAAAGTGACCATAGGCATACCCCCGCCCGGGTTCACGGTTCCGCCGACAAAATATAGATTACTATAGCGTTCACTTTGTTTCGGGTGCTTGAATCCTTTATTTTTCTTGCGGTCTGAGACTGTTCCATAGATGGCACCACGGTCAGAGCCATACATCCGTCTGATATCCTCCGGTGTCCATACATCCTTTGTGACAATATTTTCCCGCAGCCCTTGCAGTCCCATTCTTTCCAGTTTGATAAGGACCTTCTCAGCAAATTGTTCATAGTCCTGCTGCGTAAAAGGCTTCTGATCCCGGATATAGGGAATATGGGGCAGCACTTTAATATTTTCATGTCCGTCAGGTGCCTGCGAAGGATCTGTTTTATTGACGTTGACTAAATAAATGACAGGGTCTTCCGGCAGTTCATGCTTATGAAAGATCGATTGCATTTGCTGCTTCATGTTTTCTGCAAAAAAGAAATTATGATGGCGCAGCTGCGGATAGCTCTTTTTTACGCCCAAATGCATTACAAGGCCGGAACTGGCGGGCTCGAATTTCTTTTTTAATTTTTTCACATAAGAGCTGTCTTCCTCCAGCAATCGTTCATATACCGGTATGACTTCCATATTGGAAACAAAATAATCTGCTGTCAGCACGGTTCCGTCTTCCATAACGGCTCCTGTAATTTCGCCGTTCTTTTTTTCAAGCTTGACGATCTTCCTGCCGAGGTGGAACTTCACACCCACTTCTTCAGCCAGCTTCACCAGGCCGCCTGCCAGATTGTGCAGTCCGCCGGGTACATACCAGACCCCCTGGTCATGCTGCATATAGATCATCATATTCAAAACCGCCGGTGCATCATAAGGGGACGAACCTACGTACTTGATAAAATAGGAAAGCATATCGCGGAATTGTTCATTGCTGATCCGCTTATCAATGGCTCCATGAACAGTAGAAAATAAATCAAAGTTCCTCAAAGCAGTGAACAGACCCGTATGCTTCATGATTTCTCTCGTTGTATCAACGCCATGCTGAAAGTAGGTTTTATCTGTCAGATCATAAATCCGTTTTGAATAATCGAGCAGATTTTGATATTCCTGCATGTCCTTTTCACTCAGGGACGCGTTCTTCTCTTGCATTTCCTTCAGATCTTCATACAAATCTATGACATTTCCATCAGGAAAAAAGGAGCGCCATTGATGGTCCAGCTTTTCAATCGGGACATAGTCCTTCATGGATTTCCCGCTGGCAGCAAACAATTTTTCAAAAATCTGCGGCATCGTCAGGATGGATGGGCCAAGATCAAATCCAAAGCCATCCTGATCGAGCCGGTTCAGCTTTCCTCCGATATGGTCATTTTTCTCATATAAGGAGACATCGTATCCGGCCTGGGCAAGTGAAATGGCAGCTGACAGCCCTCCGAGCCCGCCTCCGATGACTAGTACGGTTTTATTTTTCAACTGTTAATGCATCTCCTTCCCGCAAATCAAAGACTCTTTTCACAGCAGCATTGATTTGGGCCATTTTCTCTTTTGTGACATAGTTCCGTTTGGTCAGACATTGATATCCATTGTTCCGTACAGCGTCAAGTATGCCCCTGTAAACGTGAGCAGACAAATAGACCGGTATCCGGCTGTCCTCATCCAGCAGCTCTATATTGAGCAAGAAATTGTTATATAATGATTCAGCACGTGCAGCAAGCTTCTCCCATAAGCTGATGAAATTTTCATTGATGATGCCTTTATGTAAATCTTCCTGTGAATATTGAAAATGGCTTAATTCTTCTCCGGGCAGATAGATGCGTTTTTTCTCATGGTAATCTTCGCCAATATCACGCAGGATATTGGTTATCTGCATGGCTACGCCAAGGTTTACCACGGTTGAATGCAGATCCGCCGAAGGTTTTGAAGCGATGACAGGCAAAAGCATTAAACCAACAGACCCGGCTACATAGTAGCTGTATTTTTCCAGTTCATTCATTGTGTTCGGGGCGGTAAAGGATAAATCCATGGACTGCCCGTCCAGCTGGTCATAAAATGGGCTGATATCCATTTCGTATGTATTGAACACTTGTCTGAGCGCGCGCCATAACGGCTTATCCAATTCAGCATGATCATTAAACAGATCAAGTTCCTTTTTTAGCTGCCTCAGCAGCTGAACCTTTTTCTTAAATGAATGTTTCCCATCTGCACACTCATCTGCGGTCCGGCAAAAAGCATAGATGGCATAAACAGCATTTGCTTTTTCAGGCGGGAGCTGTGAAAAAGCATAGTAAAAGCTTTTGGAATGTTTTTTTATGATTCTTTCACAATAATCAAAGTCCGCTTGCCTTTGCTCTGTGTCCATATTCATCTCCTTTGGATCTATTAACAGATCATTGAAATATGACAGTCCATCAATTGTCTTTTTATCTGCTGCCGCGGAGGTCTGCAGCCTTAAAAATATTTTATACCCTTGTTTCCACCTGCAAAAACTTGGATGTGCTGAAAAGACACATTATACAAGTGGTGCCTCAATTTCCATACGATTCAGCCGCAGCTTTGATTGCAGATGCAACCATCCTCCAGGCCTTTTCGGCACTTTCTTTTGGGCCATTATGGGTGAAAGCATGCTTACAGTCCCTGAACAGCTCCTCTTGAACATTCACCCCGGCTGCTTTTAATTTCTCAGCATAATATTCGGCTTCCGGCCTGAATGCATCGTATTCCGCTATCAGGATAAGAGCTGAAGCTAAGCCCTCACTCAATTCTGCTCGGACAGGGGAAGCGTGGGGATGCTCCGCCTGTTCTTTGCCAGGTACATAGCACATATTTAAAAAATGGGCCGCTTGCGGATATCTGGCGCGCCACTTGTCCGGTTCCGGCTTATCAGCATGCGGGGTGGCAAAATCCAGCATCGGGCAGGACAGCACCTGGAGCAGCGGCTGACTGTCCCCTTTCTCCTCCAAATAGAGACAGAGGGCTGCTGCTATATTTGCCCCTGAGCTTTGTCCGCCAACCATGATTTTCTCCTTATCGATATTTAACTCACCGGCGTTTCTCTTTAACCATTGAATCACTTCATAGCCCTGTTCAATCGGTTTTGGAAAAGGGTATTCCGGTGCTTTTGCATAATCCACATTTATAACAACACATTTTGCCTGATTGGCCAGGTAGCGGCAATAAGGATCATCCATCTCTTTTTCATTCATGATGAATGCTCCCCCATGGAAATTGATATAGACAGGAAAGCTTTCCTGCTCTGATTCCAGCGGATAATATAAGGAAATGCCGGCAGGCTGAACAGAAGTTTCAACTTTCACATCTTTTTTCATTTTTACAGGCTGCCTGGTAATCAAAGGGTTCTTTTTTGCTTGATTAGGAAGGAGGCGCAGCATTTTTGCAACCACAAGAGTGAACATAATAGTAACCTCACTTTTTAACATTTTAGCTGGAATGAAACGCATTTATACCTGATTGCTACAGCGATGGATTGTTTTTCATTCCGCGTGTTTCTCTGGATCTCTTTTTTCATTTTTCTTCATTCCCGTTTTCGTATCCGGGTAATAGTCATGCTGCGAAACATTTTCAAGGATGTGTTACTTTTCTATAAAACTATTCCACAAAAAGAAGCGTGACCCTGCTTTGGAGTTACGCCTGTTATTTGTATGATAGACGGGACACTTTTTCATCTAATAAATGATTGCATGAAATAATTTTGAATGAGCAGGAAAATCCCCCATGCTGCGATTCCCATTATAATTGCCAAAGGCAGCTGGATTGCATGTTTGAAGGCGGTGTAAATGACAAGCAGCATAACGATCGTGGCGGGGAGTCCGGACAGAACACCCAGGGTGAAACGGGTGACATTCTGTGCAGGTTCCCCCTGTACAGACAGCCAGATGATGCTCAGCAGACTGACCAGCGGCAAGGCGGCAATCATGCCTCCATATACCGGAAATCTCCTTGCGAATTCCGTTATGATGCCAATGATTGCTGCAGAGCTAAATATTTTGATGAGCATATACATTTATTTGGATGCCTCGCTCAGCAGCTTAAAGGCGTTGAAAATCTGCTGCCTTTCTTCCGCAGACAATTTTTCGAGTGCCGCCTTCAGTTTTCCCCCGTCCAGTTCTGTATTCTTTTTGAGAACCGTTATTCCTGATTCTGTGAGGTGCAAATACACCTTTCGCTGATCCTTTTCATCCCTCTCTTTATAAAGCCATCCGCCCGCTGTCAGCTTTTTCACATGCTCTGAAGCTGTGTTATGCGAAATAGACAGCAGCGAAGCAATATCGCGGATCATGACGGATTGTCTTTTATCTACCATTTGCAGGATGCGTACGCTTTGGTGGGAAATGGGCTCTTGCTGTTCAGGGTGTAGATGGAAATAAATATCGGTAAAGTATTCATTGATTTGATCAATCATCGTATTCCTCCTACTTTAAATCGTTTTTTACGATTATATCGTATATAACGATATAATAACACAGGAAAATACCTGACTGCCATGCAATCAGGTTTCCTAAACTATCTTACAGCTGTCCGGGCCGGTTCAAAAAACTCTTCATAAAGCGCTTTGACAGCCCTACTTTCATCATTTTCTTTTACACCGAACATCATGCTCACTTCTGATGAACCCTGGTTGATCATCTCTATATTTACCTTCGCTGCTGCCAGCGCCTTTGAAGCCCTGGCCATTGTGCCTACATTATGCCTCATCCCTTCGCCGACAACCATAATGAGGGCAAGATCATGCTCAATGACCACTTCGTCTGCCTCCAGCTCTTCCTTGATCCTTGCCGCTATTTGTTCCTCAGCAGCATGATCAAATTGGTGCTGCCTGAGAATAATGGAAAGGTCATCGATCCCCGAAGGAGTGTGTTCATAGGACAATCCGAAATCCTCAAGAATCTGCAGGATCCTGCGGCCGAACCCGATTTCCCGGTTCATCAGATATTTGCTCACATAGATGCTGCAGAATCCTTTATCACTGGCAATTCCGATGACCGGCCCATTTGTATTGTCCCTCTCACCGACAATCCTGGTGCCTGGCGCCTCCGGATTATTCGTATTTTTCACATTCACGGTAATGCCGGCCTTGTAGGCAGGTATCAGCGCTTCATCATGGAATACAGAAAATCCTGCGTATGACAGCTCCCGCATCTCCCTGTATGTGAGTTCCCTGATTTCCTTCGGCGAACTTACCGTGTGGGGATTCACCGAATAGACAGCATCCACATCGGTGAAATTTTCATAAAGCTCCGCTTCAATGCCATTTGCCAATATGGATCCGGTAATATCCGAACCGCTCCTTGAAAAAGTAAGCACATCCCCCTGCTTGCTGTAGCCGAAAAAGCCGGGAAAAATAATGATGCCTTTGCGTTCCCGCAATGACTTTAAATTGATGTAGGCTTCAGGAAGCGCCCTTGCATTGCCGGGTTCATCCGTCACATAAAGCCCAGCCTCCCCCGGATTTACATATGATGCTTCAATTCCCCTGGAAGAGAAATATTCCGCTATCAATCTCGCATTCAAATCCTCGCCGCATGCCTTTACTTTTTCAAGGAAATATTCCGGCCGCTCTTTGCCGGAGGCCATTGTATCGAGGAGCCTGCCCCTGACTTCTTCTGCCTTATTATCAAGGCCCAGCTCCGCTGCTATCCGGCTGTACCGTTCAACGATTTTTTCCAGCTTCGGAGGCATCCCCTCTTTCTCGAGGGCATATATCCCGCAGTCAATCAGCATATCTGTCACTTTCTCGTCCTCCGGGAATCGCTTGCCCGGAGCTGATACAACAATGATCTTACGGCTCTCATCGGCTGCTGCAATCTCAAAGACCTTTTCGACTGCTCGGCCGGAAGCAAGAGAAGAACCGCCAAACTTTACAACCTTCATTTACACATCTCCCATAGCTGCAGTTTCCCTGCTAAAATTTAACTCTTATTATCACGCTTTAAAGCAGAAAAATCAATAGTTTTTCCTTCCAGAAAGCACAAATGTTTTTTACAGGTGTACAAAAGACTGGTTAGTGTTGGGGTTTGAAGTGAATGCAGTTATGTATTGCGCGGATTCCGATGGCGGGATACATGACTTCCTTTTTTTCACACCACTCTTGTACTTCATGACGATCCCGGGATACATGACTTCCTCTTCTCCACACCACTCATGTACTCCAAAACTCTCCCGAGATACACGACTCCCTCTTTTCCACACCACTCATGTACTCCAAAACGATCCCGGCATACATGACTTCCTTTTTTTCACACCACTCATGTACTTCAGGACGATCCCGTGATACATGACCCCCTCTTCTCCACACCACTCATGTACTCCAAAACGATCCCGGCATACATGACTTCCTCTTTTTCACACCACTCATGTACTCCAGAACGATCACGAGATACACGACTTCCTCTTTTCCGAAGCACTCATGTACTCCAAAACAATTCCGGCATACATGACTTCCTCTTTTTCACACCACTCATGTACTCCAAAACGATCGCGGCATACATGACTTCCTCTTTTTCACACCACTCGTGTACTCCAAAACTCTCCCGGCATACACGACTCCCTCTTTTCCGAAGCACTCATGTACCCCAAAACACTCCCCACATACATGACTTCCTCTTCTTCACACCACCCATGTACTCCAAACCCCAATCCCGCCATATATAACTTGCCCTTCCCTCCGCCAGTCATGTACTTGCCGCCCGAGCAGGTGCCTGCCCAACAAAAAAGCCCCGGCAAAAAGCCAGAGCCTGATTCCCACTTATTCTCTCTTCGCTATTTAATCCAGCCTTTCGCCTTTGCCTGATTGACGGCTTCAAACCGGTTGGCGGCACCTAGCTTGCCGATGATTTCGGACATGTAGTTTCGGACTGTGCCATGTGACAAGTACAGCTGTGAGGCGATCTGGGCCATTGTGTGCCCTGCTGCAGCGGATTCAAGTATCTCGGTTTCCCTTGGTGTGAGCGGGCTTTTTTCCTCCCACATGGCAAGGGAAAGCTCCGGTGAAATCATTCTGTTCCCGGCATGCACCCGGCGGACTGCTTCCGCCAGATCCCTGCTTGGGGTATCCTTCAGCAGATAGCCGCCCACTCCTGCCGCGATCGCCCGCTGAAAATAGCCTGGCCTTGCAAAAGTGGTCAGAATGATCACTTTGCAGGAAGATCCGGCTTCCTTTAGCGCCTCTGCCACCTCCAGCCCGGTCATTAAAGGCATTTCAATATCGACGATCAATACATCAGGCTGGTGCTTTTTGACGAGCTCCAGGGTTTGCCTGCCGTTTTCCCCCTGCGCAGCTACTTCAATATCTTCCTCCAGCTCAAGCAGAGAGGCGAGTGCGCCAAGCAGAAGGCGCTGATCCTCACCCAGTACAATCCTGATCATTTGCCATCTCCCCCTTTAAAATCCTTCCCTGATGACCAGTGGAATGCTCATCATAATATCCGTTCCTTTTCCTGGTGCTGAACTGATTTGGAGGCTCCCTTCTACAAGCTGGAGCCTCTCCTTCATCCCTGCAAGGCCATTTCCCGAATGTTTGGCGATCACTGATAAATCAAACCCGATGCCATTGTCCCTTACAGAAAGATGAATTTTATCATCTGTTTCGGCAGCTGACAGAACGCATCTGGCTGCTCTGCTGTATTTGACCATATTGGTGATAGACTCTCGCAAGCACATAGCCAGGATCCTTTCCTGGAGCGGAGTCAGGCCGGCTGGCACAGGCGGTTTTTCATAAATGAATTCTATGCCGGCAGCCGCACAAAGCGTCTGGGCATGTTCGATTTCCTCTTCAAGCCTGACAAGATTCATATCTGAAACAAGGTCACGCATCTCCTTCAAGGCCATCCGCGCCGTGAGCTGGATGTCCATTGCTTCCTTTTCTGTCCGTACCGGGTCCTTGGATGCCAGCCGGGCTGTCAGCTCGCTTTTCAGTGCGATCAATGAAAGGGTGTGGCCTAGTGTATCATGAAGCTCCCTCGCAATTCTCTGCCTTTCCTCCTGCTGTGCCAGGCGCTCGATCTGCATATTGGCCACCTGCAGCTGCTCTGACATATCCTTATATTTTGCAGAAGCTTTAACAACGAAAGGAAGGATCGTCCCCCCGAACAATGGCGGACTGATGCCGGAGAGCATGAGGGGCTCAAGATAAAGGCCGGACTGGACCAGGACAGCTGCACTGGCTGCACCAAAGCAAGCACACAGGATATAGATCGTTTTCAGCGGCAGCCTGACCAGATGATTGAGCACCAGAAAGATGAGATACAGATACAGAGGATTATAGAAAAAGCTGAATAACAGCGTCATGCCGACCATCAATGCAATGATGAGAGTTTCATATTTTCTGGACCAGTACAGATGCCTGTAAAAAAAGAGGTAGGCCAGCAGCAGGAAAAAGCCCGCTTCCCTCTTAAGCGGGGCTTCTCCGAGCATGAAGTATACAGGCAGTGCAAAGTTGGCCAGATAGATATACGGAGGCCAGCTTTCCGAGGCAGGAAATAACTTTTTCCAGTAAGGATTCACTTATACCGCATCCCGTTTCTTTAGAATATAGCTTGATAGTATCATAAATAAAACCGTGCAGGCGCCAAGATAGAAAATATTTTCCAATGAGATGAGATTGCCTGAAAGCACTTCCCATGCCCCATTTGCATAATGGTAGGATGGCAGCCATTTGCCGATGCTCTGCAGCCACACTGGCAGTGCCTCCAATGGCATCCACAGCCCGCCGGCGATCGCCAGCCCCATCAAGAGGACATTGGAAATCGCAATGGCGGCATCTGCATTCTTCATTGTCCCGACAAGGGCGCCCAGCGCCAGGAACGGAAGGCTTCCGAACAGCAGCCAGATCGTGCAGGCTGCCCACTGCAGGGGAGTCAGATGGAGATCATAAACAATAGCGGCCAGCGGGAACAGCAGCAGGATGATCAGCAGATGGATAAGCATCTGCGAGGCAACCTTGGCGCTGATCCAGGTGAAGTGGGACAAAGGTGTAAGCTGAAGCTGGCGGATCCACCCTTCCTTCCTTTCAAAAGCAAGGCGGATGCCAAACTGGGAAGTCGCCGTCCCTATCAGTGAAAAAGCGGTCATGGACATAAGTGAGTATGCCCCCCATGAAGTGCCCGCTATTTCCTTATCCGCGCCATTCAAGCTGGCGAACAGAAAGTAAAAAACAAATGGCATCAAAAGGGAAAACAGCAGGAAAAATGGGCTTCTGATGATCCGGAGGCTCTCTGCCTTCCATTGGGAAATGAACATATTCATATTTTACGCACCTTCCTTATTTCTGAATGCTGATCCTGTATGTCTGTCAGCTGCCTGAAAGCGGCTTCGAGACTGCCTGAGGATACCTGGACATCCCTGATTTCCCAGCCTGATGTAATGATGTTCCGCAATAGCTCATCCGTTTCCCTCGCATATAGAGAATAAGCATTTCCGCTTTTCTCCGCCCTCTCGACGCCCGGCAGTCCATTCAGGAGATTCAGGTCCAGCTCCTGGGAGGAACGGAACGAAACTGTTCTTGATGATACCCTTGCCTTAAGTGCCTGCGGAGTCCCGGAAGCGACGAGCCTTCCTTCTGCCATCACACAGATCTGGTCAGAAACAGCATCCGCCTCCTCCAGGTAGTGGGTGGTCAGAAGAATGGTCTTCCCATCATTTGCAAGAGCGCTGATCACTTCCCAAAAGCGGAATCTTGATTCCACATCCATCCCGACAGTCGGTTCATCCAGAATAATAAGGCTCGGATTTCCGGCAAGTGCCTGTGCGAATGCAAGCCTTCTCCGCTGGCCCCCTGAAAGCGCAGTGGCCTTCCTTTTTTCTTCCTTATGCAGTCCCGAAAGATCCAGCAGCCTTTCATACGATAAGGGATTTTTATAATAGCTGCGAAAAAGCTGGAGGATTTCGCCTGTACGCAAGCCGTCTGCAGGCTTTGTTTCCTGGAGCAGGGCCCCCGTCATTTCCCTGAGCTCCTTGCTCTTCGGCTCCCGCCCGAATATTTCAATCCTGCCAGAGGAAGGCTTGAGCATATTCAGCATCAGCCCCACCGCGGTAGTCTTGCCGGCTCCATTCGGACCCAGGAGTGCTGTAACCTCCCCCGCATTGACCTTCAGATTTAATCCATCAAGCGCCCTGAAGGACCCAAAAGCCTTCACCACATTTTCAAAAACAACTGCCTGTTGCATATACTCATCAGCTCCGTCTCCATTAATTAACTTCATTGTAAAACCTTCCAGCCATACTCATTAGTACCTGATGTCATCAAATTCATATGACAAATGTCATTTTCCGTACCTGGTACGCAAAAAAGACACTATTGCCCATTCTGTCCACGGGTGGTGCCTGGCACCTTAAAAAGACACTTTCCCCCTATTTGTCCACGAACGGTGCCTGGCACGCTGGAGCCATTGCAATTTTTTCTATTAATTTCAAAAATTTTCTATATAATAGATGTTGGAAGTAGAGTGCTGCAGGCTTTTGCGGTGCTAAAAAATTATTTGACTGGCTGGAGGCGATTCGAGAATGGCTTATGAAGATGATGTTTTGTTAGATAAAGGCACTAATAAAGCGCCGAAGAAGAAGGAAGAACGGAAAGAAGGGGAACCGACTGCCGCTTTTAAAGGAGCTTCCTGGGCTGCTTTAATGGTCGGGGCTGGGGCTTATCTGATTGGGCTGTTCAATGCGGACACGATGCAGCTGAACGAGAAAGGATATTATTTTGCTGTCCTGATTTTCGGCCTCTACTCTGCGGTCTCTTTGCAAAAGGCGGTACGAGACAAAGAAGAGGGAATACCGGTTACCGGCATCTATTATGGACTGAGCTGGTTCGCACTTATTGTGGCCGTACTATTGATGGCTATCGGCTTGTACAATGCAGGAAGCATCATCCTGAGCGAAAAAGGATTTTATGCGATGTCATTCGTGCTCAGCGTCTTTGCCGCTGTTACAGTCCAGAAGAACATCCGGGATACCCAGCAGGCTAAAGACAGAGATTGAAGCAGCAAAGAACATTGCTTCGGAACAGATCATGACAGTAACCCTGCTGAAAAAATACAAAAAGACTGGCCAGAATTAATTCCGGCCAGTCTTTTATTTGGGAAAGCACACAATCCCCTGCATTCTATACGCGAACCATCCGCTCATACTGCAGCTTCCTAAGCTCAAACAAAGTGATCGGATCGCGGTAAGCCTCCGGATTTTCCTTCATTTTGCTGAGGGCCTGCCCGTTGGCTTCAATAGTGTTCAAGGTTTCCTCAACTGTCATATTGAGCACGTTGAATGGATTGCGGAAAAAGATCTTAATATCCCTCTCCAGTGCTTTTTCGAACAGTTCAAACTGCTGCATGAACTTGCTGACAATGGCGTCGACGCTTTCGCTGTAATCCTCATTTTCGAGGAATTGTTTATATCTATTATACAGCATTCCTTTATTCTGCGGGATTGCGCCAAACAGCTTTCCGGCGCTTTTCAGCAGGAATTGCGAAGGAGTGAAGCGCAGTAGGATGTTCACTTTTTCCATCCTCACTCCGCTTGTCATCCTGTCGGCATCCCTGCGCCAGTCATCCAGGACTTTGAAGTCGCACTCCAGCCGGATTTTTTCCTCTCCATATAACTCATTGAACCCTTCGCCCATTTCATATAAATAAGCCTGGCTGTGATTGAACTCTTCAGTGGTGAGGGCAATCCACTTCTGGATGGAGCCGTAGAATTCAGGGAGGACAGAATCCTCCAGATACTGCTGGACGCGCTCGTTCATTGCATCGTTCAGCTCAAGATGGATTTTCCGGAAGTCGCTGTCTTCTGTGACCAGCTCGGAAGTGCCCCGCAGAATCCCGGGAATTTCCTCCTCAAGCTTCTTCCTCATCCTGTCTTTGATAGATTGATAGGATTTTGTGATCGTCCTTGTCTTTTCTTCTTCAATATCGCTGAGCTGGTTGATGGCGCCATTCAGCTTCGTGACCATCTCTTCATTCCAGCGGATATCCTCCTGCAGCGAGTTCTCCACCTCCACCCGCTTATCAAGCAGATAGCTTAAGGCGCGCTGGATATAGACAAGCACACTTTGTGTCCGGAGCTCATACCAGTCGCGGCTCAGGCTGTCATCGAAAAATCCGGCCAAATCTGCCAGCTGCTCTCTGCTTCCATAATGGGAGGAAAAGGCAAATACTTTTCCTTGCGGGAAATAAGACCGGATTTGTGCGGATATCTCGTCGACCAGCCTTTCTGCCTCACGTTGATCATGAATCGCATCCACCTTGTTCAGGAGGAAGTGCACCTTTTTGAAAGGAGCAGACTCACGAATTCTTTCCAGCGCCAGGAGGTCCTCCTCTACAAGGCCTTCTGCTGCATTAATGACATATAAAATGCTGTCTGCAAGCGGGAGATAATGGGCCAGCTCTCCACTTGCCCTGCCGCTCCCTTTGACTCCCGGGGTGTCAATGAGCGCAATCCTGTTTTCCTGCAGGAAGGGAACCGGTACCCGGCAGTTGAAAGCAACCTTTTCTCCTTCAAGGCCGGCGGCAGCTTCATTTTCCTGATATTGCGGAAGATCTTTCATCATGATCAGCCTGCTGTCGGTAACTTCACTGAAAGCAGCGTCTTCGCCAGCCTTGAACATACTGATGGAAGATGTGTCCTCTCCAAGAACCGGCTTGCCCAGCACATAATTAATGAATGCGGACTTCCCGCTTCCAGGCCTGCCGGCAACAAGGACATGGCTGTTATCAAGATCAAGGAGCTCTTCGACGATCCATTCCAGCCTCTGACCAAGCGGGAGATCATTTTTGAGTGCCCATTTCTTAATATCCATAAACAATTTGTAGCTGTCTTCCAGTCCTCCGTTATAAAGGCTTGAGCGCTCTATCAGATTTTCTGCATCCGCTACAGCGTTAGAGTCTAATCCGGCAAATAGCTTATTCCAGGCAAGCAATGCAGCGGAAGCGTGCACCGCGTTGGCGGAATCAGTGATCCTAACCCAGTTCACAAGCAGCTCAGGAACGAGCGGAGTCAATTCCTTCACGTAATAATTGCCTGTGATAAGCTGCAGGTAGGTCTCCCTGTACATAGCGGAAAGTTCATGCCATGCATAAGATCTGTCCGCTTCAAGCTCCAGCATCATCCCGTTGAAATCCTTAAGCCATTGATGGCTGCTGCTCTGATTCTGATAATGCTGCCAAAGGGAGACAGACAGCTTTTCAAATCTTGATTCATCTTTATAAAAGACCGTTTTCAGCGCGTCAAGGAAATAAACAGGCTCAAGCTTCCTTGCCGCCCCTTGATCAATATAGCCATTCAGGACCTCAAACCATTTGAGCGAGCTTGTGCGGACTCCTTCGTTGACAGCGAGTTCAATGGCATTGCCCCAATCCTGGTGCTTTTCGAAAAAGGCTCTTGCCAGCTCTGTTACATCCGGATAATCCGGATTGAGGAGAACAGCTTCCTTTATTGTCTGCACGGCCTTATCAAGCTTGCCCTGATGGACATATAAGGAAAACAGCTGGAGCAGGACCTCAGTCTGGAGCACAAGTGACTCTGTCCTGATGGCCTTGTATATTTCTTCGGCTGTTGCATGCAGCTCCAGTTCCATATAGGCGTCTGCGGTATTTTTTTTGGCCCACTCCCCCAAATCGTTATGTATGTTTTCCCATTTGAAAATGGCTGCTTCATAGTCTTTATGGTGGAAATAGATTTCACCCTGTGCAAACCTGATGACCGAAAGCTCCGGTATTTCTTTTTTCTGCTCCAGGAAATATGCCTCGCCGAGCACCTGTGCAGGCTGCTCCCCGCTATGGCCTTCCATAAACATTTCGTAATATGATTTATCGATTAATTGTTGTTCTATCGTCATTGTTATCCCCTTATGTAAATAGATTGACCTACTATATGCTAAAGAGATTCCTATTATTCTGCGCTCTCTATCCTTGTATTCTAGCAAAGAATGGAATGCAACAAATTTCATTTTACTTTCATTTTTGATACAGAAATGTTTCCTTCTGTAATAATTCTAACAGCAACCTTCAGATATGGTAAATTTTACGCAGGAACTTCTTTCTGTACTGCCTGAAACACCGTTAATCAAGCAAAACCCGCCTCTAGAGAAGGCGGGTTCGCTCTGACGAAGGATGGAAGCCCTTAGCGGGAGCCTCTTCTCAGGTTGTTTTGTTCATCTGTTGTATAGACGGTTGGCTCCCCGGATAATGATGGGCTGCCTGACGTGCCTTCCCCTTCATCTCCGCTCTCGATTTGGCCTGCGCCATACCACTCATCAGCACCGGTTTCAGCGTTGGCAAAAGCAGAATCTGCGTTCACAGCCAGGAGAATTTTGTCATTATCCATATCTGCTGCATATGACTCTACATTTTCCTCAGCAATTCCATACTTTGTCAGCCTTTCATGGGATTCGCCAAAGTCGCCGTCCAGCGAGAAGGCTTCTTTCAGTTTATCCCAGAACGATTCATCATCATGCTCTTTCGGCGCTGAGCCGGCAGCCTTTTCCACATCTGCATTTGTGTACGAATCAAGGGTGTAAATATCCTGCCGCTTTGAAATGACAGCCAGATCCTTTGAATCATAGCCTTTCGCCGTCAGCTCCCTGATTGCCTCGATCGTTTCATCTATTGAACTGTATACACCGATAATATCGCGTTTCATCATTATGCCTCCTATATGAAAATCATATATAGGCTGTTTACCCTTTAGTGCTGCAGGCAAAACGCAGGCATACTCAAGACAGTTTACGAATGAATGCCACTTTTAAATAATTCCCTTCCTTGAACTCACTGATGGTCCGAAAATCCTTTGGCAGGGAGAATTCCTCCAGCAGCTTGTACTTTCCGCCGCTTTCCTTAAAGGCGGCTTCAATAAATCCTTTGAACTTGCTCATTCCAAAGGTGCTGCAGTTGGTAGAGGCGACGATGATGCCATCCTTTTCCGTAATCGCAATCGCTTCCTTCAGCAGGTTCTTATAATCCTTGCTTGCACTGAAGGTATGCTTCTTGGAGCGGGCAAAGCTTGGAGGATCGAGGATCACCATATCAAAAAGAAGCTTTTTCCTTACGGCATATTTAAAATAATTGAAAACATCCTCTACAATGATATCCTGTGCCTCATAGTCGATCCCATTGATGCTGAACTGTTCAATCGTTTTGCTTTTGCTCCTGTTCGCAAGGTCCACGCTTGTCGTTTTCACTGCTCCGCCTTTTGCCGCAAAAATGGAGAAGGCCCCTGTATAGGAAAACGTATTGAGGACTGTCCTGCCCTTTGCATATACATCCCTGATTGTTTTTCTGACATCGCGCTGGTCAAGGAACACGCCTGTCATTGCTCCATCGTTCAGGTAGATGGCAAAGTTTTCGCCATTTTCTTTGACAATGAGCGGGAACTCTCCGCGCTCTCCTTCAACAAAGTCATCATCCTCCATATAAGAGCCTTTCGCATCAAAGCGTTTCTTTTCGTAGATCCCTTTTAAATCAGCAAGATTCCTTAAAGACTGCAGGATTTCTTCCTTAAATCGGTATATGCCTTCACTGTACCAAGTCAGCAGATAATAGCCGGCAAAATAATCGATTGTCAGCCCGCCGATCCCGTCGCCTTCGCCATTGAAAACGCGGAAAGCAGTCGTATCAGAGCTGTTGAAGAAAGATTCCCGATGCTTAAGAGCCTTCTGAAGTTTTTTCTCAAAAAATCCCTGGTCGATCACTTCTTGCTCATCACGCGTCAGGATCCAGCCGCAGCCTTTATTCTGCAGGCCATAATAGCCTTTGCCGATGAATTTGTTCCTGCTGTCTGCAAGGCGGAAGATTGCCCCCTCCTCCTTCAGATCCGCAAGATTCTCTATTCTATCTTTATAAACAAGGGGCAGCCCTTTTCTATACTCTTCATCAGAACGCGCCTTCAGACGCAGCTTTATTTCCTGTGCCATATTATCACCCTTCTATATCCTGAGATCAGCTGCCCTGTTTGCCAGCTGTATCTTTTGGTTCTATCTTATCATTCCAGCCGCAGGAGAAGCCAATCGCTGAGAAAATTCTAAAGAAGAAGGGTGTCAAAAATCCCGCAGCCACCAGCCCAGCAAAGAAAAGACCAGGGAAGCATCCCCGGCCTTATACGGCAGCAGCCTGTTTTTTTATGCTGTTTTTTCGCCTCCGCCCTTCGGCCATGATCATGGCGATGGCAATCAGCAGGAAGATACTCGAGATTTGGAACAGCCTGCCTGTTTCCACGTACTGGGCTATGACGCCGAATACCAGTCCGCTCAATCCGATGCCAAGGTCGATGGCTGAAAAGAACATGCCATTGGCAACACCTCTGCGGTTTGGCGGCGTAAGGGACAATGTCCACGACTGAAGCGTCGGAATCAGTGATCCGAAGCCGATCCCGAAAAGAACTCCGGCTGCAGCAATCAAAACATTAGAATGGGCAAAGGACAGCACCCACATCCCGGCGAATGTAATGAGTGTACAGAACAGGACGAGCCCTCTCGGCCCATTTCTGTCAAACCATTTTCCAGCTGCAGGACGCGAGGCCGATGCCAGTACGGCATTGAACAGGTAGAAAAGGAAAATCTGCTCTATTCCCCGCTCTTCCCCAAAAATGACAATGAACGTGACAATGGATCCATAGCCGAAGGTAACGATGACCGTGATAAGTGCCGGGTACCAGCTCGTTTTTTCAATCAGTGACCCTAAATAAGAGAAAGCTAATTCCTCTTTTTTCGCTTCCTTAACCGACTGGGGCGTTCTGTAGCTCACCAGCGACAGGAGTATGATGCTGATAATGCCAAGACCGGCCGATATATAAACCAGATTTTCAAAGGTCGTAACCTGGAATAAATAAATGCCCAGGCTGGGGGCTATGATCATCCCGAGAGTCACAGACAGCCCATAATAGCCCATCCCCTCGCCGAGGCGGGAGTTCGGAACAACATCTACCGCTGCCGTCCCGTTGACAGTCGTCGACCAGCCCCAGGCAAGCCCGTGCACTAGCCTGAAGAGAAGAAACATAACAACCACGCTGGAAAGCGGGTAAACCAAAGTAATCAGCAGCAGGGCGGCTGCACCGGCCAGGACGAGGGGCTTTCTTGTCCTGTACTCAAGCATATAGCCGATAAAGGGCCTGCACAGAATTGCGCCAGCAGAGAATAGAGTTGTGACCAGGCCGATTTCCAAGCCGGAGGCGCCTATTGATTTTATGTATGGCGGCATTGTCGGGATCAGCATTTGAAAGGACATAAAGACAAACAGATTCCCTGCCATCAGCATGACGAAGGATTTCGTCCAAAGCTTTTCTTTTTGTTCACTCAAGCGGTAAAGCCCCCTTTTCAAAAAAATAAAAACTTGTGCAGTATTTAACTTTTACGAGCATATAAAAGGCTCGAACAGATCTTCTATAGAGAATATATTTCGATTCACTAAATGTTAACACAGTTATTTAATTGATGGCAATGCTGTATTTTTGTCCTGCTCCCACAAAAAAAGGGAGGCCGCAGCCCCCGTTCTTATTGATATTTTTTTATAAACGCCAAGGTCTCATCAATGATCAGCTGCTGATCATTATCGAGCGTGGCAACATGATAGCTGTTTTCCATCGTAATCAGTTTTTTGTCTTTGCTTGAGATGCGGTCAAGGATGAGCCGGGAATTATCAGGCGGGACAACATGGTCTTCGCTGGAAACAAAAATCAATGCCGGGCACTGTATGTCAGCCAGCCCTCCTTTTACCAGCTCCATTAACTGGACGATTTCACCGATGGATTTGACCGGGGTCTTCTCATAGGCCAGCTCTTTTACATCAGCTTTCTTTATATCTGAGCCGATGGCATCGAGGAAGCGGGCGTCCTGAAGGGCTGCAGCACCTTCCATATCCGAAATCTCTACGGCAGCATTAATTGGGATAATGGCCTTGATTTCGGAATGCTTCTCAGCCATATAAAGAGTAAGTGTCCCTCCCATGGATAAGCCTGTGACGAAAATATCGTCGCACCGTTCTTTCAGCCATTGAAAGCCTTCTTCAATGCTTGCAATCCAGTCGCTGTACTGCGTTTGCTCCATTTCCTCATAATGGGTCCCATGACCTTTAAGCCTTGGGCCGCAGACCGTATACCCTGCTTTCGCATATGCCTCCCCGAGCGGCCGCATGCTTTGTGTCGAGCCTGTAAAACCGTGCGAAACCAGGATGCCTGTCCTGCCGCCTTCAAAATAAAAGGGTTCTGCTCCGTTTAATACTGGATAGTTATCCGCCATTTCTTTCCCTCCTCTTTCTCACTTTGAAAAAGTTCGACTCCCTATGCCGCAAACCCTGCCAGCTCCGGAAAAAAGCCCGTTTTTCTCTATACACACAAATTTCATTTCCCGTATAGTACTGCCTGCATAGAATACAATAAGGAGAGCATTTAAGTTGGAGGCGGAGAACAGAAATGGATGAATTTAATTTCTCAAAGCTATTTGCCAATGCAGAAAGCTTTTTTCATAAAAAGGGACAGCGGGAAATCCAATACCCAAAAGGCAGCCCCATCAATAAGGTGCACCGGTCTTCCCAAATCGTTGGAAACAGCCACAATATGCAGCAGTTCTTGTCCAAATATCTGGGCATAAAAAAATAACCTGCATACGCAAGTTACAAGAGCCCTTATGGCTTGTCCATCTAAAAAACTATCAGGCCGGAATCAGCGGATCTTTTCCAGAATCCCAAGATACTGCTTGCCGCCCGTGAATCGGGCGTTTTTTATTTCAGCCCTGCCAAATGCCTGCAGCCGGTCCTCTTTGGACCAGCCTTGCCGATTCATCAGGCCTTGGCAGCGAAAAGTCCTTTCACGATGGAGCTTTTCCTTGATATTGATGCTCCGCGAGGATATTGAATATCCTGCTGGTCTGCTTTTTTATTATAATTGGCAGCATCTTTGAATAACCGATCAAAATCAAAAATGTCTTCCTCGCCACTTGGCTTCTGGACTTTTAACACATGCTTTTTGGCTGACATTTTTAACCACCTCTTTACTATAAGTTTACCTCATTAGGGCTAAAGATTCAATCTTTCCCGAAGCTTTGTAAGCCCCAAGTTCTCCCATGCCCGTTTATGGAGCTCCGAAACAAGGGAAGTAATGCCTGCGACCAGATAGCCGTCATTTTCATTGAATTCAGATCTGTAGCTTGAAACACAAATGACATAGTCGACGACTTCTGTACCGCTTGTATAAATATTTTCCTCTTCTGAGGTGGTATAAACCAGATAATTTTTATCATGGATAACTTCCGGATTTTCCTTGTTGATCGGGATCCCTGTTTTGTATAAGTCCACAAGCTCGAGCGACCTCTTTACAGCCGAAGGAAATGATGCCTGATGAAACTCGGCAAGCGTCATTACTTCAAAGGTAAGATGTTCATCCCATTCACTTAAATAGAATTCCTGCATTTTGGCAAGTGCAAAATCGAGGGCATCATGGAATCTGGGATGCTCTGAATCAAAGCTCGTTTTCAGGACATTCTTGTTTTCTTCCTTCATTAAATACGTCAGGAATTTAAACTTTCTCATCTGGTCATCAATGATGGATATGACTTCCTTCTGGCTCTGGTCCAGGTCAAACTCCAGATTTCCGAGCTTGAAGCGGATGATCCTCCTGGATGCGGAAGGCACTAAAAGCCAGAGCAGCAGCCATAAAAGCAGGTAGAAAAGATATTCAAAAATGACCTGGAATTTCGGCGACTCGGCAATCGGCTTGATAATCAGGCTTGTGACCGTATCCTGTGCAGCGGCCTGGCTGCCTGCATCCGGCTGGCCCGCGCCATCCGGCAGCTGCGCAGCATGATATAAGCTGATAGCTGCAAGCAATATGATGATCCCTACTCCCGTCCAATACACGATCGCAGACCATTTCCTTACCTTATCTTCAATGACAGGCAGATCTTTAACCATCATCCTTTCCATTTTCATCCCCCTTTAGCCTGTTCGTCATTCAGCAATGTTGGAGGTTTCATGGTGTAATTGAAAGATTCGGAAACGATAACGCTGTGGGTAAAAAAACCATATGATCCATTATATTACCTTAACAGTTTATCATACCAGGAAGATTTCTCCCCTAGTTCTTTCGCTTCAATTGGTGCAGCAGCCTGGCTCCAGGGCAATGAAGATGGGTACATAAAGCTATTGTATGCATCCGCAGGCCGGCAGGAAGCTTTATCCAAAAGTTTTTTCCCGCCAAGCCCCTCCGCTTTCCTGATTTTGCTTGCCTGCTCCTTGTTTTTATCCTTCTTAATGAGTAGTATTAAGTTCATGGCATATCTTTTCAGATTCCATTAGACTATAAGTGAACGAGCCCGGTTTTTTTAGACTATTGTGACTGCATGGTGATTTTGGGCTCATGTGTGTGAAGCTCTGTTTCACACGCATTTCAGCACAGCTGAAATGAGCCCAAAATCGACAACAATGTTCAATACAACTATTTTAAAAAAGGGCTATTTTAATAAAAAATGTTTGGAGCCGATTGAGCTTCAGGCAAAAAAATTCTATAATTTCCTAAAGTATATAAAAGAAAGGCTGATACTGGTTTGGAACAAAACTCATCCAATTTTATTCGCACGATCATTAAGGAGGACCTGGAATCCGGAAAAAGGAATGAAGTCGTTACCCGCTTCCCTCCAGAGCCGAACGGCTATCTTCATATTGGACACGCAAAGTCAATCATCATCAACTTTGGACTCGCCGATGATTTTAACGGCAAAACCAATCTGCGCTTTGATGATACCAATCCGCTGAAAGAAGACCAGGAGTATGTGGATGCCATTAAAGAAGATGTCAAATGGCTGGGGTTTGAATGGGAGGAGCTTCGCTTTGCTTCCGATTATTTTGAGGAAATGTACGAGCGTGCAGTCCTGCTGATCAAAAAAGACCTTGCTTATGTTGATGACCTGAATGCAGATGAAATCAGGGAATATCGCGGAACTTTGACAGAGCCCGGAAAGGAAAGCCCATACCGCAGCCGTTCTGTCGAGGAAAATCTTGATCTCTTCAAGCGTATGCGTGCAGGAGAATTCCAGAATGGAGAAAAGGTGCTCAGAGCAAAAATTGATATGAGCTCACCTAATATTAACCTGAGGGATCCGGTCATTTACCGTGTATCACATGCCCATCACCATAACACAGGCGACAAATGGTGCATTTATCCGATGTATGCATTTGCCCATCCGATCGAGGATGCAATCGAGGGCGTCACCCACTCTCTCTGCACAACAGAATTCGAGGATCAAAGACCGCTTTATAACTGGGTCATTGAAGCTTGTGAGATGGAAAGCAAGCCTCAGCAGATTGAGTTCGGGCGCCTGAACCTGATCAACACAGTTATGAGCAAAAGAAAGCTGAAGCAGCTGGTCGACGAAAAGTATGTGGATGGCTGGGATGACCCGCGCATGCCGACCGTTTCAGGGCTGAGAAGAAAAGGCTTTACACCTGGCGCCATCCGTGAATTTGTTGAAGCGACAGGCGTCTCAAAAGGGTCCGGAGCCGTTGATACTGCGATGCTTGAGCATTTTGTCCGTGAAGACCTCAAGCTGTCTTCCCCTCGGACAATGGGAATCCTGAAGCCGCTGAAGGTTGTGATTACCAATTATCCTGAAGGACAGACAGAAATGCTCGAAGCGGAAATCAATCCGGAGAACCCGGAAATGGGCAGCCGCCAGATTCCGTTTTCAAGAGAAATTTATATCGAGCAGGATGATTTCATGGAAGATCCGCCAAAGAAATATTTCCGCCTCTTCCCTGGAAATGAAGTGCGTCTGAAGCATGCATACTTCATTAAATGTGAAGATGTCATCAAGGATGAAAACGGTGAAGTGGTTGAAATCCATTGCACATATGATCCGGAAACCAAGAGCGGCACCGGCTTTACCGGACGGAAGGTAAAAGGGACCATCCACTGGGTCGAGGCATCCCAGGCAGTTCCGGCTGAATTCCGCCTGTATGAGCCGCTGATCCTTGACGAAGAATTGAACAGTGAAGAAAATGAAGGCAAGACCTTCCTTGACCACGTGAATGAAAATTCTCTGGAAATCGTCAACGGCTTCATCGAGCCGAACATGAAGGATGTCAAGCCTCAAGATAAGTTCCAGTTCTTCCGCCACGGCTATTTCAATGTCGATCCAAAGCATACAGCAGAAGATCACATTGTATTTAACCGGATCGTTTCGCTGAAGAGCTCATTTAAATTATAAAAGCAAAGCCACCAGCCAGTGGGTGCTATTTTCAGGAGGAGAACGGCCGCAGAGCCGTTCTCTTTTTTCTAACAATTTTTTCAAGGGGATTGTCTTTTTAGCAGAAAATACGATACAGTTAAAGCAGAGGTGAGTATATTGAACGAGAAAACATCCTCTGCCTCCAGCATAAGATGGTTCAGCCTGGCCCTGCAGGCTTTGCTTATTATGGCAGACAATGAAGGCCTGTGCCCGAGCGCAAGGCTAGCGGACAAAATCGGTTCAGAATCAGGGTTTCTGCGGAAGATTTTGCGGAATTTGGTTAAGGAAGGCCTTGTCCAGGCCAAGGAAGGCCGGGACGGCGGATATTTTCTCGCAAAACCGCCGGAGGATATCAGGCTCTCTGATGTATATGCGGGAATGCGCGCAGAGCCATTCTCAAAAGGTTTCCTGGATGTCAGCAGCAAAGAGTGCTTTGAACCATGCACCCGCAGTGCCTTATCCGGCCTGAAGAATGAAATGGAGCAATGGATCCTGAACGGATTAGAAGAAAAGACCCTTAAAGACCTGATGGGTAAAAAATAAAGGAAACGGGACATCATTGTGTTTCGTTTCCTTTTTTATATTCACGCAGCGGATGTTAATGAGATCCGTATAATAGAAATACCATGATGATGGAGTCGATCAGTATCAACCACAAAAAAATATAGAAAAGTCTCCGCTGTGTAAAATACAGCCGGACCAGCATGAAGTAGGCAAAGCCTGCTGCAACAACAAAAGACAGAAATTCCTCCAGCTTTTCTCCCTTCAAGACCAGCCTGTTATCATAATACAGCTGCAGCTCTTCATTTAATGAAAATGGTACAGTAAAAATGCTGATCAGCAGGCCTAG
Organism: Bacillus sp. MMSF_3328; assembly: GCF_030733525.1. Lineage (NCBI taxonomy): Bacteria > Bacillati > Bacillota > Bacilli > Caryophanales > Bacillaceae > Bacillus > Bacillus sp. MMSF_3328. The sequence continues at coordinate 198,677 of NZ_JASHIV010000004.1, read as the reverse complement.
CAGCATGAAGCTCCCGGCAATGTTGAGCAGTTTTTGAACAGATATTCCTTTATTAGCTTTCAGCACCTGCTCTGAAGCCGGCTTATAATCAACCTGCAAAACCATCCCTCCTTTTATAACATCTACGGGCCGGGATACAATTGGTTTCAGCTTTCTGAGTCAGGAAGGTAATCCTATCCTTACAAAAGACTTTTGACCGGCAAATAGACTGTCTTCCCTTTTCATGCCTATTATTTATTGGAATATAAACTGTGTTTGACAAAAGAACAGTAACACCATATACTGTTCTTGTAATAAACACAGTTAAAGGGAGATGGCATAGATGAGTGATAATACAATGAGCAAAGAAGAGTATTTAAATAAAGTAAAAGATCTTGACCAAACCACTGAAGCGCCAAAGGAGCTGGAAGATACAGATTTCTTCACGGTGGCAAAAGAGCGCCGCTCTGTCCGCCAGTATGATGCCGATTATATTATGGAAGACAGTGAAATCCGTGAAATCCTTGAAGCAGCCATCCTGGCACCGTCTTCTTCTAACCTCCAGCCATGGAGATTCCTAGTCATCAAGGACCAGGAAGCGAAAAAAGAACTGCTGCCAATCGCAAACAACCAGCAGCAGATCACAGATGCTTCTGTCGTAGTTGCAGTACTTGCGGATGTAGACGCGTATAAGAATGCAGGTGAAATTTACGGAGGCCTTGTAAAGATGGGCCGCATGACGGAAGAAATCAAAGATTCCTATGTAGCATCCATTATGAAGACCTATGGCGGTTTCTCTGATGAGAGAGCACTTAAGACTGCTATGATCGACGGCGGCCTTGTCTCTATGCAGCTGATGCTGGCAGCTAAAGCAAAAGGCTATGACACGGTTCCTATGGGCGGCTATGACGAAGGGCAATTTATTGAAGCCTTTAATGTGCCGGAAAACTTCAAGCCAGTAATGCTTATTTCCTTAGGAAAAGGCGAAAAGGCCGGCTTTGAGAAAAACCGCCTGCCTTTGGATGATGTTTTAAACTGGAACAGATTCTAATCAACTTGCCCGGGCCAGGATGCCCGGGTATTTTTTGCGGCTTGAATCGTGAGGATAGGAGCGGGAGTTATTTATACCTATAGGGATTAGTTTTATTCTCTAAAAGGGCATCTTATAAACAGAAAGCCCGAAAAGCTGCAGGACTGGCAAGACCCAGCGCCTGAAATACCATACCATTAATGATTCATTTATCCTGGTTTCAGGCAAGGATTATAGGGTAAACTCACAATTGTTTCCAAATAAAGAAAAAGGAGTAGATATATGGTATAGAAACCTGGTACTTTTTTATTATATCCCCAAAATTTTTTGACAATCGCAATTCAATTTTAGTATGATGGTTTTTGTACTAAAGGAGGCAGAAAAATGACAGCTTTTGATAAACAGAAAATTGTGAATAGTGTGCCGCAGAAAGGCTTTTTCGGCCACCCTAAGGGCTTGTTTACGCTCTTCTTCACAGAGTTCTGGGAACGCTTCTCCTACTATGGGATGAAAGCTATCCTACTATACTATATGTATTACGAAGTTTCTAAGGGCGGACTTGGGATCGATGAGACGACAGCCGCTTCTGTAATGGCCGTGTACGGCTCACTCGTATATATGTCCGGGGTAATCGGAGGCTGGATTGCCGACCGTATACTCGGAACTGCCAGGACCGTATTCTACGGCGGGGTCCTGATTATGCTTGGCCATATTGCCCTTGCATTCCCTGGAGGCATTACAGCCCTGTTCATCTCCATGGCATTGATTGTCATTGGTACAGGTCTATTAAAGCCTAACGTTTCAAGCGTTGTCGGCGACCTTTACAGCAAGGAAGATGTCCGCCGTGATTCAGGTTTCTCGATTTTCTATATGGGAATCAACGCTGGTGCTTTCATTGCGCCGTTAATTGTCGGAACAATCGGTGAAAAGTATAACTTCCATTGGGGCTTCGGCATTGCAGCAATCGGTATGCTGATTGGATTGATCACTTATCTTGCTACAAGAAAGAAAAACCTTGGGCTTGCAGGCAGCTATGTACCAAACCCGCTGCTCCCTGAAGAGCGCAAAAAAGTATTCGGCCGCATTGCCATTGCCGCAGTTATTATTGCTATTATTGCTTTTATCAGTATTTCAACCGGATTCTTAACGATTAACCGCTTCACGGTACTCATCAGTATCCTCGGGATTGCCATTCCGACCGCATACTTTATTGTGATGTACCGCAGTCCGAAAACAACTTCAGATGAGCGGTCAAGAATTATCGCCTACATCCCGCTGTTTATAGCATCGGTTATGTTCTGGGCGATCCAGGAACAAGGTTCCATCATCCTTGCTCAATATGCGGACAAGCGTACTGACCTGGATTTTGCAGGCATCCACCTGCAGGCTTCATGGTTCCAGTCCCTTAATCCATTGTTCATTATTGCACTCGCACCATTGTTTGCGTGGCTATGGGTTAAGTTAGGAAACAGGCAGCCATCAACGCCTAAGAAGTTCTCACTTGGCTTGATTTTCGCGGGCTTGTCTTTCCTTGTCCTGATTATCCCTGCTTATATGAGCGGCGGGGAATCTTTGGTTAATCCATTATGGCTTGTACTGAGCTTCTTCCTTGTCGTTATCGGTGAGCTGTGCCTGTCCCCTGTAGGGCTGTCAGCTACAACAAAGCTTGCGCCGGCGGCATTCTCGGCTCAGACGATGAGCTTATGGTTCTTATCCAATGCAGCGGCACAGGCGGTAAATGCTCAGCTTGTTAAGCTGTATGATCCTAATAATGAGATTATGTATTTTGGTACGCTTGGACTTTTGGCTGTCGTTTTAGGCGGCGTCCTGATTTTCATGTCACCTTCTATTCAGAGATTGATGAAGGGTATTAAATAATCGCAAAGGCAGTGCATTTTGAGTGCACTGCCTTTGTTTTGCTTATAAATGGGTTTGATACTTTTTTTTGCAATCCGATTCTAATTTTATGTAGTTCTTTGATCAGTTACCTGGATACTTCCTCAAATGTAGTCTGCTGATTTCCGTTCCAGGCACTTCGCTTTCCGCGGGGCGACGCTGAGCCTTCTTACGCTGCGCGCTGCATTTTATGAGGAGTCTTCGTGCCTTCCACTCCAATCAGCAGGGTTTAATAATTTGTTTGGCTGACCCCTTTAGTACCCTTGCTCTTAGACAAGGCTTCAGACTCTCCCCTTCAATGTATTCAAATATTCCACATGCTTCCGGTCTGTGTCGAGGACAGTTTCAACCAGTCGGCGGCTTTCTGGGTCGAGGTCGCCTCTTACGTTTTCTTCGGACATTTGGATGGCATAATAGTCTTCGCCGGTAAGGGTTTTATCGACTATGGCATCCTGGCTGTCCGGCAGGAAGAGACTGCTGATATATCCTTGAATGGAACCGGCTATGCCTTCATCGTCAGCAGGTACAGCCCCAAGGTTTTGGATTCTTTCCGCAATCAGGGCCGCATTATGTTTGTGCTCCTGCTGCATTCTCTGGAATTCGGCTCTGACACCTTCATCTTCAAGTTTTCCAATAAAATGCTCGTAGGCATGGATGCCCATGTACATCCCTTTCAGGAACTTATTCAGCTCCTTGGCAACTGAGTGATTGTCCACCTTTTGTCCCCACCTTAAATAGTTTCTAGCATTAATAGTGTAATCTAAACCTTCCAATAACATTCAAAATGGTAAACCCAAAACTATATCCATTCCATTTGGTAGAATTATTAAAATTTTTCTTATTTTTATGATGACTGTCTGGTATTATCAAATCAGAGGTGGTTCAACAATGTCCAGCAGCTATACCATTACTAAAAAAAAGAAACGGGACAAAAATCAATATATCCTTGGCATTTCCTTTGTTCTTCTGCTGGGATCATTCTTTATACCGCTGGTGGTGCTGCTCCCTCTTCAGCAGGCCCTGTATCATCCATTCGGATACTGGTTTCTGGAGCCGCCGAGATCAGCCTATTTTATTTTCACCGGCTCCCTCATTTTATTGAGCCTCAGCCTGCTCCTGATGATTTCCGGCTTGGCAAAAAATAAATTGGCCAAGGGATTGATTGCTGCGGGCATCTTTGCAAGCATCCTGCTGTCCGTCTTGAGTGTAGACCATTATCACTATATGAACGGCAATGGCATTTATATCAATCCCTTCTTCGGCTTTGGCGAAAAGGAATTTCTGTGGGCGGATGTAGAGGAAGCGAAGCAGATTGCTGTTGAAGAAAAAAATGGACTGAAGGATAAGAATCTGACATTTGTGTTTAAGGACGGGGAACAGTACAGCTTCCTCATTACAGAAACCGTACGGAAGGCTTATCCTATCTTTAATGTGAAGCTCCAGGAAAAAGGCATCCAGGTGACCAGGGAGTTTCCGGAATAACTGCAGACAAAAAGGAGCTCCGGCAATGGAGCTCCTTTTTGCTATCAGCCCAGCAGCTGTTCTATGTCCGCTTCCATCTCGAACGGATCTGTCGTAGCCTCGAACCTCCGTATTACATTTCCCTCTGCATCTATCAAAAACTTTGTGAAGTTCCATTTGATTGAGTCGCCGAGCAGGTATTCAGGATGCTTTTCCTTCAACAAAGGAATGAGGACTCTTGCAACCGGATGATTCTCATTGAATCCTTCGAATGGCTTCTGTGCAGTCAGGTAATTGAATAAAGGATGGGCATTTCCGTCGCGCACATCCATTTTTTGAAACATCGGGAATGATACACCATAGCGGAGCTCACAGAAGGATTGGACTTCCTCATCACTCCCAGGCTCCTGATTATCAAATTGATTGCACGGGAAACCTAATACCACCAGCCCTTTTTCTTTGTAGCGGTCGTAAAGCTTCTGCAGATCCTGATATTGAAAAGTAAAGCCGCACTGGCTTGCTGTATTGACAATCAGCATTACCTTCCCCCTGTATTCCTCCAGAGAGATTTGTCTTCCGTTCATGGCCGGAGCTGAAAATTGATAAACACTCATTGTAATTCCCCCATCTATCTCTATAGTCTTTATGTAATAGTTCTTTATAACTATAAAGACATTTCCCTTGTTTAGAAAGTTTAAACTCTCTGGACCTCTTTTTTCCTATATTTTTAATTAAGCGGGTTACTAAATGCCTGATTTTGGGTAAAAAAGGGCAGCAGCTTAGTAAATATTGTAAAATCTCTAAAGAGGAGGGCAGAACAATGAAAAGAAAAATACATATTCTTGCGAGATTACTCGCACTTCTATGCATCCTGGTTCTGGCAGGCTGCAGCGGGGAAGATGAAAAGGCTTCAGGCGAAAAGAAAAATGATCCGCCCCAGGAGGAAGCCCGGGAACAGGAAACATCCTCCGATGAAAAGATACCAGAAGCAGCGGACGATATTGAGGGCATGGTTGCACAAAAGCCCGGAAAGATACTTGAAGGCAAACTGGAACCTGAGGTGGAGATTGCCGATCTATGGGACGCCAAAAAATATACCGGTTTTAATGAAGAGACACTCCAGCCGGCAGCAGAGAAAGAAATGAAAGCATATTTCTCTGAGCAGAAGGATTTATCCGGCAGCCAGGTATACGACTATCTGGTCTATCAGCTGGGCTCAGGTTTATACCAGTCCTACTATGAGGAACTTGTTTCCTTTGAGCATGGTCATGAGATGCCAGAACTCCCTGATGGAGAAGATGAAATCCAGCAGGCAAAGAACCAGAAATCTAATATAGTCATTTTAATGGATGCAAGCGGTAGCATGAAAGCTGATGTCAGCGGCGGCAATAAAATGGCGCTTGCCAAAGAAACCATCAAGGAATTTACAAGTTCTCTGGAGGATGGTGCCAGTGTTTCCTTAATGGCTTACGGCCATGTAGGAACAGGGAACGATGAAGATAAAGCTGAATCCTGCAGCCGCATTGATGAGGTATTCCCTTTGGGGGCCTATGAGAAAACTGCCTTCAACAAATCCATGGATTCATTTGAGGCAAGCGGCTGGACCCCGCTGGCTGGAGCGATTGACAAAGCACGGGAGCTTTTGTCCGCCTATAACAGCACGGATTATAAAAACACCATCTATATTGTCAGCGATGGGGTCGAGACCTGTGACGGAGATCCTGTAGAAGCAGCACAGCAGCTTCAGGGCAGCAATATTGAGGCAAAGGTCAATATCATTGGCTTCGATGTTGATGACGAAGGGCAAAAACAGCTGAAGGAGGTTGCGGAGGCGGGCGGCGGAACTTATGCAACTGTAAGGGATAAAGATGAGCTGGAGGACCAGGTGCTGAAAAAATGGAAGCCGAGCCTGGGCCAGATATTTTCCCAGCTGGGAGTACCATTGCATGAGACGGTAGACCAGAAAGAAAGGCTCCTTGATATATCGAACCCGATCAGATTAATATCAGATAGAGAGAAAGACAGGATTAAAAGTGCAGTGTCTTTCCTGGAGAGCGAAGAGCTGATCAGTCCTGAGGCGGCAGAAGAAGCAGAGGAACTGGCGGAAACCAGGCATGAAATCCGCGACTCGCATTTCAAGGACTTATACGAACAAAAAGAAGAAGAAGCACAAAAGGCAAGAGATGAAATCAACGGTAAAGTAGAAGCCTGGAAGGATAAATGGTATGAGGTATTAAAGGACGACAACTAATGTGAAAAAGCCCCGGACATTGCCGGGGCTTTTTCGTTTTCCTATTAAAAATCAAAATGATTCGGGTCCGGCCCTACACGCAGGTTTTGATTCAGTGAACTGATCTGCTCCATTTCATCGCTTGACAGTTCAAAATCAAAAATAGAAGCATTGGCAGCAATTCTGTGCTCTTTCGTTGATTTAGGGATTGTAATGACACCATTCTGCAGATCCCAGCGCAGGATGACCTGGGCTGCAGATTTGCCATGCTTTTCAGCAATGGCAGCAATGATTTCATTGTCCAATAGCTGCCCCTGCATAAGCGGGCTCCATGCCTCAAGCTGGATTCCATTTTCCCTGCAGAATGCTTTTAATTCCTGCTGAGTAAGACGCGGATGGTATTCTACCTGATTGATCACCGGCTTGACCTCTGCATCCTTCAACAATTCCTCCAGGTGGTGCACTTGGAAGTTGCTCACGCCTATAGCTCTTACTTTTTCTTCTTTATAAAGAGCTTCAAGCGCACGCCATGCGTCTTTATACTTCCCTTCCACCGGCCAATGGATAAGATACAGATCCAGATATTCAAGCCCAAGCTTCTGCAGGCTTGTTTCATACGCCTGGATTGCTGATTCAAAGCCTAAATCGCTGTTCCACACCTTTGATGTAATAAAAAGGTCCTCGCGGGATATGCCTGCTTCCGCAATTCCCTCCCTGATTCCCTGTCCGACACCCTCTTCATTTCCATAGATAGCTGCCGTGTCTATGCTCCGGTAACCCAGCTTAATGGCTGATTTTACGGCGTTAACAAGCTCCGGCCCTTCTTCTACTTTGAAAACGCCCAATCCCATCCATGGCATTTCCACACCATTATTTAAAACTGTTTTATCTTGAATGCTTTTTATCATCACTGTTCCTCCTTTATTTTTCCGGAAGCTGCTTTACGCAGCTCCCCCATTGATGCTTGTTGTTTTCATATCCTGGTTTTCCAGCTTCATGCTCCAGCCTGTTAGAATGACAGCGCCAAGCACCATTGCGGCACCGATCCATGGTGTATGGATCAGCCCGATAGAGTCTGTGACGAGGCCGCCCAAGTAAGAGCCAATCGCAATTCCGGCGTTGAAGGCGGCAATATTAATAGCAGAAGCAACATCCACCGCTCCAGGGACAAACCGTTCTGCCAGCATGACCACATATACCTGCAGCCCTGGGACGTTCATGAATGCAAACAGCCCCATCAGCAGGATGACAATCAAGCCTGCAGTCTTATAGGGTGCTGCAAATGTGAGCAGCAGCAGCACCACGGCCTGAATGATGAACATATAAAAGAGTGCCCTGATCGGATTTTTGTTCGCCAGCCGGCCGCCGGCCATATTTCCTATCGCAATGGCAATTCCATATAAAAGCAAAATGGCAGCCACTGTACCAGCTTTAAAGCCGGTCACTTCCTGCAGCAGCGGTGACAGATACGTAAATACAACGAATGTGCCGCCGTAGCCAAGCGCAGTAATGATAAAAACCAGCAGCAGCCTGCCGTTCGTAATTAGTCTGATCTGATCGGCAAATGCAGCTTTCGATCCTTTTGAAAGATTTTTTGGCACAAGGATGCTGTTGGCAATAAAGGCAATGACGCCGATTACGACAATGGCCACAAAAGCAAATCTCCAGCCAAACTGCTGGCCGAGGAATGTCCCAAACGGAACGCCTGTTACTGTGGCAACAGTCAGGCCTGTGAACATGATGGAAATGGCGCTTGCCCTCTTATCCTTCGGCACTAAATCGGCGGCAATGGTAGAGCCGATGGACATGAACACCCCGTGGCTCAAGGCCGAAATAATCCGCGCTGCAAGGAGAATACCTATGCTGCCTGATGATGCAGCAATGATATTCCCTGCAATGAATACCACCATGATCCAAAGCAAAAGTGATTTGCGGGACATTTTAGCTGTGAGCGAGGTAAGGACAGGCGCTCCGAACATGACTCCCAGTGCATATATAGAAACAGTCAGTCCTGCTGTGGTGACGGGAATATTCAAATCTTCCGCGATCATCGGCAGCAGCCCGACTGAAATGAACTCAGTTGTTCCGATTGCAAACGCACTGACTGCAAGCGCAAGCAGCGGAAGCAAACTTGTTTGTTTGCCAGATGGCATATTTTTCTCCTCCTATTCCTATCTATGAAAGTTTTATGAGTATAGCAATTTCCTGCCGGCAAATGCTATTATGGGATATAGCGTTTCTTTTGAAAAGTACGTACTTTATAGTGCTATAGGCACCGAAAAGTTCTATAGGCACCTTTTAGTTCCTATGAAACAGGAGTGATCATGATGGAGAAAAAGAAATACAATATATCGGTGGAAGCCACCCTTGAAGTAATCGGCGGGAAATGGAAGACAGTGATCCTCTGCCACCTGACCCACGGGAAGAAACGGACGAGCGAGCTGAAACGGCTCATGCCGAATATCACACAGAAAATGCTCACCCAGCAGCTTCGCGAGCTTGAGGAGGACGGTGTCATCAACAGGATTGTATACAATCAGGTGCCTCCCAAAGTCGAATACGAGCTCAGCGACTACGGCAAATCTCTGGAAAGCATCCTTGACGCACTCTGTGCCTGGGGCGAACGCCATATCACCAAAGTCTATGGCGATAAATTTTCCGTTCTGGAAGAAAGTGTACTGAACGATAAATTGAAATAGAAATGCGGAGGGCGCTTGCTCATATAAGGAACGCAGGTAATGACACCTTGTCCCCCTCCCGGCCTGCACCTCCGCGGGCTTTCTTTTTTATTGTGCCTTTTTATAAATTCTTCTATTTTACATGTTGACTCTCACGCTGCGTAATACTTTAAAGTAATGGTTGAAGGGAGGCCGGAACAATGGCCATGAAAGTGAAAGAAGCCGCCGATCTGGCCGGCATCAGTGTGCGCACACTGCATCATTATGATGAAATCGGGCTCCTCGTCCCTGATGAGCTCTCGGAGGCAGGCTACCGGCTGTACTCAGATGAAAACCTGCAAACCCTGCAGCAGATCCTCTTTTTCAAAGAGCTCGGCTTCCCTTTGAAGAAAATCAAAGATATTATCAGCAGCCCTTCGTTTGACCAGCAGAAGGCCTTCGAGCTGCACCGGGAAATGCTGCTCGAAAAGCGCAGCCGCCTGGATAAGATGATTGCATCGCTGGATAAAACGATCAGGCATGCAAAAGGAGAGATACACATGTCAAATAAAGAAAGATTTGAAGGCTTTGACTTCAGCTCCAACCCCTATGAGCAGGAGGCCCGTGAACGCTGGGGGGATGAAGCTGTAGATGCCTCAAATAAAAAGATTTCCAATATGACAGAAGAAGAGCAGCAAAAACTGGGGGATTCCATGAACGGGATTTACCGGAGCCTCGCGGAAGTGCGGCATATGGCCCCTGACTCTGATGAAGCCCAAGAGGCAATAGGAGATTGGTTTAAATTCCTGAACAAAATGGGCAGCTACTCACTGGATGCCTTCAAGGGGCTTGGGCAGCTGTATGTCGATGATGAGCGCTTCACCAAAAATATTGATCAATTCGGGGAAGGCCTCGCCAGCTTTATGCGCGACAGCATGGCTATATATGCAGACAAAAATAAATAAAGAGAAAACCCAAGCCCTTCTGCGGCTTGGGTTTTCCTTATTGTAAACTTTTGATGAACTCCTTAAATACTTCCCCTGTTACAGGCCTGCTGAAGTAATATCCCTGGCCAACCGGGCAATTGTTTTCCAGCAGGAACTCTGCCTGTTCTTTATGTTCAATGCCTTCAGCGACTACACTGAAATTCAGATTTAAGCCCATATCGATTATGGCCTTCACAAGCGATCCATTTTGGGCAGGATCCAGTATATCGTCTACAAACGACTTATCAATCTTGATGGTGTCGATCGGCAGGTGCTTCAAATAGCTTAATGAGGAATATCCTTTTCCGAAATCATCAATGGAAAGCCGGATGCCTATCTTTTTTAATTCATTCAGGGCAATGGTCGCCTTTTCGATGTTCTGCATGATGCTTTCTGTAATCTCCAATTCAAGGCAGCCAGGCTCAATATCGCAGGAAGACAGAACAGATTTTACATACATGATGAATTCAGGATCCTCCAGCTGCCGGACTGATATATTGACTGCTATCGGAACCGATCCGGCTCCCTCCGATTTCCAGCGCTTATGCTGTTCACATGCTGTCCGCAGAATCCATTTTCCCATCGGCACAATCAGACCGGTCTCTTCTGCCAGCGGTATGAATTCCCCGGGAGGAACAAGCCCTCCATCTGGACGCTGCCAGCGCACGAGCGCCTCCGTCCCTTTCAGCTTCCCTGTCTTCAGATCTATCTGCGGCTGGTAATGAAGCAGAAGCTCTCCGCGGTCAAGCGCTTTGCGCAGTCCATTCTCCAAAGCCATTTTCCGGGAGGCCAGCCCCTCAAGGGAAGAGGTGTAAAATTGAAAATTATTCTTTCCTCTTTCCTTGGCCAGATACATGGCTGTATCTGCATGCTTGATCAGCGTTTCCTGATCAGTCCCATGCTCAGGATACAGGCTGATGCCGATACTTGGTGTAATATAAAACTCTTCTCCTTCCAGGATGAAAGGCTTGTTGAACTGCTCGAGGATTGCCCGTGCCGCACCTTCTATCTGCTGCTTTTCTTTTTCTTCAAAAAGGATGATGAATTCATCGCCGCCCTGCCTGGCTACAAGCCCGAGGCTTCCTACAGTATCCTCCAAACGGATCCCTGCCTTTTTAAGGAGCAGATCGCCGGTAGAATGGCCTTTTGTGTCATTGATAATTTTGAAGCGGTCCAAGTCCAGGAATAAAACCGCCGCTTTCTCTTTTCCGCTGTTCAGAATTCCCTGCAGCCGCCTCATGATTTCATTCCGGTTTGGCAGGCCTGTCAATGTGTCATAAAAGGCCATATACTCCATGGTCCTTTCAGACTTTTTCCGTTCCGTAATATCCCGGCCAATCACCTGTACAGCTTCTCTGCCGCCGTACCGGATCGGCATGGAGGATACTTCCACATCAACAAGGACGCCATCAAGCCTTTTCGCCTGTACCTCAAAGCGCCTCTTCCCAGCCAGGTCGCTGTCTGCTGCCAGCAGTGTATTATAAATTTCAAAGGTTGCCTCTTTATTCACAAAGTTAATAATAGGCTTCCCAAGAAGCTGTTCTTTACTGGAAGCGCCGATCAGCCTGCACCCTGCTTCATTGATATAAACAATGACATTCCCGGAAATAACACCGATGAAGTCAGGAGACAGCTCAACAAGGCCCCGGTACCGGTCTTCACTTTCTTGTCTGTCTGTTATATCAAACAGGACGCTCGAAAATTCAATCAGCCTGCCTTTTTTATCAAGGACGGGGATTCCTCTATCCTGTATCCACCGGATTCCCCCTTCAGGGCGGATGATTCGGTATATGCTTACGACCGGTTCTCCCTGTTTGACTTTTTGTTCCCGTTCATTCAGGACAGACACATCATTCGGATGGATCACTTTTCTCCACAAATCCGGATCCCTATAAAACGATTCCCGAGGAAAGCCATACAGCTTTTCAATTCCTGAGGTAATCATCAGCCTGCCGCTCTTCATATTATGATGCCATATGGCGACGTCCAGGGTATCAAAGATATTGTTAAGCCTTTGATTGCTTTTTCTCAGTTCGGCTGTTGTTTTCTGGATGCCTTTTTGGATAAAAACGAGGAACAATACAATCAGGAGCCCTACGCTGATCACTGTATGGATCAATTCGAACACCCACAAGTTCCGGGGAGGAAAATAATAGGCAAGAGCTGTTTTAATAGCCTCATCCACTAAAAATATGAAACATAATATAATAATCCATACCAGTATGGTATAATTCCTGGCGAAAAATCTCATTTATGGCAAGCTCCTATGTATATGCTTTTAAAAGGAAATATCCGTTATTTCCACTATTATCCCATAAATAACGGGTAAACAAAAAAAAAAATCGGGCTCATTTCCAAATTGAAAAGATGGGCCCGATCTCGGAAATATAAATATATTCTTTCCTCTATTCATCCTGTTTTATAACACCGCTTCCCAGTTTTCTGATGTAAGGGCCTGAAAACGCTCTTCATCTTTATTATCCAAAGCTTTGTCTATTTCATCATATCGTTTGGCTTCAAGCCACTCGCCCTGCACTTTTCCAATGACTTCGTTCACTGCATCTGTATATTCTGTTGTTTCCTGAGACAGAATCTTTCTTGTCTTCCAGCTGTCTTTATCCGCTAGGTCATGGATGGATGATAAATACTGATCCTGGTTGAATTGGTTCGGTTTGTACTCGGAATTCATATCGTTCCTGCCTCCTGTTTTTATAAGATATTATCATTCAATTGTGTTAGTACTTATTTATTACCCGAATTTCCTAAAAAATAACGGGTCAATCGGTCATATGTCTTTATTTCACTTAAAAAGCCTGTATCATCAACCTATTTTCAAATTTTATTAAAGCGATTATTTCGTTTATTATAAAGAGGATGCACTGTTAAAAGGAGATAATATGATCAGAACGATTGCGGTTACTAAGAATCATGAAATTAAGAGCAATTGGGATATCACCAGGCTGCTCGAAGAGGATATTCTCTGGTATTGGGCGGATTTCAGCAATCCTTCCGATGCAGAAATCGAACTGCTGAGAAAACCGCTGAATTTCCATCCTCTGGCCATCGAGGACTGTATCCATGTGCTTCAGCGCCCAAAGCTCGACTATTATGAAGACTATGCATTTTTTGTTACGCATAGTGTCAATCCGGATACGATTGACCGTGAAGAAGTTAACTTTTTCCTCGGGCAGAATTATGTGATTACTTTCCATCACCATCCCTCCACTGAAATAGAAGATGTCAGGGAAAGGCTCAGGCTGTCCAACTCGCCTGATAAATGGGAGCCGCTCTTGGTTCTATACCATATTCTTGATAAAATTGTGGACAACTACTTTCCGCTCGTCTACCAGCTGGAGGACACGCTGAATGATATTGACGAAAATTCAAAGGACAGGCCGATGGAGCTTCTGCTTGAGGATCTCTTTGATGCCAGGCACGATCTTCTGGCCCTGAGGCACACTGTCGCTCCGATGAGGGATTTAATCTACAGGATGCTGAACTCCCAGCGGCTCGCTGGCTTTCAGGAAAAAATCAAATATTTTTCCGATATCCATGATCATCTCCTGAAGCTTGCCGAGATGATTGAAGAGAATAGGGAGCTGACTACCGATATCAGGGACAGCTATTTATCATTGAATGCCCATCAGACAAACAGGGTCATGAAGGTGCTGACGGTCATTACGACCATATTCATGCCACTCACCTTCATCGCAGGGATATACGGGATGAATTTTGAGCACATGCCAGAGCTGGAATGGGACAGCGGCTATTTTGCCACCCTGCTGGTCATGCTCACTATCGGGCTTGCCATGTTTGCCTGGTTCAAGAAAAAAGGCTGGTTCAAGTAGAAAATAAAGATCGGAGGATCACTTATGTTTAAAACGATACCACCCGGCGAATTTTTCACCTTTGCCGATGAAAATGACTATGCGGCTAAATTAAGGGAGTGGGGATTGATTACGGCCTCCGCCAAAAATGCTAAACAGGAATTTTCTTATAAACGCGGTGCTTCCGCTTATACTGTCATCATAAAAGGATTTTTGCAGACAGGCACTCATGAAACGGCTGTAGTGGCGTTTTCCAATGACGCCCTTCACTGCGTCCATCCTGCATACTTAAAAGAAATGCAGAGCTCTTCCTTTGGCAAAGGCAGTGCCCTTGAAACGGGAGATTCCCCGCAGGATACCGGGCTTCCGGAAGCAGGAGAGCCGGTGAAGGCCCCGGCAAAGGCAGACGATGACAAAAAGCCGGCAGAGAAGAAAAAGAGAAAAGCTCCTGCCCTTGACCTTCCGGCAGATAAGGTTCCATTTGAGGCGGCCATTAAAGAATTCACCACAAAATATAACCATTTTAACGAGACCGATGAAGAAATCATCGTCTTTGAGCAGGTGCAGATTACAGGAGAAAGCCCGCTCGAAGTTGGCGAAGCCTGGTGCAGCTACAGCAAAACACTGAAAAAGGCAGAGCTCACTGAAGGGAACAGGCTGACCTTCGAAGCCAAAATCGTCGACCGGAAGCTGAATAAGGATGTGCGCTATAAGATCAATAATCCTTCCAAGATTAAGAAGCAGGAGGATTAAGGACGGCAGCTGTTTCAGTGACGATTGACAGATAAAGAGGACAGACGAAACCTTCTGTCCTTCCTTTAATTTTTACGTAGATATACATTAAACACTGTTGGTATGAAAATGGATAAACATACAATGCCTTGCCTGTTTCCTTGCCCAAAAATTTTTGGAAAACCTGCTAATTGGAGTGCAAGGCACGTAGACTCCTGCGGGATTGCAGCGGAAATGTTGAGACCCCACAGCGCGCAGCGCGAGGAGGCTCAACTTCGCCCCGCGGAAAGCGAAGTGCCTGGAACGGAAATTAGCAGCCCCATCCTGATAGCTATCCTTATACCCCAGAATAAAATAGTTCTGTATGATACTGCCGGAAAACAGCAATGTTTGTGCAGTAATGGATAAACATAGAATCCTTGCCTGTTTCCTTGCCCAAAAATTTTTGGAAAACCTGCTAATTGGAGTGCAAGGCACGTAGACTCCTGCGGGATTGCAGCGGAAATGTTGAGACCCCACAGCGCGCAGCGCGAGGAGGCTCAACTTCGCCCCGCGGAAAGCGAAGTGCCTGGAACGGAAATTAGCAGCCCCATCCGAAAATCCATCCTATTCTCGTAGTACCCAGCAAAAGTATTTACTACGTCGGTAAATTCATCGGTAATTATTTATTGCATAGTATTTATATATCTTTGTATTCAGTCTCTCAATTTTCCAGCGCTGACCTACCGTTTCCTCCAGCAAAGATAGGGAAAACATCTAATATCAATTCTAATAGGAGGATTTTCAATGTATAAAAAAAGACTGATGCTTCCGGTTTCACTTGCCTTTGCCATATCTGCAGCAGGCTGTTCGGGGACGGATGACGCGGGTTCTCCTGCTCCGGAAGATTCCCAGCAGGAACAGACTACTGTACCTGATGATCAGAATGCAGAAACCGGTACAGAAGAAAATGAAGCCGAAGCAGATGGGACAGAAGAAAACAGCACAGAGGAAGATAACAGCCAGTCTGGCAGCACCCAGACAACCGATGACGTCATCGGGAGTGTGAAAGAGCAGCTGAAGATGGAGAATGCTATCCTGCCCGCTTCATTCCCTCTGAAGGAAGGCACCCATCTTTCAGCCTCAATCGAGGAGGATAAGACAGATTCCTATCAGGTCACCTTCTATCAGACGAATGAAATGGTGCCTGTCAACGACCCTTCATTAACACCTGATGGAAGCGCCCCTGTTGTCGCTGTCTTTAAGGCACATAACAAAACGGCAGCATACAATGAGCAGGAATTGTTCCCGCCGATGTCACTCGACGATATACCGGCAGAAATGGCCATTGATCTCGGTCATGGCATCAAGGGTATGGGAGAAGGAGCGGCAGGCCATAAATATTTAAACTGGAAAGAAGGCAACTGGATTCTCCAGATCAGCTCAGTCTCAGAAGATCAAATGGATGATCAGGCAATTGCACGCCAGATGGTTGATTATCTTGAATCCCATTACCTCCCTGCACCACACGATGATGGGCGCATCAAGGTTCATTACAGGCAGGGCGGCAATGAGGTCGAAAATGATATTTACTGGGAAGATGGAGAAAGAATCTACGAGCTTCAAACAAAGAAGGTACCGCTTGAAGCTCTGGAAATGGCTGTTAGTATAAAATAAAGCAAAACAGGCCGGAGTCTATTCTTCCGGCCTGTTTTATGGTGCGGCAAGCTCAACCTTTATCCGGTCCGGATCCTCGAAAAATACAGCATAATGACCCTCTCCGCCGGCATATGGATATCTGTCCTCATAAAGGAGGCTGACCCCCTTCTTTTTTAGCTGTTCTGCCATCCGGTCGACCTGGATGCGGGAATCAGCATGAAAGGCAATATGATTGAGGCCCGTTCCCGAGCGGTGATAAGGGAAATGAAGATATTTTTCCTCTGTCTGCACAAATACGATGTAGGCTTCATCCAGCCTCCAGCTCCGCCCCTTTTCCCATTCCTGAAAAGATTCATAGCCAAGCTCTTCTAAAAACCAGCCCCAGAATTCAATGGTTTTCTGCAAATCAGATACGTTCATTTCAATATGATGGATATGTCCAGGCATAATCCTGCCCCCCTTTCGAATCTATACATTCCATTCTACCAAAGGCCCCCTTTGAGTGAACGCTCTTATATGCAGGCACCACCTTTGAATGCCCCGGGAAAGTGAATTATACTGATGGCAGCAGGATGTGGAGGCACAGCCTGAATTTTTCATAAGAAGAGAGGAAGATCTTAATGGATAAATGGAATGGATTCATCCAAGGCTGGCTCGGCCACAGGAATGCGCTGATCGAACTGCTCAGCACATTTGAAGAAGGGCAGCAGGATTTCAAAGCATGGGAGCAGGGGATGTCTGTTTCTGAGCTGACAGCACATATAACAGGCTCTATGGAGATGTTCGTGCAGACAGTGAAGAAAGGCGAATTTACGCCGCCGCCTGAGTATCCGGCCATTGAAACATTGGAGCAGCTAAAAGCACTTGTCCAGGAGGAAACTTCAAAAACAAAATCAGCACTTGAAGAGCTGACCCAGGACCAGCTGGGCAAAACAATCGATTTCTATGGCATGACCATGCCCGGGATCGTACTCCTTGAGAATGCCAAAGACCATGAAATCCATCATAAAGGACAGCTGTTTACATACGCCCGCCTCGCAGGCATCGAGAAACTGCCTTTCTTTGTGAGCAGATAAATAAGAAAAAAGCAGGCTCCCCAACAAGGAAAGCCTGCTTTTCTAATTATTCTCCTAAATCCACGTTGTGGTATACACGCTGGACATCTTCCAGATCCTCAAGGGCGTCGACCAGTTTTTCGAACTGGGCAAGGTCTTCCTCTGATAAGGAAAGCTCATTCTGGGCAAGCATCGTTTGCTCTGCCACTGTAAACTCATCAACCCCGGCAGCCTTTAAAGCTTCCTGAACGGCATGGAATTGATCTGGCTCGGCATAAACGATGACTGTATCCTCTTCTTCAAGGATATCACGTGCATCAACATCTGCTTCCATCAGGATTTCCAGCACTTCATCAGCTGATTTGCCTTCAAGACCGAAAACAGCCGTTGCATCAAACATATAGGATACAGAGCCGCTGACGCCCATGTTTCCGCCATTTTTTCCGAATGCCGCGCGGACATTGGATGCGGTCCTGTTCACATTATTGGTGAGAGCATCCACGATGACCATGGAACCGCTCGGCCCAAAGCCTTCATAGCGGAGGTTGTCATAGCTCTCTTCTCCGCCGCCCTTTGCTTTATCAATCGCACGGTCGATGATGACTCTTGGCACATTATAGGTTTTGGCACGCTCGAGCACAAATTTAAGAGCCTGATTGGATTCCGGATCCGGCTCCCCCTGCTTTGCCGCTACATATATTTCCAATGCGAATTTAGAGTACACACGGCTTGTATTTGCATCCTTGGATGCCTTTTTTTCTTTGATATTATTCCATTTACGGCCCATCTGTTCCACTCTCTTTCACTTATATCTGATCTATGGCTGCATGGAAAAACCTTTCCATGCCTGCAGAAAATAGTAAGTCTCATCCACTATTATACATGAAACAGGGCAGCTATTTCGAGTTAAATGAATATGCGGAAACCCAAACCCCGGCTTTATATTGATGCGCTTCAAGCTATGCTGAAAAGAGACTTCTGATGAAGGGGCAGCAGCCTGACCCTTTTTAAGCCAGACGATTTTCAGTCAGCATGAGTTCTTATGTACTCAGCAGCTTCACCAGGATCGCTCGTTCCCAGGACAGGCTTTTCAAAGCTAAACACAATAAAATACGGGGCCTGCCGGACTTCCAGGTCAGTATATATTCGTTGAACTGTATCCAGATTTCTATATTCCACACGGTTGGCGCCAGCTTGATAAACATCCTCAGTAACGCCCAGGTCTGACTGGTCATTTTCCCTTATAGCCAGGACAGTATATTCACCAGCTTCTTCAGCCAGCAGTTCCTGGTATGACGATTCCTCTTCAACGTCCAGGCTCACTGTATATTCTGCCTGGCCTTTGCCTTCCCATTTTGCCTTTATTCTCATCGTGATGGGGCCGGGCTTGTTGGATAACGTATATGTGCCTGTATACACCGGCTTCTTGCGGTCAGTTCCATAAATCGTGTCCAGTGCAATGGATTCAGGCTCGTCCTTTGTCCCAAATTGTACCGTTATTTCAGAACGGGGTTTTACTTCTGTTACAGAAGCTGCATTCGCCCTTTTCACTGCCTGTGTCTCACCATGCCAGGTATAGCCCCGCAGATCGGCATCTACTTTCTCCCCGTCAACCATGACCACCGGATTTGGAGGTCGCTTCTCATTTGAGATTTTAACAGCGTCCATCAGCAGCATAATGGCCAGGGCTGCAAGAATTCCTATCCCTATTACCAGCTTTTTCTTTTTCAGCACGAAACACACCTCTTAATCTATTATTGTTCTATTTAATAGTTTACCATATTAAGGAATTTGTTATCAGGTGAGTTTCTATCATAAGTTTTCCTTTTTAAATTATTTTCCCAATGTATAAGGAACCAGAATTTCCCTCACCTTATTGACAAAGCTTTTGCCTGCTCCCCAATCAAAGCTGATCAGACTTTCCGCACTTCCCGCAGAAATGCATCTCACTTTGTTGTCTCCTCTTACATTTTCCATGATGACCGTCAGCGACGCTCTTCCACCCGTGCGGAAATAAAATCTCTCAAACACAAGGACACAGAACTCAATTCCTTCGGCAGGCGTATGGTACTCTTCGTGGATTTTATCTGTGTTCAATGATTCCGATTCCAGCAGTTTGATAGCACATTCAAAAGGGGTTATAGAAGTTTTCAAATCCGATAAATGATTCATAGTGTCTCCTCCTGTCTGTCTGTATTACGGATTGGAGCATGAAAAGGTTCCAGCCATTGGAAAAAGGGACCGTTTAGTCCCCTGGTTTTCCCCTTCTATAGTAACCCGGCTCAGCTTTCAAATTCCTTTATATACCCGATTTCTTCCACTATTTGCTGCCCTTGCTCACCCTGCATCCATTCCAGGAACGGAGGGATGTTTTTGTTGGGATTTGATTTGAGGGTTATGGCGTACAGGGAAGCAGTAAATGGATATGTTCCAGAGGCAATGTTCTCCGGGCTTGGGTCCACGCCATCTATCGCTAAAAGCCTGATGTCCGTGCTTCCGTTCATTCCTGTGGCGAAGAAGCGAAAGGAAAATCCAATAGAATTGTCATAGTTCCGGTAATCCGCAACCTGCTCAATAATTCCGCCCATGCCCTCAGGGACCTCTTCCTTCAACGGCTCTATGATAGGTGTATCACCCATGATTTTTTCCAGGAGTGTCTGGCTCCCTGAATTTTTTGGCCGCTGAAACGCAATGATTTTGCCGCTGCTTCCGCCTACCTCCGACCAGTTTTTTATTTTTCCTGAATAAATGTCTTTTATCTGTTCAACAGTAAGGCTTTTAATGCTGTTTTCCGGGTTGGCGAAGAATACGAATGCCTCTTTTCCAATGGGGGTCATTACCAGTTCCTTCCCTGCATCTTCGGCCATTTTCCGCTGCTCGGCGGAGGGCTCAGCACCGAAGTAAATATCCGCATCTCCCGACAGGAGGCGTTCATAGGCGTAGATGGTGTTAGTGAAGCTCACCACTTCCTTTTCCAGAGAAACTTCCCGGACGTTTTTATAAACTGCGTTCGCAAAGGCTGAATATACAGGGAATGCCGCTTCTGCTCCATCCAGCACAGGCATGGAATCAGCATCCGAAATTGAAAAATCAGCTCCTCCCTCAAGTTTCGGAAGCCGGTTGTTCGTATTGGTTATATCATAGGGTGTCAGATCTGTGCTTGAGTAGCCGCCAGCATAATCGAAACCATAAGAAGGGAGGACGGTTCTGCTCCGCTCCCAATGGATGAAGGCTCCGCTGCCTATCGAGAGCGCAAATACTAAAGATAGAATGATAGCCTTCTTTTTGGGAATCATCCGAATGGCATTCTTCCTCTTAATCATTGAAACTGCAATAGGCACCAGGAACGCCAGCTCAAATGCCATCGGAGCCCATAAGAAAGTCCGCCCTTCGCCCATGAGGGAAGAGAAGATGAAGATCGGGGCAAAGGGAATATGGAGGATACCATAAAACAGCCAGGATTCGTGGCCGGAAAACCCTCCTGTCAGTATCATAAAAACCGCCCAGATGACTGCTGTATATACCAGCGGTCCACAGGCAAGAAGCCAATCGTTCTCGTTTAGCTTCCTGCTTTTAAATGTACCAATCAGCAGTCCGCCTGCCACAAGCACAATAATCTGCAGGAGAAAGGCATAGTCCGGCCAGGCCCCCAGGAAAAGGAAAGACAGCATAGATAGAAGGAACGGGGCAATCCCAAAATACAGAATCCATTTACCAGGCATTCCAGCACTTCCTTTATTTTGTAATTAGTGTAATTTTACACTTTTGACTAAATATTTACAATAACAAATAAAGATGAACAGCAAAAAAACTCAGCTTCATGCTGAGCTTCTTTGCTTAAATCGGTTTAGTTTAACCTTTTAAAATCGAGAGGGATCATCTATGCCAGACCGGCTGCCGCCACCTGAATAAAAGTTGATCAAACAGCCTGTTTTTATTTTGCAAGCTCATAAATAGCCCTTGCATAGATGGCTGCCGCCTTCACCAGATCATCCACTTCAATGTATTCGTCTTTCTGGTGGGCAGTCATCTCTTTCCCAGGGAAGCAGGCGCCAAAAGCGACCCCTTTTTTCATGAACCTGGCGTATGTGGCTCCGCCTGTTGACAAAAGGACCGGCTCTTTTCCTGTCTCTTCCTGGTATGCCTTTTGAAGGGCTTCAATCACAGGGTGCCCCGGGGCCACGTAATGGGGCTGCGACTCTCTGTAATCTTCAAGGTTAAACCCCTGAGACTCAGCCGCTTCCTCCAGCCTGTTTTTCAAATCTTCATAAACAGAGGAAACCGGACAGCGGATATTCAGCTGCACAAAGCTTTCACCAGCCTGATCAAAGGAGATGATGCCCGGATTGACTGTCAGCGGACCGGATACTTCATCTTTGTATGAAATGCCAAGCCTGTGGCCGTAAAAATCCCCATGGAGAAGCTTTAAGAAAGAAAGGAATTCCGCCCCGGTGTGCTGCACTTCCAAATCTGCCAGGAAAACGGCAAGCAGGGTCCCGGCATTCACACCTTTGAAAGGCTCCATCCCATGGGCTGCAGTTCCATACAGATTGAAAGTAGCAACATCATCAGTTATAGCAACATCTCCGCGGACGCCGTTTACATCACAGAAAAGGATAAAGTCTTTTTCCAGCTGTCCTGCATCAGGACCGGCCACACTGGCAGAAGCACTTTCAGGCACCATATTAATGCGGCTGCCCGATTGGAAGGACAGCAGTGACAAGACCCTCTCCCGCCCCGGTTCTTTCCTGCCCGTCCCAATTGCCAATTTCACATTCATCTGGCCTTTTTCAGCATTGATGATCGGAAAAACCGCATCAGGAGCAAAGCCTTCCTCCGGCATAAGCTCTGCTTCTGCATAATGGCGCATGCAGCTCATCCCGCTTTCCTCATCTGTCCCGAAGATGATCCGGACATTTTTCCTTAGCTCAAGTCCAAGTTCCCTGACCATTTTCAATCCATAAAAAGCGGCAAGTGTCGGACCTTTGTCATCTATGCTTCCACGTGCATACAGTCTGCCGTCCCTTACCTCAGGTTCAAAGGGCGGTGTTGTCCATTCGCCGGGGGCCGGAACGACATCCACATGGCAAAGAATGCCGATTGTTCCCTCCCCGCCGCCTTCCAGCTCGGCATGCCCGGCCATTCCATCCACATTTTTCACTGTAAAGCCTGCTTCTCCGGAAAGCTTCAGCATATACTCCAGCGCTTCGCCGATTTTATCCCCCATCGGCCTTTCTGCAGTTGCCGTGGATAAATCTTTGATGCTGGCAATTTCTAATATCCCAATCAGATCCTTCATCAGATCGTTTTTCCGTACCTCTGCTTCCCTTTGCCAATCAATCATTTTTCCTTGCCTCCCGGTTCTGATAATAAGCGGCGCAAATCAATCCAAAATAGGTGGGCGCTTCGAAAGAGAGCAGCCTGCTGTGCCGTTCCTCCTCCGGGACTGCCCCCGCCAGGATCAGTGTCTGCCAGATCCCGTCCGGCTTTGCATTCTCCACGAGCTCCGGATCGAACAAAGCAAGGTCTTCCAGCCTCCCTGACTCTATCAATTCTGCTGTCCGGCGGTCCAATTCCTCCGCAGCCGGATGATAGCCATAAGGCCCTTCGCTGTCATGCGTATGAGACCAGTCGCAGCTGGCGATCAGGCCGACTTTTCTCCCTGATTCCCCTGCTGCTTTTCTGATTGCCCTGCCAAAAGCGATATGCTGCTCATAAGTTATTTCTCTCGAAGGCGTAATGACCACAACCGGCACCTCGGGCATAAAACGAAGCGGTACTATTGCACCCCAATCAAGGGGAAGGCAGGATAGCGGTCCGGCACTTGTTCCGTAATTAATTCCGGCTGCAGGAAGCCCTTTCGCTTCAGCCTCCGCCAAAATAGAGGAAGCAAGCATCAGATCGGTTTTTCTCTCCATCATAAAGGAGGAACCATTTTCAGCCGCTTCCCCCTCAAGCCTTTCAGAAACAGCCACTGCGAATTGTCCATTGATGCGCGTTCCATGGGGAGTGAGCACAATCAGGCTGTCAGGTCGGGCTTTATCCATCAGAGCCCCAAGCCTCCCCATGCTCTTTCTCGTCTTTTCCATGCGCTCCGGCTTTTCCCCTTGCAGTTCAGGTATGATTTCTCCACCATGCGGAGTGATGCAGGCAAATACAAACGGATTCATCCAGTCTCTTCCCTTCGTGTATAATCTAAATTCATTCAGATATTATCCTTCTGAAGTGAACCTTTTTCAGACAGAACCTTACAGCTTCTTTGCACTCATCCCCTTTTCGCATGTATTCTAATAATAAAACTAACCCAGTTGCAATTTTCTGTCTATTAATTTCCTATTTGCTGTTCTCTCCCCTCCTCTGGATGCAATAAGGTTAGCAGCCTGTCCGGACGGGAATAATACAATAGCCCAGCAGGCTCAAAGAAATAGAGGTGATCCGTAAATGCTATTTTTGGATAAGCAGCATGATCCGTGCCGCAATAAAGAGCTGATAGATAAGTTTAGCCCGGGGCTTGATACAAAAACGCTTGCCGAGGAGACAGACAGGCTGTTTAACGAGAGAAGAACCCCTTCCGGCCCGGGCCACAGCGGAAAAACGCCTGATTACGGCAAAGGGTTTTTCAAGAAATTGATTAAAGCAGCAGAAAACCTGATCCTGACCGCAGACCGGAATAATGAAGAGACCGATAGTACAATAGTTGATGAATCCGGCATTGCCTTCCCTCTCTGGAAAAAAAAGCTTGACCAGGAATATACCAGGCTATACCATGCCTTAGAAAAAGAGGTTTGTGTTAAAGAATGCGGAGCAGCTGGAGATGGGATAACCGATGATACAGAAGCCTTCAGGCGGGCCATCGGCAGAGGCAAGGCAAAAGTCAGCATTCCGGCCGGCACCTATCTGGTGTCTGGCATTCAGCTTCCTTCATGGACTCTCTTGCAGGGGGAAGGAAAAGGCCTGACAGTCATAAAACTTCTTGACCAGTCTCCTAAGGCGGCAAGGCTGGTGACCAATTCAAATCACTGGAAAGGGAACCATCATATCCTTGTCCGGAACCTGAGCCTGGACTGGAACGTCGAAAGGCTCGGCAATGCAGCTAAAACCAGCACCTGGGGAAACCACTCCAGCTGCCTTACGTATGCAAACGTGATGTATGGATGGGTAAAAAATGTGGAAGCCATCAATCCCGGCCTTCACTGTTTTGATATTTCGTCCACACTCTATAACTACTCAGGAGATGGATACCGCGCACGCGGAGGCAGCCGCTATGTCTGGCTGGACAAGCTGAACGGCTATGGATTTGGAGATGACGGGATCACCACCCATCACAGCGACAATATACTGATCTCCAACTGCCATATGTGCGATCCAAGCGGCCGTACCCACAAAAAAGGCTTCTCCAATTCAAACGGCATTGAAGTGGATGATGGCTCAAGAAATGTCTGGCTCGTCAATAACTCATCCGCACGCTGCTTCGGCGGGGTGGAAATCAAGGCACATCATAATTCTTCAGCAGCCTCTGATGTCCAGATCATCGGCCACCTTTCCGTTAATGATAACCGCTCCTTTAACTTCCGCCACATCGGCCATCATAAAGCCGGCGATCCAGAATCGCAGACCGCCCGCAACATCAGGGCAACAAAGATAGTGAGCATCCACCCGGTGCATACAGACCTTTATGCGGGCTCTGCACCCAGGGGATTGGTCGTATCAGCTTATAAAAATGTTGTGATCAACCAATTCACACTGATAGGCGACCCTGAATATGACTATGCCGGCAATCCCATCATTGCCATCCAATACCGAGCGAGGAATGTCGTTCTGAACCGCCTGGCCATTCAGGGCTTTAAACAAGCAGGAGTGGATATTAAAGTGTTCGGCGGAGCTCAGCGGGCTGATCATGTAGAGATCAGCAAAGCCTCCATCCAAGGGTCTGCAAAGCAGGGAATCCAGATTGGCGAAGGCATCCGGCATGTCAGCGTTTCGGAGGTACGGGCAGAAGGAGAGAACGGCAGGTTCGGTCTGGCTGATAACAGTGAACATGCCAGTATTGAAGATGTGCACGCAGAAGGCTACAAAACCCCTGTATCTGTTGGAGGCAAAAAGCACGGGATGGCATAAAGCAGCAAATAAATCTTTCAGGGTTATTATTTTCAGGAACCGCATAAAGGTGAATCCAAAGCCCCTCTCCATCCGTAGAGTAGACAGCGAACAAAAAAGGAGTGGTTTTTATGTGGTTCCTCGCAGGTATACAGGTATTTGTTATTGTGCTTTTTTCTATTCTCGGATGGGCCATCCGCTATAAAAAGAACTACTGGCTCATTTCTGGTTTTGCCGGACGTCCCGCAGCAGAGCAGGAGGAACTCATTCAGAATAAAATGCCCCAGAAAACGGGCGGCCTCCTGCTGGCGACGGCAATCGGGATGCTCATCCTTCTTCCACTTGCCTTTACGGGCTTCACATATGCAATGGAAGTCCAAATTGGCTTTATGCTTCTTTTCCTCCTCGGCGGCAGCATCTATTTGTCCAAGTTCGAAATTCCCCGCAAAAGAAAAAGAATGTTTTGGTTCACCAGCATCCTCTCCTTCGTCGTGATTGGATTCATCAGCGGCCTTACCTATCTCGGCTATCAAAAGCCGGATCTCGCAATCACAGAAGATACGTTTGAAATAACAGGCATGTATGGGGATGAATGGCCAATTGAGAGTATTACGAAACTAGAACTGCTTGAGGAAATGCCGGAGGTTACCTGGAAGGAAAACGGCTTTGGCCTGTCAACCCTTGCAAAAGGCCGGTTTACGGTAGAAGGCTATGGAAGCAGCCTTCTCTTTATCCACAAAGAAGCCCCCTATATTTATATTGAAATGGGAAGAAAGCATATCTTCATCAATGGGGAGAACGAAGAACAGACTTTAAAATGGCATGAACAGCTGGCGAACAGTGTCGAGTAAATGCTGCCGGCTTTTTCTCAGAACAATGGCCGCAGGTTCCGGATTCTTCTCCGAACCTGCGGCCATTGCCTTTTCCTTTCCTTATCCAAACTCCTGGACAAGGAACAGCATAGCAAGGAGCCCGAGCACAAAAGCATAAGTTGGAATTTTCTCTTCCTTCCTTTCATTGCTGTCAGGGATCAGCTCTTTAAAGATCACGAAAAGCATAGCCCCGGCCGCAAAGCTCAGGCCATATGGAACAAGGCCATCCACCTTTGATGCCAGAAAGTAGCCGATCGTCCCTGTAACAATTTCGACCGCTCCCGTAAGAGCGGCAATCAGGAGGGATTTAATTCTTGAGATATTTTCTGAGAGTAAATAAATGGCGACCAGGAACCCCTCGGGGGCATTCTGCAGACCGATAGCCAAAGCAATGATCGTTCCGAGATTATCTTCGCCCGATCCGTAGCTCACCCCCACCGAAAGGCCTTCCGGCAAATTATGAAGCATGATTGCAATGACGATGATAAGCGTTTTTCTGTCGATGCCTGGATTAAAGCGTATGTCGCCGGCATCCAGCTCCGAAACCTTTGAATTCACATAGTTCAGTATAATTGTACCGGCAAGCATCCCTATTGAGAGCACCAGTAAATTAGAGGCCTTAAGTGCCTCAGGGATAAGGCTGAAAGCTGTCGCTGCCATCATGACCCCTGAAGCAAATCCCAGCAGGATGCACTTCATTTTCCCGTTAATTTTATCCAAAAACAGGATTGGAACAGCGCCCAATCCTGTTGCCATTGCAGATAGTATAATGCCAATGAAAGAATTGTCCATTTCAGCCCTTGCCTTTCCTCACCAATGTCCGCTGTCCTTTACTTCCCCCGGGTCGATTACTTCTCACCAGCACCGGAAATGATGGCTGCAGCAATCGATAATCCTTCTGAAATTCCCTTTACATAAGCTTCCTTCTCTTTGCTCCCCTTTTCGATAGCCAGCTTGATCTGTTTATCTTCATAGAGCTTTTTCTCATCTTCCAGAAGTTTGATGATCTGGTCGGTCCCTTTACCGTCCATGCTGCTCAGCTCCATTTCATGTTGGATGTTGGCCATATATTTCCCTGGATTACTGCTATTTTATTGAATCAGTATGAAGCAATTTTTTCAGGATTTTACCAATCATTACCCGCTTGCCACCCTTTTAAGCATGATTATTTTTGGTATTAATTCCCTTTCCTGCAGGAAAATATTTGGGTTTATGCCCGGGCTGGCCAGGCTAAGTAATGGATATACCAACACCACAGAAGGAGGATGAACAATGGAACATGTTAAGGCACTTCTCATTAAATTTGTGATGATTGCTGTTGTATTGGGCATTATCTTAACCGGCTTTTTTGATGTAAGTCTGACCGATTCCCTGCTCATTAGTGTGGTTCTGACCATTCTGGCTTATATTGCCGGCGACCTGTTAATCTTCCGTACAACAGGAGACCGTTCAGACCAGGGAAAAAGAAATTTGATTGCGACTATTTCAGATGCGGTGCTCGCATTCCTGGTTATCTGGTTCATGGGCAATAACCTTGTTGCCAATGACAGTGACATCATCATCGCTTCTATCATCAGCGCCATCGTCATTGCAGCAGGAGAATGGTTCTTCCATAAATACCTGGACAGCCATGTTTTCGGTGAAAAGCATAGAACAGATGCATATTAATTAAAATAAAGAGTCCCGGGGCCATTTCCCGGGACTTTCTTATGCTGGCCGAGCCTACTTGAATTTAATAGCAGCCGGAGATTTGTCAAGATGATGGAAATACGGCCCGCACAAACCTGTCTCATGTGTTCTGACATAGGTCCAGCGAAACTGCCTGTCTGTTATATACACATCTTCCTCTCCCAGCAGATCGCAGGTTTGAAGGGCAAAGGCATCATCGAGAATCAGAGCCTTGTCGCAATGTTGGTAAAAAAGATAGCAGCCTGCTTTTTCTGCCCAGCTGAATGCCGCATCCGCACTGTCCCCTTCGAGACACTCCGCTTTCTTCCAGCTGAAGAGATGCCAGAGATATCCGCACGCTCCGTCCGAATCGTGCAGATAGACGCCAGCCTTCTCAGCAGCGCTCAGCCCTCCTGCGAAGCTATATTCCCATTGAAAACGCAAATAGGCGCCCCAAGCCTGAAGCTCAGTCACCCGAATATTTTTATTCAGCAGCTTTTGCACCAAGTCCATCATCTTCGCCGCCTCTCATTCTATCTATCAACAACGGAAGTTCTTTTAAATCATCAATCTTCCACTTCACAGCCGTATTATTCCAGTTTGGATCCCTCTTCCATACAGCTTCCATTCCGCACCTCTTTGAGCCTTCTATATCGTTAACCGGATGGTCTCCGACAAACACACTCTCATATGGAGAAACGCAGAGCCTGTCCATAGCTCTGTGAAAGATTTGCGGATCCGGCTTGCTGATGCCCTCCCGCTCCGAAATCAGGATCACTCCGAAATATTCCTCAACCTGAAGAGCCTGGATACTCGCCATTTGAAAACCCCATCTGCCATTCGAGATAATCCCCATCTTTATCTGCCTGTCTCTCAAATCAGACAATGTTTCAATTAGATGGGGAAACGGAACACAGCTTTGGTGGAAATGATTAAGATAATCCATTAAAAGATCTTCAGCCGCAATCCCTTGGAAAGTGAATTCCGCTTCCATCTGCTGATAGACTTTATCTTTCCAGACATATCCCCGGGCATCCAGTTCTTTGAATCTATTCGTGAACACAGCTTGAGGGATGTGGCTGAGTTTATCGTAATATCTCTGATACTGCTGAATTGAGAATTCTTTTATAGAAGCATCACGGTCCAGCAGGGTCCCATCCAGATCAAAGAAAACAGCTTTCATTACAGCTCCTCCCGATTACTTCGTCCCCCCCATTTTACATCCTTTTCTCTAAAGTGGATATATTTACCTTAATTAATTGGAAAAAGCTGCCTGGCAGCAGCTTTTGCACAACTACAATATTTCCGCCCATCCTTTATTTAGTATATACACACCAAAGCAGGCATAAATCAACATGGCAATAAAAAGAAGCCAATAACCCTTTGTATTTGTTCTGATTGGGGTCCGGTAGGCTCTTGGGATAAAAAACTCGCCGACAAACCCCATCAGGCGGAGGAAAAGCCAATAAAGGGAATAAGAGTCCCAATAATCCCAGCCATTGTGAAACCTTATAAAGCCCGCATAATCCTTTAAAAGGACTTCAATGGAAAACACGGCTGTGATACTGATAAAAAAGAAAGGAAAAGTGTTTTTTTCAGGTCTGTACCTAATCAATAATATTGCCAGGAAACTGAAGCTGACGGCTGCTGCCGGCAGAACCTCTTTCATTGGCAGAGCATAGCGGTAAAAGCCCATCCTGAAAAACATTACGCAGAATAGTGCGGCAGTGATGCTGCTCAATATGAACATAATCCCATAGCGGAGAGTGTTATACCTTATCAAATATAGACTGCCTGCACCGGTAGCAATCAGAACGGTCCATAAAATGGCGTAATGGGCAGCTGTGTGGCTCATATTGAATGCTCCTGCCGTCATGTGTCTTAATAGCCGTTAGTGTCCCGCACTATCGGAATATCATTCATGCATCTTCCCCATTTCCTCTAGAAGCAACAGCCCATAGCTTATTGGAATTCAGGAAAAAAGTCCGCTGGGCAGTAAGGGCTTTCTTTATGATTAAATAGGCTCTGGTGCAAGAATGGTGTCCAGAGCCAATAAACCAAATTTTATATTTTTTCTGAAAAATCTGTTGTTTTTATGCATAAAAGTGTTAAAATGTTTCATATTCCAAAAGCAATCAACAGGAGGAGAACAATAATGGCTACTTTTTTTGGAGCACTAGTCCTGCTTGTACTCGGCTACGTTTTTTATTCTAAATTTGTGGAACGCGTATTCATCATTAATGACAGCACTCCGACACCTGCATATACGAAAAGGGACAATCTCGATTATGTACCGATGAGCTGGTGGAAGGGAAACCTGATTCAGCTCTTAAATATAGCTGGCCTCGGGCCGATCTACGGAGCGGTGGCCGGAGCCTTATACGGTCCTGCAGCCTTTATTTGGATAGTGGCAGGAACAATTTTTGCAGGAGGCGTCCATGACTATTTTTCAGGCATGATGTCCCTCCGCCATCAGGGAGAACAATACCCTTCCCTTGTCGGCCGTTATCTCGGACAAACCGTTAAAACCATTATCAGCGTCGTTTCGCTTGTATTGATGGTGCTGGTGGCAGCCGCGTTCACCGCCGGCCCCGCCCAGCTGATCGCCCAGCTGACACCTCTCAGTTTTACGGTCTCGCTGCTGATTATTTTTGCCTATTTCCTGCTGGCAACCATCCTGCCGATCAACCGCGTTATCGGGAAGATTTACCCTCTGCTCGGCGGCATCCTGCTTTTCATGGCATTGGCAATCGGCATTTCATTACTTTTTTCCGGTAAAAGCATCCCCAACCTGACATTGGAGAACCTTCATCCAGGGGAGCTGCCGATCTGGCCGCTATTGATGGTCACCATTTCATGCGGAGCCATTTCAGGATTCCACTGTACGCAAAGCCCGATTGTCGCCTGTACGATGAAAAAAGAATCAGACGGCCGCAAAATCTTTTATGGCGCCATGGTTACTGAAGGCGTCATCGCCCTTATCTGGGCAGCAGCCGGCATGACCTTTTTCAATGGAACAGCCGGCCTGGGAGAGGCACTCGCAGCAGGAGGCCCATCCGGAGTCGTGAATGAAATCTCCACCTCCCTTCTTGGGACACTTGGCGGAATCCTGGCCATTCTTGGCGTTATCATTCTGCCTATCACCACGGGAGATACGGCACTTCGCTCTTCCCGTATGATCCTGACTGAAATCTTTGCCAAATTCTTTAATATGGAAAGCAAAATCAAGATTCTTCTGGTAACCGTGCTGGTTGCAGTGCCGGCTCTGTTCCTGGCAACCATTGACTACACTTTCCTCTGGAGATATGTGGGCTGGACCAATCAGGTGGTTGCTACCGTCATGCTGTGGACAGGCACTGTATACCTTCTGAAGAACAGCCGCTTTCACTGGATCTGCGGGGTGCCGGCCCTGTTTATGACAGGCGTCGTCTGCACGTATATTTTTTACGCACCGGAAGGATTGGGGATGGATTACCGGCTGTCCATGATCATTGGCTTCTCGCTGGCGGCCGCCGTGCTCGCCTGGTATATCAGCCAGATATTCAAATACCGCCAGCTGCGGGTGAACAGCAAGGATTTCCGCGCGGCATAAACTACAAAAAGGGCCTCGGCCCTTTTTTGTTTACTTCAATAATTCTTCGATCATATCGTCATGAGAGAATACCAGATGCGGAGGAATATCCTGCCTGATGGACTCAAGGCCAAAATGATAGCTGTTATGTTCGTCCTTGAAAATGACAGGCCGGATACTCTCCTGATTTCCTGGCAGACGCTCTGCCAGCCTGGCGGCAAATGCAAACTGCGAAAGCATATCTTTTGTTCCTAAATGGAAGATTCCCTTCAGCCTGTTCTCCATCATATAACTCACCGCCCTCGCCAGCTGTACATCCGTTAAATGATTGCATGCCAGATGAGTGTAAGCCTCCATCCCTTCCTTCTTCTGAAGCGCATCTTTAAGATGGCTTAACCTTTGAGATTTCTTCCCCCATATTGCAGGAATCCGGATGATCGCTGCCCTCTCCCCCAGAACCCCCTGCAGCATGCTTTCACACCGGATCTTAAAACGGCCATAATCGGTCTGTGATTGAGGCATATCATTCTCGTTATGGTGCTTTGAAAAATCCCCATCAAAAACATTAGCTGTTGAAAAATAATAAAGCATGGAGTTTCCATCCTTCATTGCTTCCGCAAGCTCCTGATGGAACTTCAGCTGAGCGGAAAAGTCCCCCCTTAAGCAGGAAACCGTGATATCCGGCCTGATGGATGAAATCAGGCTCCCTGCAGCACCAGGGTCACCGACATCAAGCTGAATGTCCCTCTCGGACACAGTTCTATTCACCGCAGAATGATAAGTAGCATAAATCTTAAAATCCTCCCTTACCTGTTCCGCCAAAGCTTTTCCTATAAGCCCGCTTGCTCCTAAAATAAGCAGTTTTTTCATAATCGGCCTCCAATCATTTTCCTGGACATATGCTTAACGTTTTCAAGGTGAAAGGAGATACGGGATACACCATGTAATTTTTTCCAAATTAAACTATAATATTTATATCCTAATTTAACAGAAAGGCAGGTACCAGTGATGAAACAGCCCCTCCTTACGCTGGTTACTCTCATACTCATTTCTGCAGTTCTTGCCGGATGTGAAAAAGAGGCCGATGAAGCAACTAAGCCGGTCGTCTCATCCTTCAAAAATGATGGCGGAAACCAGAATTTCAACATTGTCCATGCACAGTACCTCTATGAAGATTATCTGGATAATCTTGAACAGACACCACGCCAGGAACGGCAGGCACTTTATGAAGAAAAAATTCTTAAGCCTATTGAAAAGGAATGTTTTACAGACCTTGATTACCCTCATATGGCAGAGGAAATCCAGGATTATCAGGTGAACAAATTTCCAGGCACCCTTAAAAAAGTAATAAATTCAATGAACAAAGAGCGTTTGGACTCCCTGATTAAAGAAGCGCTCGAAAAATCTTCTGAAATTCTCCCATCCACTAAAGACATCAATGTGTGCATTTTTCCGACAGACAACACAATGGTTAAAACCATGGTGGCCACCGGTGCAGGCAGGATTATTTTTTATTATAGTGATTATAATTCTTCTGATCGCATGATCAAAAGTTCAATATCCCATGAATACCATCACAGCACATGGACAGAGCAGCATTTTGAGAGTTCTCATCAGAATACAGTTTTGGACAACCTTGTTTTTGAGGGAAAAGCCGTCATGTTTGAAGAAACAGTATATCCGGGAATGACCAGCCTCCCCCTCGATACAAAGGCAGCTCCAGTTTTCTGGAATAAGGTGAGAGACGACCTCCATAAGGCTGACTTTAGCCGATCACTTGAAGTGCTTAATGGCGGTGGCCCCCTTCCCCTCCATTACGGCTACAGCGAAGGATACAAAATCGTGAAAGCCTACATTGAAGAAACAGGCAGCACCGTCGAAGAGTCGACAGCCGCTTCGCCTGATGAAATATTGAAAAAAGGCAGATACATAGAAAGATATTATCCAAAGGAGGAAGCTGAATCATGAAAGATTACAAAGCAGTGGAATTTAATGAAGCAGCAGTCATCATCAAGGAGACAGGCCTGCTGCCGCTGGCTCCCCTCATTCCGGGATACCCGGCGCTCAATACCATTACGGATCCTGAAAGCTGGCATGCAGGAGGAGATTCAGACCCTTGGACATGGCGGACCCGGTTTGCGGGAGAAGGGATTGCCGCTTACGGAAAGTTCATCAGTAAAAAGGCAGTTTTCATTTCAAAAGACTGGGTACCTCTTTTTCTCGCTGTTCTGGGGAAAAACGATGGGCCTGAAGAAAGATACCATAAGGGGGAGCTATCAAAAGAAGCGCTGACTCTGTTCAGCCTCATCAGTGCCCATGAAGATATCGACACGCGCCTTTTGCGAAAAAAAGCTAATCTGCTTGGCAAAGAGCACAAAAAGGCTTTCGACCAAGGATTGCAGGAACTGCAGGGAAGCATGGATATTGTCATTTCCGGAATAAAGGAAAAACAAAATGAAGCAGGGGAAACGAACGGATGGAACAGCACCTCCTATGAAACGATGGAAAGCTGGCTGGAGAAAAACGGGATTGAGCGCCTCGCTATCAGCAGAGAGGATGCCAGAGAAAAACTATTGCAGCATTTCTCCGGTTTCTGCCCGGACGAAGCGATGAAGAAGATTTCAAAAATATTATCCTAAAATGGTGAAAAGCCGAAAACTAATCATTCATAGTTTCCGGCTTTTTATTAATCTGTTCGTCTAAAGCTCGGGGTTAGCCTTAAGACGTGTTTGCAGCGGTTGAATGTGAGTGGTTTAGAATCAGAGCGGTGCTTGAATTTACCGATTGAAGGATTCATTCACTTAAAGCCGGTGTTTTTTTGATTATTTCCTGACTTTTTCTACCGAATCGGCAAAATCACACGCAAGCAGCCCTTCTTTTCTCTCTCACCAGCCCCTGCTGGCACCTCCGCCGCCGGATGAGCCGCCCCCGCCGCCGCGTGGTCCGCCTCCGCCGCCTCTTCCTCCGCCCCGCGAAATGACAGAAAGAAGAATATAGGTCAGTGTACCGCCAAAGAACATGAAATCCAGCACAATGACCCCGACGATAATAATAAATAATAGCCAGGAAGGAATGCCTGTGCCCTGCTCTCCTGCAGGCTGTGCTGTACCCTGGCCATACTCCGCTGCGGCTTCGCCGGCAAGTGTTTTATATGTGTCAAGGACAGCCTGCCCCGGCTGTCCGGCCTGGAGCAGCGGAATCGTCATTTCATCCAGTATCCTTCCGGCTTTGCCGTCAGGTATCCGGCCCTCCAGCCCATAGCCGACTTCAATCCGGGCTTTTTTGTCCTTCATGGCAAGAACAAGCAGGACGCCATTGTTTTCTTCGGCACTGCCGATTGCATATTGCCGGAATGCCTGGTTCGCGTATTCCTCAATTGGCCTTCCCCCGGTTGTTTCCACTGTCAGGACTGCTACCTGGGCAGTGGTCCGGTCTTCAAGAGAGCGCCCGAGGGCCCGTATTTCATTTTCCTGCTCCGGACTTAAGACATCTGCAAAGTCCTGGACATATATATCCCCGGATGGGGCGGGAATTCCGTTTTCTTCACCGTGTGCCGCGCCTGCAGAGACAAACAGCAGGAGCAGCGCCAGAACAAGCGGGAATGCCCGATGCCGGATCATTACTCATTGCCCCCAAAGTCAACTTCAGGCGCTTCTTCGGCAGCTGGATCGGCCCGGAAGTATTCTTTTTCATCGAAGCCTGTCACTTTAGCAACAATTACACCGGGAAAATTTTGGACTCTTTTGTTATAGCTTCCCACCTGCTCATTATAATCCTGGCGGGCTACGGATATCCGGTTCTCTGTTCCGGCAAGTTCATCCATCAGCTGCGTAAATTGCTTGTCCGCCTTCAGATTCGGGTAGTTCTCAACCACAACGAGCAGCCTGCTCAATGCATTCGAAAGCTCGGTATTGGCCGTCGCTTCTTCTTCCGGTGTCCTTGCTCCTGCCAGCCTCGCCCTGGCATCAGAGATGGATTGGATGACTTCCTTTTCGTGGGCAGCATACCCTTTGACTGTATTAACGAGGTTCGGGATCAGATCCAGCCTTCGCTGAAGCTGGTTTTCGATCTGCGCATACGCTTTGTCCACATCTTCCTCAGCATTTACAAATCCATTATAGCTGGATCCCAGCATCATAAAAATGATGACTAAGGCTACAACGGCAATCGCTATCCCTGCAAAACCCTTTTTCAAGTTGTCCACTTCCAATTCATAGATGATTTATCTGCTTGAACATTATTTTTCCTTCTTTTCCGGAAAGCTAAACTTTCAAGAAGGGAATGAAAGATGGCATTTTCAGGATATAACTTTCCAGCTTATAAAAAGAAGCAGCCCCCTTCAGGACTGCTTCTTCATATCTCTTTTGATGAAAATGGCAGCAATAATTTAATGCCGCGCCTGTTAAAAGGTAAAAACTTCATATCGGTGATAAGATGGCTCGCATAGGCAGCCATGCAGGTCTTAAAGACTCCTTCTATCCCAAGGGAGCTATCGAGCTGATAGGCAATCACCCCAAAGAAAATCAGGCCAGCCGCTGAATGCGTGTAGGTCCTATGGGAGACAAATGATGCTGCAATGATGTATATGCCCAAAAGCAAAAGCCAGCTTTCCTGAAGAGACAAGCCGCCGGCCGCTATCCCGATTCCTGTAACCGTCAGCATCCTCCTCTTCGTGATGAAGGATGCCAGGATTACAATGGCTGCACCAGCCCCCATTCCGAGCCAGCGCTCCTGATCTCCTCCTTCAAGAAAGCTGTACAAACACATCAAAAGCCCTATCGTCTGGGCTATCGAGCGGATTGCTTTATGTGATATCGTAATTTTATTGCTGAGCTTGCCGTCGATATCGGCATCCGGCAAGAGGGCTGAAGCTGTGCCGATCCCCACTAGTACAAGAGTTTCCGCAGGGCTTGATTGCACGGCATTTGCTGCCATAAATCCAATGACGGCCCCGACTGTCATATGCGCTGTTCCGTTCATGCTGTCATCCTGTCTATTTTTATAAGTTACTTATTATACTAGCATAATAGAACATATGATTGCATAGGGAATTAGTCTTTTCCAGGAAAAATATAACTTCATTTTTGATAAATAAATTTACAGCTTTCATTCTTTTAACGTATATTTAGAATAGTATAATTATGGCCGGGCCAGACTTCGCAGCTTCTATTTCCCACCTCCCTCGGCTGAATATTTCAAAGGAGGAGGACATGACAATGCTAAAAGATACCCGAACCGGGCTAGTGGTTTCAAGGAAATTCGATGCGCCGCGCGAGCTTGTATTCAAAGCATGGACAGAAGCAGAGCACCTCAAGAACTGGTGGG
The DNA here is from genome assembly GCF_030733525.1 of Bacillus sp. MMSF_3328. Lineage (NCBI taxonomy): Bacteria > Bacillati > Bacillota > Bacilli > Caryophanales > Bacillaceae > Bacillus > Bacillus sp. MMSF_3328. The sequence continues at coordinate 161,653 of NZ_JASHIV010000004.1, read as the reverse complement.
GCCCAAAAGGTTATGCCATGAAGGTCACCATGCTGGAACTCCATCCAAAAGGAATGTTCCACTATAGCCAAAAGTCTCCCGAAGGATATGAAATATGGGGCCGGTTCATCTTTGATGAAATTTCTCCTCCGGATAAGCTCGTATTTATAAATTCATTTTCAGATGAAGAAGGGAGTGCTGTCCGCGCTCCTTTTAATTCCGGATGGCCTCTTGAAGTGGTCAATCATGTAAGCTTCCTCAGTTCGGAGGATCAAACCGAGATAGAGCTGTTCGCGTCCCCTCTAAATCCTGAAGATCATGAGCAGCGCAGCTTTGAAGCTGCACTTGATGGTTTGCACCAGGAATACTCCAGCACCTTCAGCCAGCTGGATGAATACTTAAGGATGATTAAATAATCTGTCATTCTCCCCATTACTTGATGGGGAGTTTTTTTGTTCCTGCAAACAATATTGCCGGGTTTCAGAAGTTTCTATTAAAGAAACTTAAGCCCGGTGTTTAACCGCCTGCAATTAGTGAAAAATAATACAAGACAAATGCAGGTATACAAAGGAGCAGATGCTGATGGCCATGAACGGGCAGATTCCTCATGATAAAAGTCTTGATAACAGCCTTACTTTAATGAAGGAAGGCTACGAATTTATTCCTAACAGAAAAGAACGGTACGGAACAGAGCTTTTTGAAGCCCGGCTGCTCGGGCAAAAGGTGATTTGCATGAGCGGACAAGAAGCGGCTCGGCTATTCTATGATACAGACCGTTTCAAAAGAAACGGGGCCGCTCCCAAACGGATACAAAAAACATTGTTTGGTGAAAATGCCATCCAGACGATGGACGGTGACGCCCATATCCACCGTAAACTGTTGTTCATGTCCCTGATGACGCCTCCCCACCAAAAAAGGCTTGCCGGGATGGTCATGAATGAATGGAAGGCAGCGGCAGCCAAATGGCAGGAAGACGGCCGTGAAGTTGTGCTGATGGAAGAAGCAAAGGTTATTCTCTGCCGCACAGCCTGTGCATGGGCGGGTGTCCCGCTGAAGCAGGAGGATGAAAAAGAGAGAGCTGAAGAGTTTGCCGATATGGTAGACGCCTTCGGGGCGGTTGGTCCCCGCCATTGGAAAGGCAGGCATGCGAGGGGCAGCTCAGAAGACTGGATACGGGGTCTTATCGAGGATGTCAGAGATGGAAAGCTGGCTGCAGAAGAAGGTACTGCCCTGTATGAAATGGCCTTCCACAAAAATCTGGATGGGACTCATCTTGATTCACAAATGGCCGCTGTCGAGCTCATCAATGTTCTCCGCCCGATTGTTGCCATTTCGACTTTCATTGCCTTTTCTGCCCTTGCCCTTCACGGTCATCCCCGCTATAAGGAGATGCTGCAGACCCGCAGCGGCAGCGAGCTTGAAATGTTTGTCCAGGAAGTGCGGCGCTTTTATCCTTTCGGTCCGTTCCTTGGAGCGATTGTACGCAAAGACTTCATCTGGAATGAGGCGGAATTCAAAGAGGGGATGCTTGTCCTTCTCGACATTTATGGAACCAACCATGACCCGCTGCTTTGGGAGGAACCGTACGAATTCCGGCCGGAGCGTTTCGGAAATTGGGACGGCAACCTATTTGACCTGATCCCTCAAGGCGGCGGCGATGCCTCGAAAGGCCACCGCTGTCCCGGAGAAGGCATAACGATTGAGGTTATGAAAGCAAGCCTTGACTTCCTCGTGAACGAGATCGACTATTCTGTTCCGGAGAATCAGGACTTGAGCTTCAGCCTTTCCAGGATGCCGACATTTCCAGAGAGCGGCTTTATTATGAGCAATATTAAAAGGAAATGACCGTTATAGAGGACTCCGCCGTTTATAGGGCGGGTGTCCTTTCCTTTTTGCCGAAAAAAAAACAGGCACTCAATTGAGTGCCCATTCTTTGCGTATTAGCCTTTAACTACGTTAGAAGCTTGAGGTCCGCGCTGACCTTCTTCGATGTCGAAAGAAACTTCTTGACCTTCGTCAAGAGTTTTGAAACCTTCGCCTTGGATAGCTGAGAAGTGAACGAATACATCTTGACCTTCTGAAGTTTCGATGAATCCGAATCCTTTTTCTGCATTAAACCATTTAACTTTACCTGTAGCCATGTTTGTTGCCTCCTTGCGTGTAAACACACATTGTATTACTATTCTTGCTCAAAGTTATCAAGGCGAAAAGTATCAAAACTGTTCTTTCCTTATATACCGAACAAAAATAATTTCACTTTATGATAACAGATTAACAAAGGATAAGCAAATTTATTCGTTAAAAAAATGGAAACGGTAACAATCCGATAAATCTCGACAATTTTCTTATGTGCCAGGCACCCTAGTTGGACAAATGTCCATCTGCCGTGCCTGGCACCCTTCTATTCTAGTTGGGAAAATCATGTAATATTTGTTTTTTTTATGTTCTGAATTTTTAAATTGCTATATAATTAGAAAATAGGTTTGTGGCAATTAAGCTGTTTGACTTTTTAAGACCGATTTTTTTATAACAATCGCGGGGAAGGGGTCCAAATACCAATTATGCTAAAGGCGCGATTATTTATCTTTTTTATTTTCTTCACCTCACTTGCTGTTGCTTCCCAATCGGATTGGACGGTTCCGGAGATGAATCTATATCTCCTGGCCCTTGCTTTTTATTGGATCTTTTCTATTTCTTATTTCCATCTTAGGATACACAGCAAGCTGGGCAGCTCGACCATTGACTATGGCATTACCTACAGCCTTTCATTCGGACTTTTCGCCGGGCCGGCAGGGCTGCTGATATTCGAGACGCTCTATCGCTTTACGGTTTATTTTACAAAAGTGAAGACCAAAACAGCAGATCCTGATGAATTCGTCCATACCTTTTACAATATCGGTGCCTTTACGCTGAATAACAGCATTGCCTATTTCATCTTTCAATCTCTGTATCCCAGGATGGAAGGCATCCCATTCGGCTTCTGGCTGCTGATGCTGCTGCTTATTACCGTGACAGCCATCCTGTCTGACCTTTATTTGATCATTTTCTTCTCGTTCCTTGGAGAAATCAATACGCGCAGGGAGGCAATCGATTTTATAAAAAGCAGGAGTGTCCTTGATATGGGAAAGATCGCTTTTACAAACGGATTCCTCCTTCTTTTCCTCCAGCAAGGGAAATGGGATATGCTCCTTGGCCTGTTCCTGCTGAATTATCTTGTGAGCCGGTCTTTCCTTTCCAAGTCACAGAGTGCACAGCATAAATATGAGCGCGATAAATTTGAGCAGATGGCATATACCGACTTTCTCACAGGTGTCCATAACCGCGCCTTCATGGATCAGAAAATGAAGGAATTGGACAAGGCCCAGGAAACGGTTGGGATCATAGTGGCCGATATAGACAAATTTAAACTGATCAATGACTCTTATAACCACGCAGTAGGCGACTGCGTTATCAGGCATTTTGCGGATTGCCTGAAAGGGGTGCTCACAGAGGAAGATATCCTTATCCGGAGCGGCGGAGAGGAATTCACTCTTTTCCTCCGCGGCAGGAACTTTAATCAATGCAGCAAGCTGATTGAAGATATTAACCGGGGGCTTTTGGAAAAGCCGGCTGAAGCCGATTTCCACGGAAAAAGGATTCAGATAGGCTATACAGCCTCTTTCGGTCTTTATTATGGGAAGGTGAACACAGAAACTCCAATGGAAAAAGCCTATATCCTGGCAGACCAGCTGCTTTTTCAGGCAAAAGATCTTGGCAGGAACCGTGTTTCGGCCAAGAACGGTTTAGTCAGCCTGGAAGCTATAGGGTCTTAGCATTACAAAGAAAGCAGCGGAATCATGTTCCGCTGCTTTCCTTTTATACCAGCTCCCGCTCCCAAAAGCGGTGCTGGGCAATTGCCTGGATAAACTCCTCTGCGAAGCTTTCCGCTCCATCTCCAAGTACAATTCCTGCAGCATTGTTTTTACCTCTGTTTTCAAGCCAGTTCCTGCCTTCATGAGTCGCTCCGATCGGCTTATAGTGAGCGAAGGCCTCATGGATGAAATAGGCTGCATCCTGCTGAAATTTCTTTGTCCCGCCACTGCCTCCTGCGGCATATATGGCATCCACCAAGACAGATTCAGTGGTAAGGAATGTATCTTGGACTTCAAGCTCGCTACCATCAGAGCCTTTAATCGTCCCGAGCCTGCTGCTGATTATGACGGGCATAATGCCTTCTGCCTTCAAGGCTTCCAGTACCTTCATGATTTCTCCATTAAATCCATCAGCGGCAATGACTCCCACCTTGCGTGTTGCAGGAAGCTTCTTCGTTTTTTCCTGGCTGAGTGCAGGCGAGGATTTTGTTACAGCAGAACCGCCCTCTTCAGGAGGGACTGCCCCGATATTTTTTGCAAATTCTCTTGTCATTTCAAGATCGACATTGGCAAACATGTCCACAACCTGCTGCTGGATCGACTTGCTCTTCACTTTGCCGAGTTCAAAGCTGAACGCATCGATGATATGCTGCTTTTCCGGTCCGCTCATACTGTTCCAGAAAAGCTTCGCCTGTGAAAAGTGGTCCTTGAAACTATCGCTCCTCGCCCTTACCTTGCGACCCTCGACCTTCTCCTGGTAATGAACATACCCGCCCTCTTCCTCTGACGCAGGAGAAGGGGTATTATTGGCGATTGAGTTATTATGATAGCTCACCGGTCCCTTGTTGATGGTCTGCCGGTGGAAACCATCCCGCTGGTTGTTATGGAAAGGGCAAACCGGGCGGTTAATCGGTATCTCATGGAAGTTTGGCCCTCCCAGACGAAGGAGCTGTGTATCAGTATAGGAGAACAAGCGCCCCTGCAGCAGCGGATCATTGGTAAAATCAATCCCCGGCACTACATGGCCCGGGTGGAAAGCGACCTGCTCAGTCTCCGCAAAAACATTGTCCACATTCCGGTTGAGCGTCATTTTTCCAATGATTTGGACGGGTATGTCCTCCTCCGGCCAGAGTTTCGTAGGATCAAGTATATCGAAATCAAAGGAGAATTCGTCTTCTTCTTTTATCACCTGGATCCCCAGCTCGAATTCTGGATAGTTGCCCTGTTCAATAGACTCCCAAAGATCCCTGCGGTTAAAATCAGGATCCTTGCCGGCTATTTTCTGTGCTTCGTCCCAGACGAGGGAATGGACGCCAAGCACAGGCTTCCAGTGGAATTTCACAAAATGCGAGATACCCTCCTCATTCACAAGGCGGAATGTATGGACGCCAAACCCTTCCATCATGCGGAAGCTTCTTGGCAATGCGCGGTCTGACAAAGCCCACATGATCATATGGGCGGATTCCTGATTGTTGGCGACAAAATCCCAGAAGGTATCGTGGGCAGCAGAAGCCTGCGGCATTTCATTATGCGGCTCAGGCTTGATTGCATGAACAAGATCCGGGAACTTAATGGCATCCTGTATAAAAAATACCGGCATATTATTTCCTACCAGGTCATAATTGCCTTCTTCTGTATAGAACTTTGTCGCAAACCCGCGCACATCCCTGACAGTCTCGGCTGATCCCCGGAAGCCGACAACCGTTGAGAATCTTACAAATACAGGGGTTTTCACAGCAGGGTCCTGCAGGAACTTTGCCTTTGTATACTTTTTCATAGATTCATATACCTGGAATTCCCCATGCGCTGCAAAGCCGCGTGCATGAACGACCCGCTCGGGGATCCGTTCGTGGTCAAAATGAGTCATTTTTTCCCGGAAATGAAAATCCTCCAGCAAGGTAGGCCCCCGGACACCGGCTTTAAGCGAGAACTCGTCCTCTGATACTTTGACTCCCTGATTGGTTGTCAGCTTTTCTCCACGGTCGTCTGTCCTGAATTGCTCCAGCTGTTTGTTTTTGCTGGATTCATTTACATTGCGGTTATCTTTCATTCAGTCTCCTCCTCATATAGAATGGCTCATGCTGACTGGCAGCTATGTACAAGTCCCTTACCCATTCCCAGTAGAAGAGAGAGCTAAACAGAGAAAGCAGACTAAATGTTTCAATTTTTTGAACAGTGGTTATTTTAATCTGGATATGGAATGACGACAGCCTGGCACGACTTTTCATAGAATTCAATTGGCCCCGCCCCGCCGATGACCGCATATTCATAGCCGATTTCTTTCATATTCTTCAGGCAGGCATGGAGAAGGGCGCTTCCTGTTCCTTTTTCCCGAATGCCTCCAGCCACTCCCATCGGCCCGAAATATCCCTTTTTTCCCTTGTATGAATCAAATACTGCAAACCCAATCAGTTCCCCGTCTCCACTGAAAGCTATGTAGACCGGCGGTTCCTCCTGCTCCATCCCAGCTTCAGCCGTTTGGGTCCATTCAGCCGAAAAATGGGCTTCTGCAAATGCGGCAAGCATCTCTCTATCCTTTTTCCCTGCTCTCCTGACCGCAGAGAGCAGCTTGTCAGGCGGTGAGTACGATGCCAGATGTACAGCTAAATCTCTGGCTGCTGCCCCGACTGCTAGCATCTGCTGTTTATCTTCCTTCCCTGCCAAATCAGCAAGACAATCACAGGAAAGCAGCGCCTTCAGGAGATGGCCTTCATTAAGGATCATCTGGCCGTATTTCTTCATATATCCAGCCGCCGCCTCCATCACGACCTTTGTTTCCTCAGATATCTCTGCCGGAAATCCAAGCAGCAAGCTCCCCCCTTCTTCAGAATTTTTGACTGAGGCTGAGCGGAGGCTGCTTATGTCTAAACGGCACTTATTCGCCAGTTCCGCAAATGCCCCGGTCCTTTCAAGCAGGCACCCTGATAGCAGATGCTCCGGCTGGATAAACCGGCAGCCAGTCTCCACCCGTTCTCCTTCTGCCAAGTGGATGATCCTTTTCAGGCGGTCTGTCATCTTCATTTTTCTTAGCCTCCTTCTGATTTTTAAAAATAGGGAACCTTTTTCCATCTTCTCCGTATTAATTAGGAGGGCAAGGGGCAAAAATTTTAGACAATGAAAGGGCGGAAAACGATGTGGCTTGACCTGTTTTTTATTATGATGTTCCTTATCGGATGCTACTACCTGCTGCAGCTCCGGCTCCGTATAAAAAAAGCGGCCGATTTGTCGGGACAAGCTTTATTCCCACGCACACAGGAAGAATATTCAGGCATCCTGCTGCCAGGCGAATGGAAGGAAATGCAGCCAATCACGAAAAATACTAGATCCTATCAGTATATAAAATGGGGAACCGTATGTGCTTTTTTCCTCATGGCCGGCTTCCTCCTGCTCCTACTTTTAACCGATTGGTTTGACCCCGCCTTCTTGAATGCGGCTTATATATTCTTTGCCATTGCAAGCTTCATCCGCCAGCCGCAGAATCTATTTATCATGAAGGACGGCATGATTCTGCACGGAAGGTTTTACAGCCAGACCGAAATCCGCTCTTTTGAAACAGAGAAAATTGTCCGCTGGCATCCTCTTTACGGGCTGGACTCCCGCGCAGACAATGGCTATCAATTAAAACTCAAGGTGAAGAATCGTTTGTTTCAGCCAGGCCTCATTGCTGTGCCGGATAAAAAGCACTTAACAGCAATAGAAAACCTGCTTGGAAATATAGGTATAGAAAGAACCAGTTCAAGTGAATATGAGAGTAAAAAGGAATCCTCCAGCGGGGCATAATGCTGGAGGATTTTTTACGGCTCCTGTCACCGGGCACTTTTTTTCCACGACAGCACTGCTCCAAACAGGAGCGCACCTGCTATAAAAGTCAGAGGTAATATCCAGGGGGACGGTGCCGGTCCAAATGAAACCAAGGCCGGTGCTGAGGCAGCTTCATGCCAGGCCCTGTCCATATCAGGTTCATAGTTTTTGGTTTGTATATAGCCATTCACCATAGAATAAGCCGCATATATTAGATGGCATGATGCTGAAAGGATACATGCCTTTACTGCCAGCTTCATCGCTTCATCTCTCCTATTCTTGATTTTCTGGCTGCTAAAATGCAGCGTTAAAATCCTTCCATCCATACACACAGAGCTCGAGCTCCCGGCCGCTGCCGATTTTTATTGGGATAGCATCCTTCAGCAGCCTTGCACCAGTGCGTTCATAAAAGCTGCAGGCGTCATTTTCTTTCAGCACCTTTACGATAGCAGAACGAATCCCCTCTTTTTGAAATACTTGAAAAAGCTCTTGCAGGAGTGCCTTTCCAAGGCCAGCCCCCTGATGCTCTTCAAGCACATATAGACAGGTGACATCCCCCTTGAAACCGCCATACTCCCCTGTTTCCTCTTGACTTCCGTCTGCAAAACCAACTATCCTGCCATTTTCCTCTGCCACAAGTACAATATTTCCGGGTATCGCGATATTCCTGTGCCACAGTTCGGTCCTTTTTTCCACGGAAAGAGCTGCTAGATATTCATCATCAATAATGCCCCTATAAGCAGTCCTCCATGTTTCCACATGGACTTTGGCGATTCCTTCTGCATCCTGGTCCTTCGCTCTCCTGATCTTCATTCTTGCCCCTCCCGTCCCCTAGGATTCCGGATATGTATTCCTTAGAAACCGGATCGATTGGAGGATCAGCTCCCTTAATACCTCTTCATCCACATCTGCCAGCTTATTGATGTACACACAGGCCTTGCCGGCTGTATGCTTGCCGAATCTTTCAAGCAGTTCTCCCCTTTGAGTGTCTCCTGTGGCAAAATAGAGGCTGATCTTTGCCTTCCTCGGGGAAAAGCCGACAAGCGGTGCGTCTCCTTCATGCCCGGTCTTATATTTATAATGATAAGATCCAAATCCGATAATGCTCTCTCCCCACATCTTCGCCTTGTATCCGCTTGTATCTTCAAAAATTTCAATCAGTCTGTATGCATCCTGCCGTTTCTTCGGGCTGTCTACATTTTCAATGAATTCTTCTACACTTTTATCATTTTCCCTCGTCTTCTGCTCGTACATCATTTCCCTCCTTAAGTTTCTATTTTACTTAGTGTACATTTCTACAGCAGGGGCTGTTCTCCTTCCTGCAGACGGCCTTTTTACAAAGAAAATCGCAAGCGCCTTGATCATCCTATAGGAACGCAGACTAAGAACGCCACGTCCTGTGGCAACGTCTGCATGTCCCCCATCCTGGGGGCCTCAAGCCAATACTCCCGGAAAGGCGTTCTTTGCCTTTTTGGGAGTATTGGCTTGTGACCTCGAGGGGGTAGGCGCAGCTGCTAGACAGTAGACAAAGTAGAAAAGATATTCTTTCTTATCTTATAAGATGCAAAAAGCCCCGCCGTCTTGCGGCAGGGCTTCCTTTCCATCATTCACTTTTTTCGCTGGAATCGGAGTCTTGTTTCTTTTCTGCTTTATAGGCTTTCTTGAAATCACTGCTGTAGTTCACTTCCTGGGTATCGGAGAGACCGTTGTTCTGCTCTGTGTTGAACCCTTTGTATGGTGGTTTTTTGTCTGCCATTTTAGCATTCTCCTTTCCAATTTATATTCATTATTCTTTTACCCTCCGGACATTCCTGCAAACGGAAAGTTTAGAGGCCCCCTCTAATTAGGTAAACAAAGAACAGAGGTGATGAAGAATGACATTGAAAAAGATAGGGACGCTTCCCGAATTGGTGAAGAGGGCGGAAAATGCGGCTGGTTCCCGTTTATACATCAGCCAGGAGGAATCCTCTCGTCCTGGTGCTGTTCTCGGGGACGAAGACAGTCCCAGCGGCTCCGCGATGGGTCTGGAGCTTAGTCTCCTTCTCCAAACTGGCTCTGAACAGCTTTACTACAGCAATAAATACGATGAAGAGGATCTTTACGAAGCCGACCTTGGTTTCCTGGAAGGATTGAAGGAAAATACAGATCACACCCTCCTCTCCCCCTCAGATTTCAGAAAAAGGCTGGAAAGTGCTGAATAAAGGGCTCTGAAGCTGCTTTAACGGTTATGACAGGATCATAACCGTTATTCCGCAGAGAACTTGTGAAAAATTTCACAAAATAGCCATAGAGTTTGTGAATTATTTCACATTTTTAATATATAATAAAAGTATCTTAGTTAACCGCCTCGCGGGAATAGCAGACATATAACTCTTACAATTGAAGGGAGAAATTCGAGATGAAAACAAACAAAGTGAACAGGGTTGTTGTAATTGGCACTGGAGCTGTGGGCTGCAGCTATGCATACTCAATGGTCAACCAGGGCGCCGCAGAAGAAATTGTCCTGATAGATGTGAACGAAGCTAAGGCCGAAGGTGAAGCAATGGATCTTAATCACGGAATGCCGTTTGCCCCTTCCCCAGTCAGACTGTGGAACGGAACCTATGATGACTGCAGGGAAGCTGATCTTGTCGTCATCACTGCAGGCTTGCCCCAAAAGCCCGGTGAAACAAGGCTTGACCTTGTAGCGAAGAACACCGGCATTTTCAAAACCATTGTCAAACAGATTATGGCGAGCGGCTTTGACGGCATTTTTCTGGTCGCAACAAATCCGGTTGACATCCTGACATATGTGACGTGGAAAGAATCCGGCCTCCCGAAGGAAAGAGTCATCGGATCAGGCACCGTACTTGATTCAGCCAGGCTGCGCTTTAAGCTGGGCGAGTATTTCAAAGTGGATACAAGGAATGTCCACGCAGCCATCATCGGAGAACACGGAGATACAGAATTCCCTGTTTGGAGCCATAGCAGCATTGGAATTGAATCTCTTGGCAGCTTTTTGAAGCGCAAAGAAGACGTGAACCCGGACTGTCTCGAAAAAATATTCGTCAATGTACGTGATGCAGCCTACGATATCATTCAAAGAAAAGGTTCGACCTATTATGGGATCGGAATGTCACTGGCCAGGATTACGAAAGCAATCCTCCATAACGAAAATTGCATCCTGACCATTTCTGCTTATTTGGACGGTGAGTATGGAGAAAAGGACCTTTATATAGGTGTTCCCGCCATCATCAACCGGGAAGGCATCCGTGAAATAATTGAAATCGACCTGAATGAGAAAGAGAAAGAGCAGTTCAGCACCTCTGCGAAAGTATTAAAGGAGATTATGGCCAGTACACTTTAATTCAAATAGGAGCCGGCAAACCGATGCCGGCTTCTTTTTGTTTTAGATATATCAAACTACTCTTCTCCTTTCTTCATATCCTTAGATTTTGTTTCACTGTCTTCCGCAGATTAAGCCCAATGGAAAGTAGTGCGGTAACAGCGGCAAGCACAATCATCATACTACTCCTTCCTAAATATCAGTTCAAATATCCTTTATTTACCACTATATAACTCATTCTTAATACAAGACTTTGCTAATAATAGAACATATCATTAGAAATAAAGGAGGCCGCAGCATGGACAGCGAAATGGGCAAAAAGATAAGCACACTTGATTGGGAGGCGCTTCATCAATCCTTGGATGAGGCTGGATTTGTAAAATTAGGCACCCTCCTATCCCCCGCGCAATGCGATTCTCTTATCGGTATGTATGAGGATGAAAGCCTTTATCGAAGCACCATCAATATGGAGCGCTACCGTTTTGGGGAAGGTGAATACAAGTACTTCGCGGATCCCCTTCCCCCTCTTTTGCAGGAGCTCCGCTCAGCTTTTTACCCTGAGCTTGCGAAAGCTGCCAACCGCTGGCTTGCCTTGCTTGGCAAAGAGCCTGCCTATCCCGGCACCCTGGAGGAATTTCTGGAAGAGTGCAGGCAGCACGGACAGGAACGGACAACCCCGCTTATCCTGAAATATGAGCAGGGAGGCTACAACTGCCTGCACCAGGATCTTTACGGAGATGTGTTTTTTCCTTTCCAGGTATTATTCACTTTGAGCAGAAGAGGACAGGATTACACCGGCGGTGAGTCTCTTCTCGTAGAACAGCGTCCAAGAGCGCAAAGCCGCGGGCATGTAATTACGCTCGAACAGGGTGAGGCCCTGATTTTCCCAACGAGCAGCAGGCCGGTCCAGGGGAAAAGAGGCTACTACAAAAACACTGTCCGCCACGGTGTCAGTACACTCTCCTCTGGTACCAGGTATGGATTGGGAATCATCTTCCACAATGCAAAATAAGGATGATAACAATGAAAGCTAATATAGCTTATAAAACACCTAAGACCATTTTGACAAAAGGCACCGGGTTCCTTTCCGGCTACAGCCACTCACTTAACCCTTATACAGGCTGTGCGTTTGGCTGCTCCTACTGCTATGTCAGAGAAATGCCAGTCTCCATCTTCCGCAGCGAAGAATGGGGCAGCTGGGTCGACGTAAAACAGGGTGCGGCAGAACTGCTTGATAAAGAAATAACAAAAGCAAAACAGAAAGGCCCTGTGACCATTTTTATGTCTTCCAGCACAGACCCCTATCAGCCGGCTGAGCACACAGAGAGAATTACCCGCTCCCTGCTTGAAGCTATGGCAGAAAACCAGCCGGATTTCTTGTTTGTCCAAACAAGAAGCCCCCTTGCAGCAAGGGATGCGGATCTGTTTCAAAAGCTTGGAGAAAAGGTCCGGATCAGCATGACAGTGGAAACGGACAGCGAGAGAATAAGAAAGCATTTTACGCCCTCCGCCCCGCCGATCCCCGCAAGGCTGAAGGCCCTGCGGGAGCTGAAGGAAGCAGGAATACCCGTCCAGGCTGCCATTGCCCCTATGCTCCCCAGCAGTGAGAGGTTTCCGGAATTGCTTTTCCCCATTGTAAACCGGATCTGCATCGATGATTATTTTATGGGAGATGGAAGCGGAGGACGAAGAACGGAAAAGATCGGCATCCCTTCTCTTTACGAAGAACTGAATCTAAAAGAATGGTACAACCGGACCGCATACAGGAAACTATATAAGCGATTTACAGAAGTATTTCCTCCGGAAAAGGTTCTGATCAGCAAAGAGGGCTTCCTTCCGCAATAAGGTTTTCAGCCGCTGCTGACCCCGGAAAATAGTTGGGATCTGACCCTGAATGATTGCCTGAATTTCTGCTAATCTTAGCTATGAAAATAGACGGATGGAGGGCTTTCTATGGGTTTGGAAATGAGAAAAGAATGTGAAAGATGCAGTGCTCCTTTGAGGTTGGACGATACAGCTTTTATATGCGTATATGAATGCACTTTTTGCCGGGATTGCACGGAAGAGATGGAGAATATTTGCCCGAACTGCGGCGGCGAGCTTGTCAAGAGGCCAAGAAAGACTGCTGCTGGATGAAGAAAGCTGTTTTTGCCGGCTTGGATAGCGTTCTTCAAGCCGGTTTTCAGACAATATGGCGCTGGGAGAGCCGGCAGCCTGCCCCTTTTTGAGCTCATTTTATTAATCGGCCTGATAATCTGCCAAATTCGACGGTTATTCTACCGATTCAGGGCATAATCTACCGACTTCATACGTTATTCTACCAACTTCACCAGTTAATTTACCAACTGCCTCTTTTTTAGTCCTTCCCCTCTAAAAACGCCTGTGCCTCTTCTACCTCGTTCGTTTCCAGCATAAGCTTTTTCATTTCACTTCCCCCGGTCTCAAAAATGAATATGGCCGGGACCTCTTCAAAGGAATACTTCGAAAATTCTTTGCGGGCCTCTTCAGGATCAGCAATATACCGGAGCTCGCCAACCGGTCCGCCGCTGCCGGCAAAATCGCTGAATGCTCCGCTCAAATCCTCATTACCCCCTATGATAACGACTTGATAACTTCCCGAAGATTGGCCGGATGCTCCGCATGCAGCCAGAATGGCAGCGGCTGCCAGAAAGAGAAACAGCACTATTCGTTTCATAATTTGCTTCACTCCTTTTTGTTAGATTTTAGCAGGATTATCATAAGGATCACTGAATAGTTAAAAGAACTTAATGGTAAGGAGAATATCTTTCATGAAATATAAAAAAGAGAAACTGGTTCTTGCCGGTATAGTGATCATTTTCCTGCTGCTGCATTCAACCCCTCACCTTGCTCTCAGGACCCATGTTTTTATAAGCGGCTATCCAGGTGCTGCTTTGACTTCAGGCATTATCGAGGATGACTACCATAACAAAGCAGATTCCAAGAAATTTGCCAGGCTTAACGGCAAGGCTTATACACTTACAGATCCTCCAATTGAAAAAGCAACTGAAGGCCTTTTAAGAAACTATCTTGTAAGGAAATTCGGCTTCCTTTATTTTGCTGAGTATTATGGTGAAACTTAAATGCCATGCCTCATTAAGGCACGATTAAAAAGGCAGACTCCGCAGCCTGCCTCTTCTTATGCTTTAAAATGCTGAACTATGTTGCCTTTCCCGTCCCGGACCTCAATTTCCGCGTATGCTCCGTTGATCAAAGTGACCTGCGGAGGGACATGGCCGCAGTCGATGTCATAAATAACGGGCACTTCAAGCTCAGCTGAAAGCTCTTTATATACATCCTCTGCAGTATAGCCGCCAACTGCTGTGTTGGCGCTGCTGCGACCAAACATGATTCCCGCACAGTCTTCAAACCAGCCGGCCATCTTCATATGAACCAAAGTCCTGCGCAGATCGGTTGTTGTCATTTCACAGTTCTCAAAATACCAGACAATAGGATCCCCGCCAAGGTGCTCCCGCTGAAATTCACGGACACGGCCGTAAGGGGTGCCGATCAGATGCCTGATAACATCAATGCATCCGCCGAGCAGCCGGCCTTCCATCCTCTCCGGACTGCCGGATATAGATTTCCAGCTCGTCGGCTCTGTTAAATGAAATACATATGGTGAAGGATTCTCATGCTGCCATTCTTTCTGATAGTTGCTGGAAGATTCCTGTTGGACCGATCCGCCCTCTTCTGTTTTCAAAACATCCAGCCATCTGGCTGTTGTTTCATCCATTTGCTCACCGCGCAGGTCGGCAAGATTGGTTCCATGGGCCGTCGCCATCCCGGTCATCAAAGTGACGGCCAACAGTAGCAAACTCGTATCCGAATAGCCTAATATCCACTTTTCTTCCATTCCGGCGAAATCCACTTTATCCAGAATTTCTACTAAAAGCTCCCCTCCCCACGGAGGAATGATTAAGTCTATCCCGCTGTCTGCCATCATTTCATTGAATTCATCCGCTCTGACTGTCGCCGGGGCCGACTTTGCTTTTTCCTGTGTCCACAGAGTGTCCCCGCACTTTACGCGGAATCCCCTTGACTCCATGCGGCTGCAGGCGGAGCGGATCATGCCGTGGAGCTCTTCCGGCACTCCTGACGATGTTGCTGTTACGCCAATTACGGCCTCTTCCTTTAAAATCGGATATTTGATCATGATTTCATTCCCTTTCTAAAGCTGCATGTGCAGCACATACTGCTCGCCCTTTTTTCCGGTGATTCGAAGGCCCTGGTCAATGAAACCAGCCTTTTTATAGACATGCTGGGCCGCATGATTGCTGTGATTGACCCCAAGGACGATTTCATTTTTATCAGGAAAATGCTTTTTTACAAAGTCAGGCAGGAGCCTCAATGATTCACCCGCAATCCCTTTCCCCTGATAGCTGGAGCTGATCGAGTAGGCGCGAAGCAGGATCGCCTGTTCATTCGGGCTGTACTTGATGGCCCCGCCCTTGCCATGAAGGACGAAGAAGCCTGCTATATCCTCTCCATATTGAATGATAATAGGATGGCGGTCATCCTCCTGCAGGCAGGCCTCAATCGCAGGAACCGGCATTGAGGTAAAGGCGAGCTGCTCTTCCGGGAGCTGATAGCCCTTAAGCCGCGATTCATCTTCGTTTTTATAAAATTCAAGGGAGACTGTTTTTATCAGTGCTGTTTTTTCCATGTAAGATCACCTTCTATCTTTCAGGCCCCGATGCCGCAATTACCTTAGGGTACCCAGCCTTTCGTTAAAGAACGTATATTCGATTAGGCAGGCTCTTATTCCTGCTAATTCCTCAATATTTTTATAAAAAAGCTCAATGAAACACACATTACATATTTTAAGCTCTGATTGCGGGTTCCCCGCCCGTCCATAAAAGAGCGGACCTTCCCCGACCTGAATGAGGGAATCAGCGACAGGCCGAAAAATTAGCGGAGAAATTTCCCTTATTTTCAAAAAAGCTCAAAATATAGCTCTAATAGACGGAGAAATTCCGGCTATCGATTAGAAAAACAGGAAAACGGGCTACTGCGCTCCGCTTAACCGGAATTTCTAATTAAAACACCCCATAATAGCCTTTTATGCAAACCTGCAGGGTTTCAATAGCCCGGAGAGTTAACATCATTAAATCCCGCTTCCCATCAATGGCTGCCCTCATGCCCTGGAAATGTAATGCTTGTTATGACAGGATCTTTATATCCATACCATTCATAAGCAATGTCGTAGATTCCGCCCACTTCAATCAGATTCCAGACATTTTCGTCCTCGACCATCAGCTTCCGCCCATTAAGGAGAATATAATATTCTGTGCCCTCTTTTCCTTTATCTTCAACTGCCGCCGCTTCTGCTTCTCCTGTATGTATGATGAAATGGTTTCCGGCAAGCAGGAAGAAGATGATTAGAATAGCAGCCGCAGCCAGCACTCTATACCTTTTCATTTGAAACCCTCCCATAGCTTTCCTTCATATACGTGCTGAGCACAGGGAAGGTTTCAGGCTGTACACGCAAATCTGGAACCTTCTCCTTTTTTAAAATACAATAAGATATATATCCAGCGGGCAGGAGG
Organism: Bacillus sp. MMSF_3328; assembly: GCF_030733525.1. Classification (NCBI taxonomy): domain Bacteria; kingdom Bacillati; phylum Bacillota; class Bacilli; order Caryophanales; family Bacillaceae; genus Bacillus; species Bacillus sp. MMSF_3328. Next base: position 145,130 of record NZ_JASHIV010000004.1, on the reverse strand, counting down.
CTTTTTTATGAAAAAGATCATTAAAGTTGCCCTTATCATTGTTTTAGCTGTTATCATCGCAGGCGGTGCGGGATTTTACATTTGGGCCCAGGCAACGTATAAACCGTCTGAAGAACTCTTTAAATTAATCGGTGAAGAAAATATCCGGCATGAGAATGATTGGATTGTCTTTGATCCGGGTGCAGTGAAGAAAGCAGGGATCATCATTTACCCTGGAGCCAAGGTGGAGCCAGAGGCATACAGCTATTTGGGCGGGCGGCTTGCTGAGAATGGGTACCTGGTGCTGGTGCCGGAAATGCGCCTGAATTTCTCCATCCTCGAGGGAAATAAAGCAGACGAACTAATCGAGCATTATCCAGAGATTGAGAGATGGTATATTGGAGGACATTCCCTCGGAGGAGTTTCCGCTGCTACTTATGCGTTTAACCATGCGGACCAGATTGATGGGGTCATCCTGCTCGTTCCTATCCAAGCAGCGGCTCTGACTTTTCAGATTCCACGATGCCCATGCTTTCGATCTATGCGGAAAAAGATGGACTGACCACACCCGGGAAGATTGAGAAAACACGGCATTTGCTTTCTGATGGAGCAGACTTATATGGAATAGAAGGCGGCAACCATGCACAATTCGGCATGTATGGACCTCAAAAAGGAGACAATCATGCTAGCATTCCGCCTCAAAGACAGCAGGATTTAATAGTAAAAGAAATTTTGAGGTGGCTTGAAGCCCGTTCCTGACCAGGATTATTATTACTGTCCTAAACAAAAAAGGGCCTCAATGGCCCTTATACCTTCTCCTTTATCTGCCTAAGCTCTTCCTCGAGCAATGAGAGCCGTCTGTTGATGCTGTTTATCTGGGTTTGAACATCATTGTTGGATGTTTGGCCTGCATTGTCTCCACTTACTTTATCTGCCGCCGTTTTAATTACTTTCGTGAGGTCATCTTTATTGAACTTCAATTCTAATCCCCCTTGCCTGTTTTTTGGGGATATTCCCGGACAGCTGCTTTATCAAACACATCAGGCTGTTTTGGTATAGGAATTCTTCTTAAATTACGCCTTGTTCCTTCAGCACCTGCCTGATCATTTCCTTATGGCTGTCCGGATCGAACCAGGAATTATTCACCACAGCCTTTTTCAGATCAAGCTGCTTCATCGTGTCCAGCTCCAGCTGCTTCCTTGCATCCAGTACCTTCAGCGTTCCCTCCAGGCCTTTCCATCCGCGGCTGAGTCCGTACCCTTGGCCAGTGTAATATTCGGTGAAGCCCTCGAACCACTCTGCCGGCCTCTCTTTCACAGCCTTTCTGAAGGCCGACTCAGGATCGTCCTGCTCCAGATAAATAAGAAGCGGATCAAGTTCTTTAATCGTTTCGCCAAGCCGCTTAACATAAGCCATGATTTCATTTGCCGGCTCATTGTACTTGATCATCCCGATGGTTAAAGGATTCTGAATGAAGCAGCATTCGAATATATACACCGCATCTCCATTTGCTTCTTCTGCAAAGCTGAGCCAGCTGGCCTCCATCAGCTCCATATGCAGCTTCATAGGCAGTTCGTAAATATCAGTCCGGATAATAGGATCCAGCAGGCCTTCAGGAAATGCATCAGGATATTTCCGTTTCATTTTTTCATATAGAACTAGATAATAGCCATTCTTTTTGATTGTATATTGTTTAATAAGTTCTCCTTGGCCGCCTGCTTCCTTCAGCAGTTTCTCCATCTCTGCTTCCGCCGCATAAGCGACTCCATCATAGTCGGCAGGATGGTCGAGATTGCCTTCCAGAAATAATCTGGTCTCCAGCCCTGCCTCATCGAGTATCTCTTTTGTATATCTGGCAGTTGTTGACTTACCGAAACCGGGAAGCCCCTCAACGAGTATTAGTTTGGTTTTCATTCTTTGCACCTCTGTTGTCTTGGGATAAACTTTTGCTTTCTTCTAATTCGCCGCCAGCTGGCGTATTTCCTTTTTCAGCAGGCCTTTGGGAGCAGGTTATTTTCCAGGTTATTGGAAAACCTATTCTTATATCATTGATAAGAGGGTAAAAAAATGCAGTCATCATTCGTTATATTTTTCATTATTGCAGGGCTCGTCCTTGGAGTCTGGAGAAGCTTTGCACAATACTACAGCACGCTCTTATTCTGGATTATTGCCAATCTTGTTTATGAGCTTCTCCTGTATAATTATCGGGTCTGGGAATTCAAGCCTGTTTGGATTGATCATTTATTATTGCCTACTCACAATTCCATTTCGATGGCGATTGCTTTTATTATCTACCCTTTCGTCCTGCCCATTTTTCTCGGGCGGCTTCCGGAAAAGCTGAAGGCACAGGCTGGCTGGATTCTTCTTTGGTCAATCTTGTTCACTGGTGTGGAGCTCATCGCCTATATAAATGACAGCATTATTCATCATCATGGCTGGTCCTTCCGCTGGTCCTTTTTGTTCAATATCGTGACCTTCACACTTCTGATTGCCCATTATCGCAAGCCATGGCTCGCCTGGCTCCTTGGCGGGATTTTTATAGCAGCTCTCTATCTTATATTTGATGTTCCGACTCCCTATTAAGGAAAACGGTATGCAGTTTAGTTTATTAAATATAGTGCGGAGGTTATAGTATATATACAGACTATAACGATAAGCGGTGAAAAAATGACAAACGAGTACAGCCAGTTAAAGCTCGAAAATCAGCTTTGCTTCCTTCTTTATGCTGCTTCAAGAGAGATGACCAAGCAGTATAAGCCACTTTTAGATAAGCTTGAAGTCACCTATCCTCAATATCTTGTCCTTCTCCTTCTTTGGGAAAAGAAAAGCCTGACCGTAAAAAAACTGGGGGAGCTTCTCTACCTCGATTCCGGCACCCTTACACCCATGCTGAAGAGGATGGAGCAGCAGGGGCTCCTGAACCGGGAGAGATCTGCTGAGGATCAGCGCTCTGTATTTGTAACACTGACAGAAAAAGGAATATCTCTTCAGGGTCAGGCAGAATCCATCCCTGGGAAGATCTTCGAAATGAGCGGCGCAAACGAAGAGGAATACAACTCGCTGAAAACCTCCCTTCTGCAGCTTTTACAGATCCTTCATCATAAACATGAGCAATAAAAAAGGATGCCAGCCAAGCGGGCATCCTTTTTTATTTTACTGAACTACTTCAAGCTGAACTTCAATATTCCCATTCACAGCTTTTGAATATGGGCAGACCCCATGTGCTTTCTCTACCAGTTCATTCAGTAGGCTGTCCTCGATGCCTGTTCCTTTCACCTGCAGAACAACCCCGAGCTTAAAGCCTTGATCGCTTTCGTCTTTTAAAAGACTAACATTTGCAGTCACTTCAGATTGAAAAGAGACTCTTTCTTTCCTTGCAACCATCTGCAGCGCACTGTCAAAGCAGGCTGCATAGCCGGCCGCAAACAGCTGCTCAGGATTTGTAGCTTCAGGAACTTCCTTTTTTCTTGGAGTTCCGGGCATCGCTACATCCAAAGCCAAATTCCCTTCTGCTGATGAAACCCGGCCTTCTCGTCCGCCAACTGCTGTTACTGATGCTGTGAATAATGGTTTTGTCATGTGAATCACTCCTGTATTTTAGTTGTGTACAATTAAATTTTATAAAATCAATAACGAAATATCAATGTTTTTGCTCAAAAATAAAAACCACAGCAGGCACTGTGGTTTTGGAATGATATTAATCCGCAAATCTTTTAACAAGTACATATTGGATGATTGGATACGTAATATAGGCGATACACAAAGCGATAAAAAGTGTGTAATTCTCTCCCTTGCTGACAAGGAAGAAGTCGATGATCCATAACAGCATTAGTGCCGCTAATACAACATAATAGCTGACTCTGGCACTGTCCATAATGATTTGCCTGCCCATTTCATCTTTCTGAACTTCCTTCCTCGTTCCCCATGTGATGAACTGGACCCATCCAATCAGCAAGGCGATGATCACGAGCAGCTCTGCTGACCCAATAGATGCTCCATCAATTTTAATATAACTGATGAAGGTTCCCCCAAAATAAAGTGTTGCCGCTATCAGTAATACGAGCGCTGCTATTTCTTTACCTTTCATCTCTCATTCCCCCTGCTCCTAAAATGGAATAGCTGATCCACTGTCATGCCAAGGGACTCTGCCAGCTGAAAGGCAAGTGCAAGGCTGGGATCATATTTATTGTTCTCGATTGCATTAATCGTCTGGCGTGAAACGCCGCATGCTTTAGCCAGCTCTTCCTGGGAAAGGCCGCTGCTTTTTCTCACTTCTTTGATTTGATTTTCCATTCACACCACTCTGCCGTATTTTTGTCAAACATGTTTTACATTTACAGAATAACATGACAGGATTTTACATGTCAAACATGTTTTACATTTCCCTAAAATAAAAAAGAACCGCAGAGGCTCTTTTTCACATGAAAGAATACTTATTAGATATATCCTGTCTTTTCAAGCATTTTCCGGGCTGTACTATTCAGTGATGGAAGGGAGTGCAGGGGGAAGTAGGCCAGCTCCAGGCTTTCTCCGTCTTTTTTTAAGATGCCCTCTATGTCAACCGCTTTATAGACTGCCGTTGCATTATAAATTTCATCTCCATGGGGAAATTGATAATAAAACTCTTTCCCTGAGACGAGCGACAGCAGCTCCAAAGATTGGGGCCGTTAAGCCCGTTTCCTCGAAAAGCTCTTTCCGTGCCGTCTCTTCAAAAGAATCGCCCAATTCCATCCCGCCTCCAGGAATCCCCCAATCCAGTGTATCTGACCTCAATTGAAGCAGAATCTCTCCCTTATCATTGAGAACGATGACCGCTGAACCGGGAGCAATGATTGGCTCTGTACCGATATATTTCCGTAAAGATTGAATATAATTCATAGGAACTCCTTTAGAAAGACTGGAATTGACGAATATCAGAAATGATGTTCTTTAACAGATCGATAGATTGGATGGGATCACCGCTAAGTTCCAGGCTGTGATCGCCTCCCTCCACTACTTTAATAGAAAGATTGGGATTCCCTTTAATCCTTTCAATCCGTTCCCAAGTGAAAAAAGGATCCTGATCCCCAATGATACAGAGCCCTTTATGGCTGCCCGCCGCCATGCTAGTCAATACAAACTCTTTTTGAAGCAAAGGGGTCAGCCATACTGCTTTCGCATCCAGAAAGCTTTGATCCTTCAATAGATAAGGCAGTGCCATGGTTCCTATCGATTTAGCAGCGATATAATAATGGTCATACCCTTTATTTTTCAGTGCATCTTCAATCGCAGGCCGGACCGCTTCAGCCAGGCCTTCTCCAGATAAGGCCATCTGCTCTTCACGATTAAATGTGTAGTTGAGATGAAGAACATCGAAGCCCTTGGAGTAAAATAACCCTGTACAAAAATGAAGCAGCGGAGCCTGTGCCGTATACCCTGCCCCCGGCAAAATAATCGCCAGGCTATCAGCTGTTTCTTTTTGCTCTATTAATCTGGAAGAAATTTTAGCATGATTTACTTTGTTTGCTGTCATAAGGACCCTCCTTCGGACGCTGTGATTTTCACATAAATAAATGCTCTGTCTGCTGACCCTCAGCCGACAGGCTCTTTCTAATAGAAAAAGATAGCCAGAATAATAAACAATAAGACCGTAAAAATAACCCCAAACAACAGCTGCCACAATAATTGCCTGAACTTTTCATTGTCGGTTTGAGCTTCTTCCCCGTCCTTAAGAAGAGATAAAATACCCGAGGTGAACATGGCATCCCAGAGCTTCCAGGTTTCCCGCTTTTTCTCATTCATAGCCTTCACCCTTTCTAAAAAGTACAGAGGTCTTTCAGCCCATTTATTCTGTCTTTGCCTCCATAAAAACATTCCCGTTCAGCTGATATTCTTCAATTAGGTCATCAGACAGCCTGATGGCTTCCTTCCAATTGTCTGCCGGAGCTGCAATCATCATTCCTTCAGAACCAGTCCAAACACCGTCCTTATTGAATTTTTGAATTGTAAGCCGGCTAAAGGACTTGGCAGCATGAATCTGGCCAAAAGGAATGATTTCAGTATTTGAAATGCCATTCTTGTGAGGGAAGTGGACATAGGATACGTGTGCAGAATTGTTTTGATCAAATTTCAGCTCCAATTTCCTGTCCTCGGGCGGCACAGAAATGCTTTGCCCCTCAATCTCAATCTCAATCGTTCCTTCAAAGATTCTATCCCCAGTCATTGTAAAGCGCTGCTGCCCGTCTATTTTAATATTAACTTTCTTTCCATTCTCAGCTTCTCCCAACTGGTAAATCAATCCGCTCAGATCCCTATGAATGTTTTTCGGAGAATAATACCAAAACGCAATACCCAGTATGGCAATTACAGCCGCGAGGAAGTACTTCTTCATCGAAACCCTCCCATATAGCCAGGTTGATATCTTACTTCTATAAGTACTTCTTGAATCCTTGCTCACTGCCCCGTCAAATCCCTCATGTTCAAAAAACTGATGGGCCATTTGCCGCTTGGAGCTGCTTAACAGCATAATTCTATGGCAATCCAGCGATCTGCAGTAATTCTCTGCATATTGCAATAGCTTCTGCCCAATCCCGCAGCCGCGATGATGTTCATGAACCACAAAGTTCTCAATTACGCCATAAGGCCTTAAGCCATGCAAGGCCTGCAGACATATATTGAGTGTCAGCGTTCCGAGAAGGATTCCTTCTTCATCGTAGACAAGCAAAAAATTATTGGGGTCAGTTTTAATTATCTTAATTTGTTCTCCCAAAACATTCCTTTTCCTGCTATGAGGAACCAGCATTCCATAAAGTTCGGAAATTTGCTTCTGATCGGCTTCTTCGGCTTCACGGATCAAAGAGCCCTGCCTCCCTTTTAAAAAAATATCAGTTAATGGAGAGATTCTATCCCCCCCTATCACCTTATTCAAGCAGCACGCCTATTCATCACAAGCTGATAACTATAGAAAAGCAGGCCAATGATGTACAGGCCAATCAGGCTGAAAAAAGAAACTTCATTTAAGTAACCAAGCAGTGCCAGTGTAATGGTGCCAATGGAATATAGCCCAATCATTAAATTGAATGCTTTGGATTTTGCCTTTTGGACGATTTTTTCACTTCCTTTGTCCTTTTCTTTCAAAGTTTCAAATCTTTTATCCATAATGAACATAATGCCTGCAAACAAAAGCATGATCCCAAGGAAACTGACTGCGATTGGAACTAAATCCATCCTTGTAAATGGAATGTTTAGAACGTCTGCTCCAATGATTCCGAAGATTATTCCCATAGCTGTAAAAATAAAGCCGGCCGCAGCAAGGAACCATGGCCATATCAGCCTCTTCATAGCACAACTCCTTTATACAAGTTTCCATAATTATACATTCGCGTTCCAACTCTGTAAACTCACAAAAAACGAAGACTGCTTCTTTAGCAGCCTTCGTTTTTTTTCGTTCATTATTCTGGGATATATGGCAGCTCCAATGTCTTCGGGATATTGATGACATGCACTTCGAGATAGGATTTCAGCCCTTCTTTGCCGTATTCGCGGCCCACACCGGACTGCTTTACGCCTCCGAAAGGAAAGCGGACATCAAGTCCCTGTACGGCAGCGGTATTGATCATTGTGGTGCCGGCCTCAATCCTGCGTGCAACCTTGATCGCTTCTTCTTCATCTCCCCAGACAGAGCTGGTCAGTCCATAAATGCTTTCATTATGAAGCTGGATCACCTGCTCTTCGTCATCATAGGGAATGATCGGGACAGTCGGCCCGAATTGCTCTTCCACTACGATCGGGTCATGCGGATCTGCACCGAGGACCAGTGTGGGCTGAAGGAAGTAGCCGTTGTCCATCAGATCCGGGTCAAGGATTTTGCCGAGCTGGATGACTTCTGCACCCTTGCTCCTTGCATCCTCAACCAGACTTTTCACATACTTCACCTGTCCAGGGTTATTGACCGGCCCGACGGTTACTTTCGGGTTAAATGGATCACCAACCCGGATCCATTTATCTGCGGCTTCCCTGTATTTCTCCACGAAACTTTTATAAATGGATTGATGCACATACACTCTTTTGGCAATCATGCAGATCTGGCCTGACGTCAGGAAGTTGGAGATGACCATACGGCGCATCGCCTTCCCATCATTAACATCAAAGCTTGGCAGCACGATGGCAGCATCATTCCCGCCCAGCTCAAGTGTCATTTTCTTGATCGTCTCAGAGGCAGCCTTCATAATGCTCTTAGCTGTTTTAGTTCCGCCAGTAAACGCAATTTTTGCTACCTTTGGATTGGATGTAAGCTCAACCCCGACATCTGCCTCCCCATGAACAAGATTAAGGACCCCCGGCGGGAATTCGGAAGCAATGATCTCCACCACCCGGCTGACAGCAAGGGGCGCAAATGGGCTTGGCTTCAGCACCATCGTATTTCCTGTCAGCAGTGCAGGGGCTATTTTAATCGTTGATAGCGATATCGGATAATTCCACGGCGTGATGGCTGACACCACGCCGATGGGATCATAGGTAATAAGGGTTCTTCCGTTGTCATGCTCCTTCACCTGCGGTTCTGTTACCTCTTTTACATTCTGGCAGGCAAATTCCATCCACATCAGGGAAACGGCAATCTCCCCTTTCGAATCCCACAGTGCCTTGCCATGCTCCCGCGACAACAGCTCCGCAATTTCCGGGGTGGCATCTTTGATTTTCCGGATAGCGCGCTCCATACGTTCGACCCGGTCTTCTACCTTGCTGACTTTCCACCCGCTGAATGCATCGTAAGCCGCATCAATGGCCTTGATAGCTTCTTCCTTTGTATTTACAGGTGCATATCCTGCGATTTCCTCCGGATGGGCAGGATTTTCACGGGGAAAGTTTTTCCCAGTCGGTGTTTTCTCTCCATTTATGATTGCATCAATCTTTACTGGCTCCCTGTTCATCAAAGCATAGCCTCCCATAATCATAGATAAGCCTTAGTATGATGAAATCTTCAAGGATATATTCCCAAAATTTGAAAAAGCAAGGAACCGGAGTCCCTTACCTTTATCCCTTTGTTTTCAGCTTTTCCAGCTCAAGCTCCACTTCATCTGCCAGATACGGGCTGACAGACGGTTTATAAGCATTAGCAGAGAGCAGCCGCCCTGCCTTTATATAAGATTCCTGTTCAAGTACCTTTTCTTCCATTCTGGCAAACCCGCTAAGAGCCTGTTCCGCCTTAAAGGAAACTGTGCTTTCCTGTATGTTCCTGATGGCTGCTGCAGCCTGATAGCGGGCTGCCAGCTCATTTTTCTTCAGCTTCAGCTCTTCATATTGCTGGTGGAGCCATTCAAGCTGCCCTGCCAGTTCATTTGTTTTTTCCTGAATCATTTCATATTGCTGGACGTAGACCGAAAGTTTCCGCTCGCTGACGATCTTCTCCTGCAAGGCAAGCTTTGCAATATCTTCCTCACCCTTTGATACGGCCAGTTCCGCCTGTCTGTTGCGCTTCTCTGCTGTTTCCTGTTCCGATGCAATCAGTAACGAGTATTTCTGTTCAACAGCATACTGCTGGGCCATTGCCTGCTTTCCTTTTTCCAGCTGTTCCTCCACTTCCCTTATATACTGCTTCAAAAGGCTTATTGGATTCTCCATTTTATCAACTGCATCATGCAAGTCAGCAGTAACGATGCGTTTCATTCTTTTTAATACGCCCATTTCTCCTATTCCTCCATTTTCGTTTTCTGTTCCCACTCATCCAGGAAGTCTCTGTTTCCCTGAAAGACGGTGCTTGTCCAATCATATGAAAAAGCGGCCGTCTCCTCATTTCTGCGGATTTTATAGATCGTGTACAGTCCAATGAGTGCCACTGGAATGAACACAATCTCAGGAAGGAGCAGGAATAACCCCAGACCCGCGAGAAGTATGCCAGCCCATTTCTTCAGCCCCCCATTTCGGGCCGTTTTCCATAAAAGAAAGCCTGCTGCAATCAAAAGCAGCTGCAGGATAACCGCCATAAAGCTTCCTGCCTGCATCCAGGGGTGAGGCTGCGCGGCTGATGTAAACTCGATCACATGCTGGTGGAATCCGCGGCCCCGGTGATGAGGAGCAAAGTGGATCTGACCCTCTGCTGCCATCGGCCTTGAAGCTTGTCCATAGAACCAGCCCTCTGCTGATTTATAAATGGCGTATACTCCGGCAGCACCGATAGCGCCTCCAATAAGCATCTTCATTTTCATTTTCTTCACCTCCTTGTTAGTTGATGGCTGCAAAGAGAATATTAAAGTGCTTAGGAGAAAATCTGGTGAAAAAAACAGATTTTTTCAGGAGATATAAGAAAGACCAATCTGGTCCTTGTTCTTCTCGCAAACGCATAAATACAAGATATATTTTTCCTAAAGCAATAGTCTTATTCATTAGTTTCAGGAATATCTTTTTCCCAAAAGAAAGAGAAGGAGGCACAAAATGAAAGCCATCATAAGCGAAAAATATGGCTCGCCCGAAGTACTAAAATTAGCAGAGATTGATAAGCCCGTTCCTGGAGATGATCAGGTCCTGGTTAAGATACATGCTGCTTCCATCAACTTTGGCAATTTGGTTTTATTGAAAGGGGAGCCGTTTCTTGCGCGTTTTGCCTTTGGGCTTTTCAAGCCGAATTACCTCATACCCGGCGGGGATATGGCCGGGGTGGTAGAAGCAGCAGGCAAAAAGGTTAAACAGTTCAGGCCTGGCGACAAAGTGTTCGGCGATCTTTCGGGGAGCGGCTGGGGCAGCTTTGCGGAATATGCTGCTGTTCCGGAAAGTTCATTAGCGCTGATGCCTGCAGGAATATCCTTCACGGAAGCAGCCGCTGTGCCGATGGCAGCTGCCACTGCCCTGCAAAGCCTGCGTGATAAGGGAAAGATTAAAAAGGGGCAAAAGGTGATGATATACGGAGCATCCGGAGGTGTCGGAACATTTGCCGTACAGATTGCCAAATCCTTCGAAGCTGAGGTAACCGGGGTGTGCAGTACAGGGAATATAGATATTTTACAGTCGCTTGGCGCTGACCGATGCATCGATTATAAGAAGACAGACTTTACTATACTCAATGATCAGTACGACCTGATTCTTGGCGTGAACGGGTCTAATTCAATAAGGACGTACAGGCGTTCATTGCGGCCAGACGGGCAGTTTGTCCATGTCGGCGGATCAGGCAAGCAGATGTTTCAAGCTTTGATGATGGGTCCGTGGGTTTCCTTAACAGGAAGACAAAAGGTGGGCAGTTTTCTTCAAAGGCACAATCAGAAGGACCTGATATTTTTGGCCGATCTTATTGAAGAAGGCAAGGTGCGGCCAATCATTGACCGCATCTATAGTCTTAAAGACGTTCCGGAGGCATTCCGGTACTTTGCTGAAGGGCATGCACGGGGAAAGGTCGTTATATCTATGTCCCATTCCTCCAGTGCATGATTACTCTTAGAAGTCCAGGCCTTTCCTACTACTGAATGGAAGCCGATATTTCTTTCATTTTCCTCACCACCAGCGGATAAAAGCCTTTCTTGGCGTCCTCAGTGGAATTCCCGCCGAAGAATTCTGTTCCGGGACATGTCTTGACTGCATGTCCGCTGCTTTTGTCCAGCACTTTCTCACCGGTGTTAATATCCCACCAATGATGATAGGTGATGGTGTCCACTGATGGGGAAAGGTCGTATTTGAGCATAAGCAGGGCTGTAACTGCAGTGATGGTCTCCTTTTGCTCTTTTGTCATTTTGTTTTTGTCAAAATTGCCGACATTTTCGATTGCTATGCTATCTGTTTCAATCCTGTGCATGGCGGCTTTATTCTGCAGTCCGAATGACCCTTCAGGTGCAGTATTGAAGGATCGCCCGACAGCTACTTTTCCATCCGGGAAAGTGGTCAGATGCTGGCTGATATCACTCCAGCCCATTCCTGTCACATGATATTCTTTCATGCCTTTCAGCATGGAAAAATGGTTGCTCCCGTTGAATTGCTCGTAGGAAGGCTGAAATGTATGATGCTGCTGGACCTTGCCGACCTTCCTTGTGAATTTCTGATTGAAGATCCAATCCTGGAATTCTTCTCTTGTCATCAGGACAAACTGCCCTTCCATTTGAAGTTTCTTCGGCGGTATTCTCAGTTTCTGCCCCGTATAAATCCGGTCAGTTGCAAGCCGGTTCACTTTCTTTATGGCCGCGGCATCAGAGCTGAAGCTCTGTGACAGCTTCCATAATGTATCTCCGGATTTCACCTCATACATGATGGGCACCCGCAGTTTCTGGCCCGGCAAAAGAAGGGACGTCTGCAGCCCGTTGATTTTCTTTAATTCTTCAGTTGTTGTCTTATAAATTTCCGATATTCTCCACAAGGTATCCCCCCGCTTTACATCGTACATGTTTCGGGGATTATTCGCTGCACTGGCGGGGGCAGCCAATGCCGAGGCTGATAGAAGAACGCTAAGTAAAACAGCTAGTTGTTTTTTCATCTGTGATGTCCTTTCATTGTGATTCCATCCTGCTATTAGTTTGGTTGTCAGCAATGAAATTATTCCCGCCAGCTCTCCCCGCTGCACTGTATACAAATAAACCCCCGCCGCAGGCGGCGAGGGTTTATTCTCTGTTATCCAATTTTGACAATCGGCTTGATCGCAAGGCCTTTTTTAGAATCTTCAAAGGCCTGGTTGATGTCGCTGAAGTCATAGAATTCCACTAGTTTGTCGAATGGGAACAGGCCATTTTTATAATAATCGACCAATTGAGGGATGAATAATTGCGGCACAGCATCTCCTTCGATGACGCCGACCATGGTTTTCCCTTCTGCCATGATTTCTTCATGAACATTGATTTCCATTTCCGGCGTCACACCGACGATTGCCAGCGTCCCAAGCGGACGGAGAGCCCGAAGCCCCTGGCGCACCACAACCGGAACTCCGGTGGTTTCAAGTCCGTAATGCACTCCGCCATTTGTAATTTCTTTGATGCGTTCAACAACATCTTCGTTTTTGCTGTTGATGACATGTGTAGCTCCAAGCTCTTTTGCTTTTTCGAGGCGGCTGTCATGGATATCAATGGCGATGATATGCCTGCATCCGGTTATTTTGGCCGCCATGATGCCGCTCAAGCCTACTGCCCCTGTGCCGTAAACAGCAATGGATGTTCCAAAATCCGGTTTCAGGCGGTTCAATACTGTTCCGCTTCCGGTTTGGATGCCGCATCCTAAAGGTCCAAGCAGTGCCAGATCAACATCTTTGTCGACCTTAACGACATTTCGCTCATTGGCAACTGCATATGTACCAAAGGAAGATTGCCCAAAGAACGTAGAAAGGTTGCGGTCATTCTGATGCAGGCGATGGGTTTCGTCTTCCATTTTGCCGCCGAAGTTAAGATCATTGAATTCGGTGCAGACTGTCGGGTGGCCTGTCAGGCAGTTTTCACAATGCCCGCATGAGGCAAAAGAAAGCACAACATGGTCTCCCGGCTCGATTGTTTTTACGCCGGCGCCTACTTTTTCTACAATCCCGGAACCTTCATGGCCCAGTACAACCGGATAAGGAGTCAGGCCCAGATCACGAGCCACTGCATCTGTATGGCAGACGCCGGAAGCAATGATTTTAATCAGGACTTCATTTGCCTTTGGTTCAGCCAGTTCTACTTCTTCAATCTTGAAGTTTTCTCCCTGGCCATGGGTGACAGCTGCTTTAATCTTCATAAGAAGTTCATCTCCTAAAATAAATGGTATATATCTCCACCTCAAAGTATCCAGTTCAGACTATTACCTTTTGTCACATCTATATTTTAAAGTACAAAACACCGATCCCTAGTTATTTCGAAATACTAAAAAAAGCAGGTACTCATGTACCCGCTTTTTAGTATGGCAGTTAAAGAACCATTTCAATCATACTTAATTGTTTTTTTCAAATGGTATCACGACACGGAATTCTGTTCCTTCCCCAGGTTCGCTTTCCACAGTGATCCTCCCTCTATGAACATCTGCAATCCACTTGGCGATTGAAAGCCCGAGCCCGTGTCCGCCTTCCTTTCGGCTCCTGGCTTTATCTGCCCGGAAGAAGCGGTCAAATACCTGGGCCTGCTCCTCCCTGCTCATGCCCATCCCCGTATCTTTTACCGAGAGAACAAAAATGCCTGACTGCTTCTCCCGCTTCACACCGAGATTCACGCTGACTTCTCCCCCAGAGGGGCTGTACTTGATAGCGTTATCCACCAGAATATATAAGAGCTGGACAAGCATCCCGCTGTCAGCATGGACCATTACCTGTTCAGGAGCGTGGAGTGAGAGCCTGATCTGTTTTTCAGCCGCAAAACTTTCAAAAGAATCAAGGACCTGCGCGCCCAATGGACGCATATCCTCCCATTTCCGTTCCAGCACTGCACCATCAGCAGAGTCAGATCGGGCCAGGGTCAGGAGGTCATTGATCAGCTTAGTCATCCTTTTTACTTCATGCTTCAGTCCATTCATCATTTTCCTTGTAAAAGGATCCGGATCCTCCAGCTCCATTTCAATCGCTTCAACCGAAGAAAAGATAACACTCAGCGGGGTCCGGAGTTCATGGGAGGCATTCGCCACAAATTCACGCTGCTGATTATACGACTTCTCAATCGGGATAAGCGCCCTCCTTGACATCATCCGGCTGAGCCAGACACCAATGCCGATAAAAACAGCGGCCAGGCTGCTTAAAACGATGACCACCCATTTAAAAATGGTATTTAAATTAGATATATCCAATCCGATATACATCATCCCGGCTGCCTGTCCATTTATAATGACCGGCCTTGCAAGCATAAGGACCCTGATGTCAAAGTCCCTGAACTGGCTGTAGTCGGCATCATCTTCGGGAATCTGGAGTGTCTTCTGCCTGATTTCACTCTGGCCGGGGGTCCAGTTTTTTACAAGGTCCAAAAACAATGGCCGCAGCGGGCCAAAACTTTCATTGGCACTGACCAGGCTGCCATCCCCGGCAGCAACATAATAAAACAGCTGATTCTCACTGAGAAACACCTGCTTGTCTCCTTCCCTTTGCTGAGGCCTGTGCCGGCGGAAGCCATCCTCCTGAAACTCATTTGTTTCCCGGTTAGCCAGCTCCGTAATTTTCCGTTCCTGGTCGGCATAGATGACACCGTATAAAATAAAGAGGACAATGATAACAAATATAATCAGAAAAAGAGTGATGATGCCGCTGTAGAACAGTGTCAGGCGAAGGCTGGTCTGGCCGAACACCTCCTGAGGCAGCTTCTTTTTCCATCTATCCAGGAAAGGTCTAGGCTTCAATTTTATACCCCACTCCGCGGATGGTTTCAATGAGGCTGTTTGTACCGTGCTTATCTATTTTCTTTCGCAGCAGCTTGATGGTCGCATCAATCGTTTTCATTGAAACATCTGATTCAATGCCCCATATCCGGTCCAAAATCATCTCTCTTGTCAGGACCTGCCCTTTATTGCGCAGGAGCATTTCAAGAAGCTGGTACTCCCTCGGGGTCAGGAAGATTTCTTCTCCGTTCAGGAACAGCGTATGGCTCGTCCGGTTCAGCTCAAGACTTTTCCATTGGATAACATCCTCCTGAAGCGGAGCAAGCATCCTCCGCGATAAAGCCTTCAGCCGGGCTGCCAGCTCATCAATTTCAAACGGCTTAATCAAATAGTCGTCAGCGCCTGCTTCAAGCCCTTCGACCCTGTCAGAGACTGCATCCCTCGCAGTCAGCATTAAAATGGCACCGCTGTATCCTTCCCGGCGCAGCCGGCGGCAGACGGAAATGCCATCTCCATTCGGCATCATCCAATCCAGGATGAGCACATCATAATAGGAAGCCTTTGCATATTCATAAGCATCCTCGCCTTCCATCACCCAATCTGCTTTTCCAAACCCTTTCTTCTTCAGCAAATGGACGATCAATTCACCAAGATATTCATCATCTTCTGCAAGCAGTATTTTCAATATGTCCACCTTCCCGCAATTCTGTATGATTAAGATACCATACGTAGGTGAAAAACGAGTGAAAAAATCAGCCTTCTCCATCTGCCTCATTGTCCAAAAGAAAAAAGACTCTGCTTATGAGTCTTTCTGCTTTCAACTATTATGTTTTGAGCTGCTAGCTTAACAGTTTTCCGAAAAAAACGATATAAGTTAAGAATCCTGAAAGTCCCAGTGTTATTGCAAGTGAAGCAACACTCCTCACCAGTCCCATCCTGTTCTGGATGCCGCCAAATCCCATAACAGCTACAACAAAGGCCGCCAGAGTAAGGTAAAGCAATATTTCGAGCGGGTCAAGGCCGAAGAGGGAATCATCGATCGGTCCTGAAAAAGCAGCCTCCATAAACAGCAGGAAACAAATGATAGAGAAAATGAAAGACCAGACATTCACTTTTTGCATATAAACCTCCCAATTAAGAACATTGCAAGCTTGCCGTTATGGGGTTACACACAACCATATCCTTATATTACCAAAAATTAAGAAAAAATAAATCCTTTCATATTTTTAATTCTATTTTATTTTCACCTGTTTTTCACCAAGGTTCCCTATAGTAAAGCATGTACACAGCAAGACGATCCAAAATTCTAATAAAAAATGGAGGTATTTATTGATGAAGAAAAAATGGGCTGGATATGCACTTACAGGAGCATTGTCGCTAAGCCTCATTGGCGGAACGGCATTCAAGGCAATGGCCGCAGAGGAAAGCGGGACAGGGACTGCACCTGCTTCGGCCGGACAAGTATTGGATGACAGCACCAAGGCAAAGGTTCAGGCGATCATGGACAAAATGAAAGAAGAACTGGCTGCGATCGGTGTTGAAGTTCCTGCAAAAAGAGAAAAAGAGGACCTTTTTGCTAACCTTGATGAAGAGACAAAAGCAAAAGCTCAGGCTATTCAGGATCAGGTTATGGCTGGCTCTCTCGCCCGCGAAGAAGCTAATGAGCAGTTAAAGGCTCTCGGCATCACTCTTCCTGACCATCATGGCAAAGGAGATCCTTTTGCGGATCTGGATGAGGATACGAAAGCTAAAGTACAGGCCATTCAAGATAAGGTCAAAGACGGCTCCCTTACTCGTGATGAAGCTAATGAGCAATTGAAGGCTCTTGGCATCACTCTTCCTGACCATCATGGCAAAGGAGGTCCTTTCGCGGATCTGGATGAAGAAACGAAAGCTAAAGTACAGGCCATTCAAGATAAGGTCAAAGATGGCTCACTTACTCGTGATGAAGCTAATGAGCAAATAAAAGCACTAGGCATCACTCTTCCTGGGAGGCATGGCAAAGGAGATCCGTTCGCTGATCTCGATGAAGAGACGAAAGCTAAAGCCGAGAGCATTATGGATTCTGCCAAAGAAGAACTGGAAGAGCTTGGTGTAGAGAAGCCTCTGATGGGCGGACACAAATTTTAATAGTGCAGGGACCTTCATACGGAGGTCCCTCTTCTTTTTAAAAGCAGGAATTCACTCTGCTCAGAAAGAAAAGAGAGTGATAACTAATTAAGGGGGAAGCTTATGAGGAAAGAAGATATTATTGAAGAAAAATCAAGTTTCATTAACTGGGTGAACTCACTGGCACAAATGGATGAAGAACTATGGTTCCTCCCTTTCCGGGAAGGCTCCTGGGGAACAGCCGATGTGGTTTCCCACTTTATTACCTGGGATCGATTTGTCATCAGCCGGCGTATGTCTGCCCTGCTGAGCAAAGAGGAAATTCCTTCTGAAAAAATTGATGCAGATGCAATGAATATGGAAGCGGGACAATACGCGAGGTCAGGCATCAGCAAAAAAATGCTGATCAGTGAGTTTGCTGAGGCAAGAAAAGAGCTTCTCTTACTTTTGGAAAAACTGGAGCCGGAAAGATTTCAGGAGCTGTACCCCGGGAGGGACATGACAATCGGCCAATACTTTGCCGGATTGATTGAGCATGACCACAAGCATAAGAAGGAAATTGAGGATCATTGGGAGCATTATGTGAAGCAGACCAGCCGGCAATAGGCCAGTCTGCTTTTTTTATAGTGAATCTTTGAGAGTTGATCATGAAGAAGATTAGACGTCTATAAACTTAATCACTCTCGCCGGGTTTCCGCCTACTACAGCATTATCAGGCACATCCTTTGTTACAACTGCACCTGAGGCGATGACTGCATTATTCCCGATTTTAACGCCCGGATTAATAACCGCCCTGCCCCCGATCCAGACATTATTTCCGATGGTGACGGGCTTCCCGAACTCCGGACCGGCATTCCGCTCTTCCGGATGCAGCGGATGCCCTGCTGTATAGATATGTACACCTGGAGCCATAAAGCAGTGATCGCCGATATTCACTTCACACACGTCCAGGATGACACAGTCAAAATTCGCATAAAAATTTTCGCCAACCTTGATGTTATAGCCATAGTCACAGCGGAAGCTTGGTTCAATATAAAGCTGCTTCCCAGTCGATCCCAACAGCTCTTTTAAAAGCGCTGCCCGTTTCTTCTCTTCAGTTTCTTCTGTCAGATTGAACAGCCGTGTCAGTCTGCGTGCATTGGCCCTTTCTTTTACAAGGATTGGATCTGCCGCATCATATAGCTCACCTGCAAGCATCTTTTCTTTTTCAGACAGCATATTAGTGGTACCCCTTCCAGATTGAGAGTTTACCCTTATTCTACTTGCTCTTTGGACAAGGAGCCAGTTGCATCAGGTTGCAGATTAGCCAATTTTCCCAGTGTATGCTACCATTTATCCAACAAACTGATAGTGTGGTGATTGAGGATGGACAATGGGCAGCCTACAAAGGATTCTAAGTATATCCAGCAGCATTTGGCCAATGAGCGGACCTATCTGGCCTGGGTCAGGACAAGCATCACAATTATAGGAGTCGGCTTCCTTATCACAAATCTTCACTTTTCCACTCTTCCGGCTGCTTCGATGATAGGAGACGCCCTGGCGCAGATCATCGGGCTTGCCTCCATTATTGTGGGTATATTGACGATCATCATGACGACAATCGGCTACTTCAGGAAAGGGCATGAAATCAACAGCCAATCATTCAGGTTTTCCAGAAGGATGATTGTTCTCCTCTCAGCTCTTTTGCTGCTCATCTTCGCCGTGTTCGGGTTTTATTATATGTTCGTTTGGGGAATTCTTTAAAGCAATCAAAAGCCTGGCACTCATCTTGTGCCAGGCTTTTTTGTTTATTTCACCCATTTTTCAAGCAGCGGGCCTGTATCTCCATAGACAGGGTCTGTTGCAGGCACCGGTACACTGCGGATATCTGAGAGTGCCTGCGCGCGCCCTCCCGGATCTTTCTTTTTCAAATCATGACTCATTCCATCCGGGTAGGCCCCAACAACCTCAAAGTCTTCTGAGCTGTCGACGTTTTTATGTCCTGTCCCTGCAGGCAGCACAATGACATCCCCCGCTTTCACTTCAACTCTTTCTCCACCGTCCCCGCCTAACAGAATAGTAGCGCGGCCTGAACGGACACCGAGGACTTCGTGAGAGTTGCTGTGATAGTGATGGTAGTCGAACACACCGCCTGTCCATGTGCCGAGCCAGTTATGGCGGGTAAATGTTCCCTCTATCGTATTGGCATTGTCACTGAAGATCCCTTCATAGATGATGACAGGCAATTCCTGATTGTTCGGGATATCACCATTGTCCTGCAGAAAAAATGATCTGACCTGCGTTGCCATGTGCA
Source organism: Bacillus sp. MMSF_3328 (assembly GCF_030733525.1). Lineage (NCBI taxonomy): Bacteria > Bacillati > Bacillota > Bacilli > Caryophanales > Bacillaceae > Bacillus > Bacillus sp. MMSF_3328. The sequence continues at coordinate 125,539 of NZ_JASHIV010000004.1, read as the reverse complement.
TCCACTCCTTTGTAAGTTATAGATTGCGGGCGCTGAACGTATCGCCGCCCTCTATCGTTCCACTCTGGAAGCCTCTATTGAACCAGCGCTTCCTCTGTTCAGAGGTGCCGTGAGTAAAGCTTTCCGGGACTGCATAGCCCTGTGCCTTTTTCTGGATTGTATCATCCCCGACTGCATGGGCTGCCTGGATCGCTTCCTCCAGATCACCTTGCTCTAGATAACCCATTCCCTGTGCATGATGCGCCCAAACGCCGGCATAATAATCAGCCTGAAGCTCAAACCTGACCTGATATTTATTGAATTCTTCCTGGCTGAGCTTTTGGCGGAGAGGCATAATTTCATCCGTAGTGCCAAGGAGCGTCTGGACATGATGGCCGACTTCATGGGCAACAACATAGGCCATGGCAAAATCGCCAGGCGCCTGGAATTTTTCCCGAAGCTCCCTATAGAAGCTTAAATCAATATAAAGCTTTTGGTCCCCAGGGCAATAAAATGGCCCGACCGATGCTCCTGCTGCTCCGCAGGCAGACTGGACGCTGCCGGTATACAGAACAAGGGTAGGCTCCTTGTACTCCATCCCCCGCTCCTGGAAAATCTCACTCCAGACTTCCTCTGTATCCGCCAGCACTACTGATACAAAATCGGCCAGTTCCCTTTCCTCGGCCGTTTCTTCATAAGGTGCAGGCGACTGCTCGCCTCCGGTCATCCCCAGACCGCCAAGAAGTTCGCCGGGATTGCCTCCCAATAGTGTAATAATCAGGACAATGACAATACCTCCGAGGCCTCCCCCGACGAGCGTTTTGCCGCCCATTCCCCTTCTATCCTCAACATTGGAGCTCGCTCTTCTTCCCTTCCATTTCATGGTTTATCCTCCCTGCTGCCATTTTCTTTCGCAAGAATCATATCTTTTAGTCATATACCCGCACAGGACAGGAATTATCTCCATTAAGGGCCGGAATTTTTTACATATAGGAAAGGCATGATCATCCTGTTTCTATCATATAAATGGATATTTACCGATTCAGGAGGCCGTATTATGCAAAAACCTTTTGTAAGGCCCTATTTGACCACTCATAGCCTGCAGCCTGAGAATCAGGAATCGCCCATTGAGTTCATTTCAGGCAGGAGAGTCGGCAATTCGCTTTTTTACCGGAGAAATCATTTTGCCTATCCTTCGCTTTCAGCATCTGCCTATTGGCTGCCTGTCAATGGGTCAGTTTCTTCACCCCGGCTCTATTCCCTGACCGAATTGATGAATCTCCCATCGAGGACCGTGACCGCCGTTTTGGAATGCGCCGGGAACAAGAGGAGCCTTTTTGAACCCAAAACCTTCGGTGAGCAATGGGAAAAAGGCGCGGTCAGCCAGGGGAGCTGGAAGGGCGTTCCGCTTGCCTCCCTCCTCGAGGGTGCAGGCATCCAAAATGGAGCGGCAGAAGTCATCTTTGAGGGCTATGACTTTGGAGAAAGAACCGATCTTGACGAGGTATATTCGTTTACAAGAAGCCTTCCGCTGGAAAAAGCCCTGCATCCGGATACACTGGTTGCCTACGAATACAACGGAAAGCCGATCCCTTTCAAGCACGGCTTTCCACTAAGACTTATCGTTCCCCAGTGGTACGCAATGGCTTCCGTAAAATGGCTCAAGAGCATCACTGTTGCAGATGCCCCGTTTACAGGACCTTTCCAAACAATCGATTATGTCTATTATCCTCATAAAGAAAAGGATGAAGGAACAGCGCCAGTAACGAAGCTCCATGTCAACAGTTCCATCCGCCATCCATTGGACGGACAGATTCTTCAAACCGGGAGCCATCCTGTCAAAGGCATCGCATGGACCGGTAAAGGGAAAATCGAAAAAGTGGAGGTAAGCACTGACGGGGGTGAAAACTGGAAGGAGGCAAGGCTTGAAAGCCCGGCAGCAAGCGGGTATGAGTGGCAGCCTTGGGTGTATGATTGGAAGGCCGGTAAAGGAGAATATACTCTTATGTCCAGAGCGTATGATACACATGGCCGTGTACAGCCGGCTTCCCCATTTTGGAATAGGAAAGGGTATGGGTATCATGCGATTGATATGGTGAGTGTTAAGGTGGAGTGAAATAATAGCCAGGCACCGATGAAAGGTGCCTGGCTATTATCATGGACTTCAACTAAAATTCTTTAAGCATATCCTGATTGACGGTCAGATGCACAGACAGATGTGCCTGGCAGCCCGGGCTTAACCGACTTTAGATTTACTTCAAATCTTCTATATCAGGCCACTATAAGATATCTCGCTGCTGCTCCCGCTGCTTTTTCCAGAGAATAGCTACTGCGGGCAATAGGATGATCACTCCATAAGTAAAGAAGAATTGAGGCTGCGGATGATCAATTGCCAATGCGTTTCCGAGGAGCATCCTTTGCGTAAGCAGCAAGCAGACACATGCAAAAATCGGGAACTGGAGGCCGATGACACTGATATAATTTTTGCTGATGCTTGAAATGAATATGGCACAAAGAGCGGTGGACAAAGCCAGGATATAGGTTAGCCCGATGACAATCAGCATAAGCTGCCAGAAAGTAAGGTTGTACCAGTATGGATACCCAAGAAAGCTGTTGATATCACTGTTCAAAAAGATTGTAATATTATTGGTAAAATATAACCCGTAATAGACACAAAGAAGGACTGTTGCAATGATGAATGCTGACAGGACGCCTGCCGCTGCCTTCTTTATAAACAATTTTCTCCCAGCCCTGGAGGTATACTGCAGATCAATCATACGGTTCTTATAATCTCTGATCGTAATAGGGAGAATCATAAAAAGAATGCTCACCAGGATTGTTAGGCAGATATTTTGGCTGATGCTGTGAAAATTATCACCTACAGGATATGCCGGGAAAATGGAACGGAAGGATTCATCCTCTAGCAGATCATTGATCCTTGCTTCCTGCCTTTCAGACGGCTTACCTGAAATATAGCCGTAACCAAAGTCTGTGCCGGCAGAATCCATATCTTCCATGATGCCTTCCCGCGTCTGAATTTCCCAGCCTATCTCCTTCTCAGAGAAAAGCTTGTCGTACAATTGTCTTTCAGGGCTGCTTAAATCATTCTTATTATTTAATTCTACTAATTCTGCGTACGAAGCAACATCAGTTTGCTGCGCTTCGTCAAGCTTCTGAATATAGGCGTCTGCACGGTCCAATGCCTCCTGGTATGCCCGCTTGAAATCATCGTACTCTTTTTCATCCAGCTTTCTTCCGTAATCTTCTATCATCTCACTGCTGATTTCATAATAATCTTTGGCTGGACGGCCATTTGCAAAATAAGAAATATCGAAGTCTATAAAAATGTAGTACATCAGCAAATTAATTAAGACAAGCATGATTAGCATGATTGGTCGGAAGATCTTTTTCATTTCCTGCCAGATAATTCTCAAATCCCGGTTCATCCCCTTCATGTTAAGTCGCATCTATTAAAGCTCTTGCAGGACAGCATTACAGCTGCTGCGAGGAAAATCAGCCAGACAACTGAAACCGCCAGCTCAAATCCTGAAATGACGTGCATGGCGCGGTGCATAAACCAGACAAAAGGATTCAGCACCAGATTCACAGGTGTGAAAAGGCCTATAAAGTAACTGGCATGACTGGTTGGAAAGAGCTTCTGAACAGCAAAAATCATGCCGAATAACAAGAGAAAGGCAAAAAAAACAAGATAGCTGTTTCGTATCCATCTTGAAATTAAGGCAGCCATAAGGGTGAAGATGATTATCATGACATAGGAAAGGCCGATAACTGCAGCAAGATACTGTGAAAACGTCATCTCCCTCACTGTCATGAACCAATGCTCCCCTTTATTAAAATAGCTTGACATTGGAACTTGCCAAAACTGGCTGTAGGGAAATACTGCAAAATAGACAGCGAGCCCGGCTGCCAGCAGGACTGTGAACAGTACCAGATTGGACGTCAGGGCTGCCCAGAATTTATCCTGCCAAAGCCTCCTCCCCCTCTTGGAGCTGTAGGCAAGCAGATGCGTTCCCCGGTCAAATTCAAAATTAATGACATGGCCTGTAATCAGTGCCGCAAGAATCACTCCTTCGAGCAGGAAAGCTTTAAACATGGTTTTAAACAGAAGCAAGTGTGTACCGAAGGCCTCCTGTGAATGGAACAGATGCATATGCTCTCCATTTTCCAGGACTTCCTTGAACCGCTCCTCAAATTTTCCATACTGGCTCCTTACCAGCTCTGCTGCCGAACCTGTCAATCCATACTTCTGAATATTGTACTCAGCAATGCCCACCGGATCTATCTTCCGGTATTCTTCATCAGCATATAAACTGCTTGAATAATAGTATTCCAGCAGCCCTGCGTCATTAAATAGCTCCCTTTCTTCTTTTGTATAGTTTTCTAATGGATCGAAGGCATGATCCGTGAAAAAAGAATTCATATCCTTGTAGGTCTTTGATTCTTTCTCTTCTATCGCAAGATTCACTTGCTTCATCAGGGAGTCATAATCATCCTTCATTGCATCCAGGCTCTCGCCAGTAATATCTGTCCCGTAGGCCGCCGCGAATGCTGATGTTTTTTTCAAATCTTCTTTTATGACCGAATTGTTGAGCACAAGATACAAATTAAAGGCCATGAACAGAAAAACAAGACCAAGGACCGAAGGCGATAAAAAGGCTTTGCGGATTTCCCAGCGCAGAACTCTCATTGAGCCGTAATGCCTGCTTCATCTCTATACTCATAGAGAAAAATATCCTCCAGAACAGGCTGAACCTGTTTCCAGTGAGCTGACTGTCTTTCCTCTGCCATAAAACGGATATTCATCCGGCCCTGTTCCTGCCGTTCAGACAGAGACAAAAAGTTTCTTCTAAAATCGGCTGCTTCACTGAATTCGATTTCTGTTTCAAATACTTTCCCGTCCAGCCATCGGCAGATATTAGCGATTGAATCCTTATAAAGGACCTTCGCATCCTTTATCATAATAATTTCATTGGCGATCGACTCAACATCTGAAACGATATGAGTGGATAGGATGACAATCCGGTCTCTTGCCAAATCAGACAGGAGGTTCCTGAATCTGACCCGTTCTTTTGGGTCAAGGCCTGCTGTCGGTTCATCGAGAATCAGGATCTTCGGATCATTCAACATCGCCTGGGCAATCCCCACCCGCTGAATCATCCCTCCTGAAAACTTCCCCATTTTCTTTTTAACCGCACCCTCAAGCGCGACAAGCTTCATGAGATGCGGAATTTTTTCATCCGCCTCCTTCTTTGATATGCCCTTCAAAGCAGCAAGATATTGGAGATACTGATAGGGAGTATAATTTTTGTAATAGCCAAAATCCTGGGGCAGATAGCCAATTAACTCACGGTATGTCTCGCCCATGCTCAAGATATTCTGCCCGCTGTACAGGATTTCACCTTTTCCTGGATGCAGCAGAGTAGTCAGCATCTTGATAAGGGTCGTTTTCCCTGCACCATTCGGGGCAAGCAAACCATATACCCCGTTTGAGAATTCCAGCTGCACATCTTCCAATACTGCATGGCTGCCAAAATGTTTGCTTACGCTATTCACTGTCAGCATAGTGTGTAACCCCCTCTTCTTTTGTTACGAATAAGCAGTTCCTTCAATTTTTTCATATATAAATAGAAAAACAGAGCGATGACTGCCCCATATAAGTACCTGGGAACAGATATGAGCAAGCCCATATATATGGAATTATTCAGTATGACAAGAATAATATTGCCGGCTATCCAAATAACCAGAGCTGCCGCCCGCGCCATATTCGTTTTAAAGAAGCTTAATACATATAAGAACAGCACAGAAAAAATCAGCAGGGAAGCCGTTGATATCAATAAGCCCTGTACAAATTCCACAGCAGCAAACCGTGCAGCAAGAGCCAGCACCCAAATGCTATTAAGAAGAAAACAGAAGACGCTGAATATCAGCATCCGGAAAGCTGCCAGCTGGTGAAGATTATATTTGCAGACCATTTCCAGCTCGTACGTCCCGCTGGCCCTGCTTTTTAAGTACGGCAGGAAGGCGAGGAAGGCATAGAGAAGCGGGGAAACAATCATGATCAAGCTGTACAAGCTTGTTCCCCCGCCAGCCGCCTCTCCTTCACTGGCTGTGGCTGTGATTCCAATCATTAGCATTGCCAGCATGCCGGCGGCCAGGAGCATTTCAAGCCAATCCTTCATAAGAAACCTGAAGCCGATTCTCCTGTACATTCCCTTTATCAAAGTAATGAATGACTCTTTCCTGACATTGCCCTTTTGGACAATCGACGTTATTTCCTCTTCTGAAATCTTTAGCTCGTGAATTTGCCATTCTTTATCTTTCTGCATGCGTAAATCCCTCCTTTTTAGCTTCCTCTCTGATAAATTTGAGGCTGCGATAATACTTTGTTTTTACAGTTGATTCTGGAACCTGAAGTGAAGAGGCAATTTCCTGAAAGGTTTGCTCGCCAAATAGCTTCATCCGGAATATCTGCTGATACGAAGCTTCCATTCGACCCAGCACGGCCAAAACTGCTTCTATCTCTTCTTTTTGCAGGATAGACTCGGAAGAATCTTCATGGCTGCCAATTTCAAGATCTTCAATATCCGCCATCCTCCTGCTTGCTTTGTAATGCTTTGACCTGTAATAATCGACAATTTTATAGGTTGCTATTTTATACAGCCACGTGCGGAAAAGGGCCCTCTTTCCTTCAAACTGATGAAGTCCATGCAGCATATTAATGAAAATTTCCTGGGTCAAATCCTTCGATTGCTCCTGATCAAGAGTCTGTTTGTAGACATAATGATAGATCTCGCGGTAGTAACGGGAAACAAGCTCATTTGCAGCCTCTTCGCTTCCCTTCTTAATTATCTTTTGTATGAGCTTCAAGTCCCGATGCATTTCCCACCACTCTATTCCTTTCAGAATTCTGTTGATTCATAAGCTTATATCTATGTATTCGTAACAAGGCGGCAATTAGTTTTGAACTTTATTTCTTTTTTTGCAAAAAAACAACCGGCAGGATTCCCCCCTGCCGGCCACCTGCCGCTACTCCTGCGGCTTCTCTATTTTTTTGTTGATTTCTACGCGTTCTTTCCCCATAAAGAGAATGGTCACTGCCGCAATGCCGATCGGGATGAGGGCCAGCATAAATATGATGGTGATGCTGTCTGACATCCCTGCAATGATTTTATCAAGAACCGGAGCCGGGATTTTCGCCCGCTCCGCCGGTTCAAACAGCTGCTGCGGGTCGCCCATCGGCATGGCCCCGCCGCCCTGCATGCCTTTAAAAGCATTCTGCAGTTTGTCAGCAAATACATTCTGCTGGACGATTCCGAAGATGGTAATGCCAAGCGTCATGCCAAGCGAACGCAAGAATGAGTTCGTTGAGTTGGCTGAACCGCGGTATCTCGGATCCAGATTGTGGATGGATGCTGTCGGAAGCAGCGAAAATGAAAACCCTACTCCAAAGCCGGTGAGGATCATAAACAGAGTCAAAGCCCATCTGGCTGTATCCGGTGTCATATTGCCAAGGAGAAGCATGCCGGTAAAAAAGGAAATGACCGAGATGACCATCAGATTCCGATAGCTGGTTTTTGTCTGGAAGATCCCCCCGATGGCGCTTCCTGCTACAGAACCAAGCATCATCGGCGTCAGGATCAGTCCCGCATTTTTGGCTGATCCGCCGTATACGGCCTGGACAAAAATCGGGATGTACACAGCCAGGACGACAAAGGTGCCGCCGTAAAGGAATGCAAGGATCTGGGAAGTTGCAAAAAGGCGGCGCTTGAACATCCAAAAGGAAATGATCGGTTCATCCGCCCGCGTTTCCACCCACAGGAATGCAACGAAAAAGAAGACAAAGCCGGCGAACAGTCCGATAATCTGGAAAGAGTCCCAGGCGAATTCCTTTCCGCCGAGCTCAAGGCCGAACATAAGGCTGACAACTGCAGCCACCAGGGTGAAAGCACCGGCCCAGTCAATCTTCTGCCTTTGATAGTCATTGGATTCATGATAGTACTTGATGATCAGGAAGACGGAAACGATGCCGATCGGTACATTTATGTAGAAAACCCAATGCCAGCTGATCCAGTCGGTAATGAATGCTCCGAGCAGCGGGCCCAGGACACTGGCTGTCCCGAACACAGCCCCGAGAAGGCCGGTCATTTTCCCCCGTTTTTCAGGCGGAAAAATATCAAATACAATTGTAAAGGCTATCGGCATGAGGGCTCCTCCGCCAACCCCCTGGATAGCCCGGTAAACGCTGAGCTGGACCATCGACTGGGCAAGTCCGCAAAGGGCAGAGCCGATCAGGAATACAGCCAGTCCAAAAATAAAAAAGCGCTTGCGGCCGTACATATCGGAAAGCTTCCCAAAAATCGGCATGCCCGCCATGACGGTGACCATATAGGCTGAAGTAACCCAGACAAACTGTTCGAATCCGCCCAGGTCTGCCACAATGGTCCCCATCGCTGTGGCAACAATCGTGTTGTCCATCGCTGCCATCAGGATGCCCAGCAGAAGCCCTGCCACTACAAGATTTACATTCTTTTGTTCTGCCACGTTAAACCTCCATTAAAACTGAAATAGGATAGATAAGATATCTATTCAATTTTAATTTTTATCCTTCCAAACATCAATGCCGCCCGTTCGACAAACTCTTACAGAAGTACACTGCGGTACCCTATTCTCCGTTAAGAAACAGGGTCGCACTCACATATTTCCTTGTCAGTGTCTTATAGTAGGCTGACAGCACAGTGAGGGCGGCGGTTGTCAGCACATTGGATACAATCTCTTTTTGAGGTCTGGTCAAATTCGTGTATCCTTCCACTATTGAAGCCGATTCTCTCCGGATCTCCTGTTCTACCTGAAATTGCGCGGTGCCTTCAGCCAGCTTCTGCGGATGCACCTTTTCAAAAATGCCGGCATATCCAGCGTAGAAGATGATCGGATCAATCACATCGTCTGTCCTATCTTCCGGATTATTAAAAAGAAGTGTCAGTATCTTACGGATAGAGCCAAAATCCAAAGCCGACTTCAGATCCTCCACAATAAAAAGAATGGCCGCCTGGTCAATGGTATACTTCTTCCCGGCCTGCGGCGTCCCAACCAGCTCGCGCATTTCTCTTTTCACCCAGTTCTGGACTGCTGTGGAGGAAAGATTCGTATACTCGATCTGATTTCCGAGCGAGACAATTTCATTGACGCTGAAGCCCGGAACCGGGGGAGTCTGCCTCATAATTTTTTCAAATACAGCAGGCATATCCGTCTCTATAAATATCTCAAGCTTCTTTCCATATATATTGGTCAGATGGCCCGATTTCCATGCTTCTTGCAGCACAGCCTTCGGGTTCTTCTCCCCTTCCCCCCTGAGGGCAAATAAAAGCTCCGCCATCCTGGCCCTCGACAACTGAAACAACTCCATACTCATTCATCTCCCGACCGATACTTTGTAACCCTATCCTAAATCTTTCCCCTGACACCGTCAACGGTGCTTCCGCGTGCCTGGCACCATCCGTGGATAAAAATGGCGTATTTGTCTTTTTCCGGTGTCAGGCACGGAGTGTTTGAGGAGAATGTTTTATACTTGCTTATTTGTGCATAATCATATAAAATAAGGTCAAGTTACAAGTTCAAATGACCTTAAAATTTTATATAAAAAGGATGAGAAGAATTGGGTAAAAGGATATTTTACTTTTTATTGACCAATGTGCTGGTTCTGTTGACCATCTCGATTATTTTTTCACTGATCGGCGGCGGAAATTACATGAATGCACAGGGCGGGATTGATTTCGCTTCCCTGCTGATATTCAGTGCTGTCATTGGTTTCTCCGGATCTTTCATCTCCCTGGCAATGTCGCGCTGGATGGCAAAGCGGATGATGAATGTCCAGGTGCTGAAGCCTGAAGGGTCTTTATCTCCTTCTGAAAGACAGATTGTTGAAAAAGTCCACCGCCTCTCAAGGGCAGCAGGACTCACACATATGCCGGAGGTCGGAATCTATCATTCCCCTGAGGTTAACGCATTTGCGACCGGGCCTTCCAAAAAGCGTTCATTGGTTGCAGTATCGACTGGCCTGCTTCAGGAAATGGATGATGATGCCATTGAAGGCGTTATTGCCCATGAAGTTGCCCATATTGCCAATGGCGATATGGTGACCATGACCCTCCTGCAGGGTGTAGTCAACACATTCGTCGTCTTCCTGGCCCGTATTGCTGCCTGGGTGGCATCACGTTTTGTAAGGGAAGAGATGGCTCCGATTGTCCACTTCATCGCAGTGATTATCTTCCAGATCGCATTCTCGATCCTTGGAAGCCTGGTCGTGTTCGCCTACTCAAGGCATCGTGAATACCACGCAGACCGGGGAGGCGCAGATCTTGCCGGCAGGGATAAAATGACCCATGCCCTCCAAATGCTGAAAGCCTACTCTGCCCGTATGAAAGGCGAAGAGCAGACAGCGATATCAACCTTGAAAATTAATAACAAAGGCAAGCGTTCCCTATTCTCAACCCACCCTGATCTGGATGAGAGAATCAGACGTTTGAACAGCTAATAACACAAATGCTGGCCCGTTAAAGGCCGCCTTCCCCCGGCGGATTTAGCGGGCCGGCATTTTTTTGCTTCTGCTTTCTTTCCTGAAAACGAAAAGCACTGCTGCTGCAGTGCTTCTCCTAAATCTCAAATTCTGCTATACATTTGTTTTCGCATTTCCTTCACTAATGGGGTAATCTTCTTCCGCTCTTTCGGAAACAGGCTTCTTCGACCAATAGGTAGCCAAAATCGGGCCGGATATATTATGCCATACAGCACCAGCTACACTCGGCAGTGCTGCGAGAGGGCCAAAATGGGCCGTGGCAAGCGCCACACCAAGACCTGAGTTCTGCATGCCGACCTCAATGCTGATGGCTCTCCTTGTGCTTTCATCCAGCCTTAAGGCTGACGCGGCCAAATAGCCCAATAAAAGCCCCAATCCATTGTGAAGCGCTACAGCTGCAAAGGTCAGCAGCCCTGCCGATGCAATGTTGGCTACATTTCCTGCTACCACAGCTGCGACAATAATAATGATGGCAAGTACGGAAATAAGCGGAATGATCGTGATGCCTTTTTCTACAGCCTGCGGCATAAAACGGCGGATAAGCAGGCCTAGAACGATCGGTACAATGATGACCTGAACAATTGATAGGATCATGGCTTTCGCATCCACCGGCATCCACTGGCCTGCCAGCAGCAGCAGGATAAAGGGGGTTGCCAGCGGGGCAAGCAGCGTTGAAAACGAAGTCATAGCGATGGAAAGAGGCAGATTCCCTTTTGCCAAGTAAACCATCACATTGGAAGCCGTTCCCCCTGGTACAGACCCAAGCAGGACCAGGCCGGCTGCAAGCTCTGCAGGCAGATCCAGAAGGTAAGCAATTGCAAATGCCCCGAGCGGCATGATGATGAACTGGGCACAGACACCGATGATAACAGGCACCGGATTTTTAAAAATAAGATTAAAGTCGGTCCCTTTCAAGGTCAGCCCCATTCCAAACATAACAACGCCAAGCAGGATGGTGATATAGCTGCCGAACACAAGGAATGGGTCAGGCAGCAGGTAAGCAATTATCGCCATGCAGATGACCCATATGGCAAAATATTTGCCGGCAATTGTACTGATTGTTTCAAGAACCTTCATCAATTTTCCCCCGCTTTCTTTTTAAACAAGTTTATTGGGATTCAGGAGGCCTTCAGGATCAATGGCCCGCTTGATTTTCTTCATCACCTCATAGGCCGCGCCATGCTCCTTCTCCTGATACTTCTGCTTGCCGATTCCGACCCCATGCTCTCCTGTACAGGTCCCGCCGCGCTCCAGTGCATACATGACAATCCGTTCATTGAACTCCTCTGCCTGCTGCACCTCCAGCGGATCATCCATATTGATCATCAGCAGCACATGAAAATTCCCGTCCCCGACATGCCCGACTATGCCCCCGGCCAATCCCAGTGCATCGAGGTGGACCTTGCTGTGTTCCACAGCTCCGGCCAGTTCTGATATAGGCAGGCATACATCTGTTACCATCATCTTCTTTCCAGGATACCCGTGAATATAAGCATAAGCGAGATTATGGCGCGCCTCCCAGAGCTGCGTCCTGGAAGCGTTGTCAGTTTCAAAGTCAATTTGTTCTGCCTGGCATTCCTCAGCGATCGCCTTCATGAATTCAACATCCTGCTTCAGCCCGGCCCCGTTTCCATGAAACTCCAGAAACAGCGTCGGCTTTTCAGCATACCCGGTACCGCTGAATAAATTAACCTGCTTCATTGAAGCCTCATCAACTAGCTCTCCCCTGGCTATCGGAATTCCTGCCTGGAGGATGCTGACGATTGCTTCGACCGCAGAGGTGATGGTGGGAAATGAAGCCCTTGCCGCCAGAATGGCTTCCGGTATGCCATACACCTTCAAGGTCAATTCAGTAAAGCATCCCAGCGTCCCTTCAGATCCGACAAACAGTCCATTCAAATGATAGCCGGAGGATGATTTGGCCGCCAGATTGCCTGTATGTATAATGGTCCCGTCAGCTGTCACCACTTCAAGATCGCGAACCTGATCCCGCATCACTCCATACCTGACCGAGGTTGTCCCGCTTGCATTGGTCGCAGCCATCCCGCCTAAAGTGGCATCTGCCCCAGGATCAACCGGGAAAAACAAACCATATTTCTTCAGGACTTTGTTAAGCTGGGACCGGGTAACGCCCGGCTGCACCCGCACAAGAAAATCCTTTTCCCTGACCTCCAGCACTTTATCCATTTTTGAAAAATCGACAGTTATCCCGCCGTTATAGGGGATCACATGTCCTTCCAGGCTGGTTCCGCGCCCAAATGGGATAACCGGCATTTTATGCCGCCTGGCAGTTATGATGATTTTTTGGACATCCTCCGTCGATTCCGGAAAGACGACGACATCCGGCAGGCTTTCTTTATGATAGGATTCATCCCGGCTTCGCTGCTCCCTTTCTGTTTGATTGACAGAAACCTGCCCTTCTCTTAACATACTCTGCAGTTCTCCTATCGCTTCCGCGCTGACTGTATTCATGCATCTCTCTCCCTGCTGAATAATGGTTCATACCAATTAGTTATATATTCAGATTGGTCCAACCTTTTCGTCCATTTTACTAAATTGTCTGAAAAAATCAATAACTTCTTTCAAAGTATTGAGCTTTCCCTGGATTTTCTGTATGATGAAATCGCTTTACCTGTCATTTTTAGGGAGTGAAAAATATGAAAAAAAAGGCCTATGAAACTATAATAGATCACCTCCAGAATATACTTTTTTCCGGTGCCTTCCAGCCCGGGGACAGGCTTCCGACTGAAAGGGAACTGGCATCCCGCTTTAAGGCGAGCCGCACATCTGTCAGAGAAGCCTTAAGGCAGCTCGAAGCACAGGGGGTGCTCGAAATCAGGCAGGGCAGCGGGAGCTATCTGAAAGCCCGTCCGAATTCCCGGCCGGAGAGCGTCTCTTTTACCATCGAAAATGAAAAAACCAAGCTTGTCTATGAGATGCTCGAGCTCAGGCGCGCCTTGGAAGTAGAATGTGCCGGGCTTGCAGCACAGAGGGCAGGCTCTCTGGATTTGGAGCCGATCAGACAGGCCCTTCTCCTGATGGAGAGCACGGATGATGCAGAGCTGGGGATTAAGGCGGATGTCGACTTTCATTTCGCCATTGTCAATGCCGCCCGCAATTCCATCTTTGCCAAACTGTTTGAAACGGTAAGCGGACATATGAATGACACCATCCGTGCTACTAGGAAGGAAAGGCTCCTCGATCCATCGAGAAGGCAGGATACCATTGAAGAGCATAAAGAAATCTTTCTGGCCATCGCTTCAGGCCAGGTCCAAGAAGCAAGGCTCTCCATGGAAAAGCATATCTCCCTAATCAGGAGAGAGCTTTCTTTAGGAATGATAGATAGGCAGCAGGTACAGTGAGCTTTTTATAAGGCTGAAATCAGGAGGATCATTATGTATTGGGAGACTATGCCCGGCTGGTTTTGGGCCATTTATTATTCTATTCTGTTTAGCTCGATGGTTGCCGCTGTCTATTGTATTATGAAAGAACAGCTGAAGATTCCATCTGTCATTTTGATTTTCTTTGTACTGAGTGTACCTATTGCCAGCATGGCTGCCAGCACTGAAAGAGGACCCGGAATAAATGAAATGGAATACTTTATCGGCCAGCTGCAGCAGGGCATCGGCTGGACCTTATTTTCGCTGGCAGGTTATTTATATTTGATGCTGTGGTGGTTCCTTTTCTTTTTCAAAAGAGGTGTCATCACAGGAAAAGTAAGGAGATTTCTTCTTAATCAAACGTTTGATTAAAGAGGCTTCAGCACTTGGGGCATATGCAATCTTAAAAAAGTTCACAAAATGTTCACTTACGACGGGGTTCCTTCTCTTCCTATAATAACTGGGTATCAAGAGAAGGGATGATGAACGTGCCGACAACGAAAAAAGAAAGCCTGCAGTTCGGGCTGATGATGTGCCTGGGAATGGTGGTCGCAATGACGACTTATAATCTCGTAATCAATGGAATAATCGGTGAAATACCGTTCTTTACCTTACTCTTTCAGTATATTGCCGGCTTTGCAGTGGCGGTCGTGCTGGAAATATTTATCGTGGGACCTGCTGCCGGAAGGATTGCTTCTATGATGCCTTATGACAAATCGAATAAGGTCTATAACATTGTTTCCATGTCATTATGCATGGTAGCGGGAATGGTGCTCCTTATGTCTATATATGGACTCATCACAGCCTATATGACCGGAAACCTGACTGGGGAATCATGGGTGCAAAACTATGGATCAATCGCTTTTAAAAACTTTATCTTCGCCCTGCCCCTGCAGCTTCTCATTATGGGGCCGCTTGTCCGCTTTCTATTCGGGAGATTTGTTAAAGGCAAAGAGATGGCGGGATCAGCAGTTTAATAGTCTTCAAAGGAAAAAGGGCGGTTCTCCCGCCCCTTTAATTATTTTTATCTAACCGTTCAATGACAAACTCGAATACCATGTCTTTCTCCGGCTGGATTGTATGTTCGCTGTGGACAGGAGCCCCCCAGCTGTCATCGCCGCCCACACCCATCTGGCGGCCGGCAACCGTCACCACTGTGTAATGGATATCAGGCAGTTCATAGTGATGGTTTGCATGCTCCAATTCGAATGCCGTGTATGGAGAGACTGTACACTCCACCGGCTCCCCTTCTGCTGAGATCCTGATGCCTGAACCATTCTGATTGGTTATGTCCACTGAGCGGACGCCGGTACGGTTTCCGGACTCCTGCGGCATCACATAGCCGGAGACATTATCTTTCACTGTGTTCTGGAATCTTCCAAGCCTGGCCCCACGGCTGCGGTCATCATAATTCTCCTCCGGCCCAAGGGCATACCAGTCAAGCTTTTCATATTCAGCCGGCACCTTGAAGGAAAGGGCGAATGTCGGCATTTGCGGTAGGTTATCTGCACCATTGTATACGGATCTTACATGCAGGGAACCATTCTCGCGTACTGTGTAATGAACCTTTACGCTCATCTTTTCGCTGATGGAAAATTGATAGCTGAACGCAATTTCGGCAGAGCCCGCTTCTTCTTCCTTTACTTCCACCGCTGTACACTGCCTTGCCAGGCTCGCCGCATACCATGCCCCTGATGTGAATCCCTGTGCAAATCCCCTGTCATTGTCTGTAGTTGCTCTCCAGAACAGCGGGAAGACCGGATACGAAATCATTTCTTTTCCGGCATATTTGAGCGAGACAAGTGTTCCAGCCTGCTTAGAGAATATGATGGAAAAATCGCTTCCATGGACACCGATATTTACGTCTCCTTCTACAATCCTTAGTTTCCCATACACTGCTTCAGCTTTTTGCTCACCTTCCACCTCGAAAATATATTGGCCGAATGCAGCTTCATGCCCCTGCTCAGCCCATTGCTCCGGCTCTCTAAGGATAAGCGAAGCTGTAATGCAGTACTCACCAGCCTTCTCTCTGATAGCTTCAGGCCATTCGAAGGCTGCATATCCTTCTTCACCTGGATTTACAGACAAGGACGAAAATCCTTTAAAAATCTCATTTCCCTCATGCTGCAGTGTATACTGCAGATCATACTGTTCCAGATTAGTAAACAAGCTTTCATTCTTAATCCTGGCACCGGCCCATTCTACTTCCAGCTTGAAGTCCTGATACAGGAATTTCACTTCCTGCATTTTCGGGGACAGCTCCCGGTTGGCATATACAATGCCGTTCGTGCAGAAGCCATAATCGGTCGGCCGGTCGTCAAAGTCCCCCCCATAGGCAAGGAATTCTTTGCCGAAACGGTCTTTTTTCACCAGTGACTGATCAATATAATCCCAAATAAAGCCGCCCTGGTACATCGGGTATTTGTTTTCCAGATCAGTATATTTGTACATGCCTCCAAGCGAGTTGCCCATCGCATGCATATATTCACAGCTGATGTATGGCTTTTCGGGATCTTCGGTTAAGTATTTTTCAATATCGGTCGGCTTGGCATACATCCGGCTTTCCATGTCACTCGTTTCGCTGTAATTCCGGTCATAGAATACCCCTTCATAATGAACGAGCCTGCCGGGATCTTTTTCCTTGAAGTATTTTGAGACGTTCAGGATCACATCGCCGGCATATGATTCATTGCCGCAGGACCAGATCAGGATGGATGGATGGTTCTTATCCCGCTCATACATGGAAATTGCCCGGTCCATGACGATATCCTGCCATTCCGGCAGATTCCCCGGTATATTCCAGGAAGGCTCGACTTTGCCCATCTTCTGCCATGATCCATGTGTTTCAAGATTCATTTCATCAATCACGTAAATCCCGTATTCATCACAAAGCTCATACCACAGGCTCTGGTTCGGATAATGAGAGGTGCGCACAGCGTTGATGTTATGCTGCTTGAGTGTCTTTATATCCCAGAGCATATCTTCCCTGGTGATTGCCCTCCCCGTCCGGCAATTGAATTCATGCCGGTTGACGCCCTTAAAGACAATCCGCTGTCCGTTCAGGGTCATGATTTTATCCTTCATCTCAAACCTTCTGAACCCAACCCTTTCCGGTATAACTTCTTCTATGCTTCCGTTTTCTCCATATACCGTAAGATAAAGCTTATACAGGTTAGGCTGCTCTGCACTCCATAATGCAGGAGAGTCGAGCCCGAGAGTGAATTCCCAGCTCCCGCCGCTTTCAACTGCCTCTCCTGAGGAAACACGGTTCCCAAGGTCGTCATATAAATCTGCTGCAATCCGTGACGGAACATCACTGCCCTTCAGCAGTTCCAATCTTCCCTTCAGCGTACCGCTGGTGAAATGATCATCAAGCTCTGTCCTGACATCAAGGTCATTGATGTGAGTGCCGGGCACCGTATACAGATACACATCCCGGAATATCCCGGAGAAGCGCCAGAAATCCTGATCCTCCAGCCAGCTTCCTGTACTGCGCTGGTATACTTCTACAGCCAGCTTGTTATCACCATCCTTAAGGTATGGTGTCAGCTCAAACTCAGCAGGAGTAAAGCTGTCCTCGCTGTAGCCGACGAATTCTCCGTTCAGCCACACATAAAAAGCGGACTCCACTCCCTGGAATGAAATATAAAGAGGCTTGCCTTCCATAGATTCAGGCACCGTAAATTCTTTTACATAACTTCCGACAGGATTAACGTCCTGCGGAATCTCAGGCGGGCGGATATCAGCAAGGCCGTCCCATGGATACATCGTATTCGCATATTGGGGTTTGCCGTAGCCCTGCAGCTGGATGTGTCCGGGGACATTGATGAAATCCCAGCCATCACACGAAAATTTTTCCTTGTAAAATTCGGCAGGCCTCATATCGGGGTTCACCGAATAATTAAATTTCCAGCTGCCATTCAGGCTGTGTCGCATGCTCATGGAAGCACCCGCCCTGGCTTCTTCCAGAGTTTTATAGTATTTATGGTCTGAGTGTGCGGGGAGGCGGTTCACTGCAAACACACTGACATCCGATAGCCAATTTAAAGATGGAGTTGAAGACATTTTTCCTGCACTTCCTTCTAATTAAAATTGTATATTCCATTAGTTAATTATACTTAATTATAGGAAGCGGTTTCATAATTATTTATAGCATTTAAATGTGATTAATAGGCTGTTTCGAAAAACTTTTAAAAGAATAGACCAAAAGCTGATTAACTCTACCTCGAATTTTTCCATACAAATCGCAAAATTTAACCCCAAAGTTACAACATGCTAAGGAAAAGCGCCGGTCCCCGAGGACCGGCACTCACCTAAAAATAGATATTATTCAGCTGCAACCTTCACCAGCTGCTTGCCCATATTCTTTCCTTCAAATAGTCCAAGGAAGGCATCAAGGATATTATCAAATCCTTCCGTTACTGTTTCTTCGTATTTGAGCTTTCCTTCGCTGACCCATTTGCCGAGGTCGGCAGCTGCTTCTTTGTAGCGGCTGGCGTAATCCCCGACTGTGAAGCCTTTCATGAGCGCGCTCGTTTT
This sequence comes from Bacillus sp. MMSF_3328, assembly GCF_030733525.1. Lineage (NCBI taxonomy): Bacteria > Bacillati > Bacillota > Bacilli > Caryophanales > Bacillaceae > Bacillus > Bacillus sp. MMSF_3328. The sequence continues at coordinate 107,047 of NZ_JASHIV010000004.1, read as the reverse complement.
GATCAGCTGGCCCTGGACGCGCGGACCTGTATCTTCACCCTGCTTGTTATAAGCTGAGATAGCTCCGCATACCGGCACCCTGCCAAATTTGTTCAAAAGGCTGATGGCTGCATCGCCAATTTCCCCGCCGACATTTTCAAAATAAACATCAATGCCGTCCGGACAGGCCTTTTCCAAAGCCTCGCGGATATCGCCAGCTGTTTTGTAATTGATGGCTTCATCGAATCCAAGCTCATCCTTCAGATAAGAAATCTTCTCATCAGACCCTGCAATCCCGACTACCCGGGCACCCTTGATCTTAGCAATCTGGCCGACTGCGGATCCTACTGCTCCTGCCGCACCTGAAACAACGACGGTTTCATTTTCCTTCGGCTGCCCGATATCAAGAAGCCCAAAATAGGCAGTCAAACCTGGCATTCCCAGGATCCCAAGGTGAGTTGAGACCGGTGCAACCTGAGGATCAATTTTGCGGACAGCCTTTTCTGAGGCAACGGAATATTCCTGCCAAGGCAGCATTCCGACAATATAATCACCTTCATTAAATGCAGCCGATTTGGACTTTACAACCTTGGCCACCCCTCCGCCGTGAAGCGCCTCATCGAGCTTAAATGGCTCTACATACGATTTTGCGTCAGACATCCGCCCGCGCATATAAGGATCCACAGACAGGTAGACCGTCTGAAGAAGAACCTCTCCTTCCTTCGGCTCTTCGACCTTAACATCGGCAAAACGGAAATCATCCTTCACAGGTGTCCCTTTCGGACGTGAAGCAAGCTGAATTTGCTGCTGAGTATTCGGTAGCATGGTTATCCTCCTCTTAAATGATAATTGCACTTTACCATATTGATGAATGGTGATTCAATCTTGAAGGGCCAGCTTCCGCATATCCCGACGAAATACCCAGCGTTCCTCCCGCCGTGCCAGGCACCGCAAACAGACAGTTTCCGGCCTTTTGTCCACGAAGGGTGCCAGACACGGTGAAACAAAATGGCTGCTCGTTCGTATATAATGACAAGGAATATTATGTAATCACAACTCTTACATCCCTGCTGGTAATCATGAAAGAGGTGAACGCCTATGCCAACCTTTCTTGTTGTTAACCTTTGCATTGTTTTAGTTCTGTCTGCTTTTATGTCCTATATTACGAAGAATGGAGAAAAGAAGGACAAGGGATTTGTTTTGTCTTACTATCAATTGAGCCATAGAAGAAAAGTGATTCGCTCCTTATGGGAGCTCCCTTTCCTCATTCTCTTCCTGATCCTGATGTTTTATCTCACGGAACTTGAAACTATCTATAAGCTGTCCCTTTCCGCCCTGCTGTTCTTCGTGTTCATTGGCCAGTTCTGCTATAACTACTATAAGTGGAAGCAGCAGGAAAAGGCATGATCGGCTGAGATCATGCCTTTTCCTCATTCAGCGTGCCTGGCACCGCAAAAAGACAACTACCCGCTATTTGTCCACAGACGGTGCCTGGCACTGGCAGCATTCTTCTAGAAAATGGTCCCCTTAAATTTTTCCGGCTTTGTAACATAGCTCTCAATTATGTAACCGCAGCCCGTGCAGATGATATGCTCAACGGGTGATCCAAAGCTCATCCTATTGTCGGGTATGATTGTCCCATATCCGTGCTGACTGCCTTTGCCCAATTCCTTCCCTTCGCATTTTGGGCATTCCCCCGCTATTTTTTTCATCGTAATTCCTCCCCTTTTTAGCACTCCTTTGTATTAAATACGAAAACATTCCGCTAATCTTGATTGCTACCTTAACTGAAACTTCACAGCAGTTCATCCGTCCGCGGCCGCCAAATCATATGATGGGAACCCTTTCCCCAATAATTCTCTATTACAACCGCAGGCTGTCCGAACTTCATCTTCCAAATTTCCTGGGCCCTTTTGTACCCGCTGTCCATACAGAATTCTTCAATTCCCCTTTCGCAAAAAACAGGGTAAAGGCTGCTCAGCAACTTGCTGCCGATACCCTCTCCCTGAACATCAGGATGAACAAAGACGGTGCCAACTTCAAATAAATGGCTGTACTCCTGATTGGTGTTCTCAAGAATCAGCCTGCTGGCCGGCCCAAATTCAACAGTCCCGATTATCTTCCCGCCTGCCTGCGCAAGCAAAAAATACCGGGCCTCTCCCCGGCTTGATAGATCCTGCAGCAGGTACTCTTTTTTCACTTCAATCTCTTTCTCCATATCCTCTAAAAGTCCGCCGATGCCTTCCTTGATAAACGTATCGGTTATGACCATATTAAAAAAATCATTTAGTTCAGCTGTATCTTCATAAACGGGTCTTCTAATCTTTATGTTTTTCATCTTTTTGATTACCCCTATCTAATAATAAAAGGCCGCTGCACCGAGTCCAAGGCAAACTGCTGCTGCTATGAATAAAGCAGCTGAAGCCCCCCGGCTTGCCTTAAGCTTTATCCCCCAAGCACCGAAGAATACCGCAGCCGCAATTTTCGAAGTTCCTTGAAAAAATGCGCCACCATCTGCAAAAACAGAACTGCTGAATAGAATCGATAAAAACAGAGATCCTGTGATCAAAATCTTGAACCACAGCGGTTCTCTTAAGAATAGACCCGCAAACAGCTTTATCTTTTTCATTGGTCATAGCTCCCTTCTACAATAGGAAACACAGATAAAAAAAACGCATAATATAGAATTAAAGAAAATTTCTCTTACTGTAGCCAAATAAATAATATCTTTTCTATATTACGATCAAGTATGCGGTGCGTTGCATCTTTATTTTGAAAAATTTCAAGATATAAACTGTATATATCTGGACTAAACCTAGTTATCTGACCGATGGTTCAGCATCCACACTTTCAGGCGGAGGTTTTAGGAGTAGGCCATCAAAAAAACCTGCCAGCCTCAAAGCTGTACAGGTTTCTGTTCTGCAAGTGCAATTCCATCCTCCAGTTCTTTCATCGGGATGAAGTGCGGCCTCTCGTCCCCATGAGGAGTATCGGGAAAGTGAGTGCAAATATAGAGCTTACCACTGAGATCTCTGAAGAGGCTAGAATGGCCGGCGTTTCGGTCAAGAAGCAAGTTTGATTCATGCTGCCATTCGCCAGCCAATTCGCCATTTGCCGATTTTGCAATAGCCACAGTATAGCCCCCCATTCCGACATCACCATAGGCTGGCACAGAATAGCTGGACCATAGCATGATCAGCTCACCATTTCTAGCCTTATACATAAATGGTGCATCGGTGAGATAGCCTTTTTTCTCGATTCTGGGATCACTAAAATGCCGGACCCACGGGATTTCAGCCGCATTCAGTATTTCAATCGGCTCTCCCTGCGACTTTCGCAGATCTTGAGAAAGCCGGATCGCCTTGATTCTGCCTTCATGCAGCTGGGTCCATTCATGGCAATAGATTAACCACTTCTGTCCATGCCTGTCCTCAAAATATGTTCCATCCAGGCATTCTGCACCCCTAGGGGTGACTGGGCCCTCACTATGAGGAGCATAGGGACCGGCAGGATGATCGGCTCTTAATATAGCTGTTCCACGGTTTTCTCCTATGCCTCCTTTAAAGGAAGCAAACATATAGAAGCTGCCGTCAATTTCAAAAACCTCAGGGGCCCAATAATGTCTCACTCCCCAGAAGCCGTTTGGCGGCTGGAAAGCAGCATAGGGACCTTCCCAGTCTTCAAGGTTGCTGCTTACATATACCTCAAACATTGGCTCCACATCCCCGCAGCCGTCAGCAAAGGTTGTACCGAACATATAGTACTTTTGCTCTTTCATTGATGTAAAGATAAATGGATCTCTCATATGAATGCAGTCTGTTTTTAAAAACTTGATGCTGCGAAATCCCTTGTTCATTTTCGGTCTTCTGCCCTAAAGGTATACTTTGTTGAAGTTTGGTATCTTTCTCCCTTTCTCAGTACACTGGAAGGAAAATTTGTATGATGCACGGCATCCGGAAGACCTTGGGTTTCAAGGCACATCCCCAAGTGATTTCTGGATGGAATACCCCGTATGGAGAAATTCTCCTCCAGCTGGTTCCCGGTATATACTACAACAGCGGGCTGATCTGTTTCAACTACAAGCAGTCGGCCGCTTTCTGCGTCGTATAAGCTAATTTCTTCATTTTTGTTTTCAGTAAGCAAGAATGGATGATCGTAGCCGCTGCCCGCAAATATATTCTGGGTATCATCTGAATTCTTGCCTTCAGAAACCTTCCGTCCTTCAGTGAAATCAAATACGGTATCGTTGACAGATAGGAGTTCACCGGTTGGTAAAAGCGCTTCGTCCAGTTCCGCAAATCGTTCGCTCTTCAGTATAAGTTCATGATCAAGGATGTCCCTCTTCAAATCCCCGCTCAAGTTAAAATACGAATGATTTGTGAGATTGACAACCGTATCCTGATCACTGATTCCCTCATAGCTGATCTCCAGCTCGTTTCGGTCATTCAATGTGTATGTGACTTGCATTTCAAGATTCCCGGGATAGCCTTCTTCGCCATCCCTGCTGACATACCGGAAAATGACGCTTGCAGAGCCCGGCCTTTCAGACATTTCTGCATCCCAGAGCTTTTTATCAAAACCTTCCACGCCGCCGTGAAGATTATTTCCGCCATTATTTTTGGCAAGCTTATAGGTTTTCCCGTTCAGCTCGAATTCCCCTCCGGCAATCCTCCCGGCATGGCGCCCGCAAACTGCTCCAAAGTAAGGGGAATGCTGCTGGTATTCTTCCAGAGTATCAAAGCCCAGGACCACATTTTCCATCCGCCCATCCCGGTCCGGCACAAGGATTTTCGTGATGATACACCCATAATCGAGGCAGGAAACCTCCATTCCCTGCCTATTCACCAGTGTAAAGATGGAAACTGTCCGTCCATCCAGCTCTGCAAACTTCTCTCTAACTGCCTTCATTTGCAAGACTCCCATTCTTTTAAAAAATGTAATTCATTGCTCCAATCAATCAAGTCCCTCCAGGAGATCAGCAAACCTGCGGAATGCCGCCAGGCCGGATTCAGTCTGCTTGAACACGCCTGCATCCTCAAGAACCCTTACAAACTTATACCCGATTTCTTTCCGTATAATAGATCCCGCTGTTTTGCCGGTTAACTCAGCTGCATACTTCACTTTCATTTCAGCAGCCCATGGCAGATGGTAATCTTTTACCTCTGCAGGCTGGTCGAGCAGAAACTTTTCTATCTCACTGATTTCCTTTTCCAGACGCGCAGGCAGAACGGCCAGTCCCATTACTTCAATCAGGCCGATGTTTTCCTTTTTGATATGATGGACGTCGGCATGCGGATGAAAAATGCCGAGCGGATGCTCAGTGCTCGTGCGGTTGTTCCTGAGGACAAGATCCAATTCATAGAGGCCATCCCGCTTTCTCGCAATTGGTGTAATGGTGTTATGCCTCGTCTCTTCAGTAAATGCCTCTATTTCAGCTTCTGTATCACTGTATTGAACCCATGCTTCAGAAATCATTTCAGCAGCATCAGCGAGCTCTTCCTGTTTTTGGCCTCTCAGGCGTATAACAGATAACGGCCATCTTAGCATGCTGGCGCTTATATCGGGGAAACGGGTTAGCTGGAACGAGCCGATTTCATCTGCACCAGCCATAGCAAACTCATAGCTGCCTCCCTGATAGTGATCATGGCTGAGTATGGATCCGCCGACAATCGGCAGATCCGCATTGGAGCCAACGAAATAATGCGGAAATTTCCCTGTAAACTCCAGCAGTCTCGCAAAAGTGCTGCGGTCGATTTTCATATTGCGGTGCTCCCCGCAAAGGACGATACAGTGCTCGTTATAATATACATACGGCGAATACTGCAGGAACCACGATTCACCAGACAGCTCCAGGTCGATAATTCGGTGGTTGGAGCGTGCCGGATGCCCCGGACGCCCTGCATATCCTTCATTTTCTGCACATAGCAGGCATTTCGGATAATTGGAGGAAACAATCTTCATCTCCCGTTCGCGTGCTATCTGCTCCGGATCCTTCTCAGGCTTGGACAGATTGATCGTGATGTCCAGCTCGCCATATTCGGTGGCGATTTTATAATTTATATTCTTTGCGATGCTTTTGGTCTGAATATAGTTGCTGTTCCGGCTGAGGTCGTAAAAATACCTGGTAGCCTCTGCAGGGCTATCTTCATACTTTCCATAGAACTCTCTATTTACGGCAGAAGGCTTTGGAACAAGCACATCCATGATCTTGCTTGAGAGAATATCTTTATCACTTTCAAGGCCGGCTATCCTGCCTTCAGCAACCGCAAACCCGATAAGGTCTTCCAATACATCAGGAATGGCCTTTTCCACCGCTTCGGCATGTTCCGGATACTCGACTAGCCCGAGCAAAGACATGATTTGATTTCGTGCATATATTCTGTCGCGATCCTCAATCATGCCTAAGGCAGCGGACTTATTGACCAGCGTCTCTATGCTCGCATATACATCCATTCCGAGCCCTCCTTAATCGTTATAGCCGTGCGGATGTGCCTGATGCCAGCTCCAGGCATCTTCAATGATCTGCTTGATGCTTGTTCTCTGTGGATTCCAGCCGAGAACCGTTTTTGCTTTCTGCGAGGAAGCGATAAGGGTGCTTGGGTCCCCGCTTCTTCTAGGAACGACTTTATCCGGGATCTCATGTCCAGTCACCTCACGGACTGCCTCGATCATTTCCTTAACAGAAAAACCCTGCCCGCTTCCAAGGTTAATGATCTCGCTTTTTCCGCCATTCTGCAGATACTGGAGGGCAAGCAGGTGGGCATTGATTAGATCTTCGACATGGATGTAATCGCGGATGCAGGTTCCATCCTCTGTGTCATAGTCATCGCCGAATATTGAAATATGCTCCCTCTGTCCAAGGGCGACCTGGAGAATGATCGGGATCAGATGTGTTTCAGGCTGATGGTCTTCGCCAATCTCTCCTGTCGATCTTGCTCCCGCTACATTAAAATAGCGGAGTGATACGTATTTCAAATCATGGGCCGTTTCACACCATTTCATGATTTTTTCCATCGTCAGCTTGGTTTCGCCATAGGCATTCGTAGGATTGGCAGGCATCTCTTCCGTGATCGGCATTGTTTTCTGCTCTCCATAGGTGGCAGCGGTCGAAGAGAACACAATATTCTTCACATCGAACTCAGTCATAACTTCGAGCAGCACCTGAGTACCGTAAACATTATTGTTAAAGTATTTCAGCGGATTCTCCATAGATTCGCCTACAAGCGAGTTGGCCGCAAAATGGAGGACGCCGTCAATGCTTTCCTTTTCAAACACACTGCGCAGAAACTCCTTGTCGCGGATGTCTCCCTGATGAAACTTTGCATCAGGGTGAACCGCTTCCCTGTGGCCTGTCTCCAGGCTATCGACAACTACCGCTTCATAATCCTGGTCGATCAGCTGATAAACAGCATGTGAACCGATATATCCTGCACCGCCAAGAACTAAAATACTCATCCCTGCACCTCCAAAATGATTTCCTTGGTTCCATCCCCGACACTCGCTGCGTAGAAATCTGCAGCATAGCCGATTCTTTCCATATATTTATTGCCTACCTCTTCAATGAAAGAAGCAGCCTTGTCTTTATCAACAATCGCAATCGCACATCCGCCAAACCCTGCACCAGTCATACGGGCCCCAAGTGTGCCTTCCTGCTGCCAGGCGGCTTCCACCAGAGCATCAAGCTCTTTTCCTGTTACCTGGTAATCACTCTTGAGCGACTGATGCGACTCATTCATCAGCTTGCCGAAGTCCTCAAGGCGCCCTTCCTGCAAAGCTTTGAATGCCTTTAGCGTCCTCTGGTTTTCATAGACGGCATGTTTTGCCCTTTTTTGAAGGATTTCATTTCCGATCAGCTGCTTATGCTGTTCAAATTCATCCTCTGATAATTCACCAAGTGATGAAATGGAAAGCTTAGACTGAAGCTTAGCAAGCGCTTCTTCACACTCGCTCCGCCTCTCATTATATTTAGAATCAGCCAGCTCCCTGCGCTTATTTGTGTTCATAATAATAATCTGATAGCCTTCCAGATTAATAGGAGCATATTCATACTTCAAGGTATTGCAGTCAAGCAGGATGGCACTGCCGTTTTGTCCCATGCCAATGGAAAATTGATCCATTATACCGCTGTTGACGCCAATGAATTCGTTTTCAACCTTTTTCCCCAGCTTAACAAGGTCGATCCTGCTGATATTGAACCCAAATAGCTCATTAACCATGACCCCAACAAGCATTTCAAGAGAAGCAGATGAAGATAGTCCGGCACCATTTGGAATGTTTCCGTACACGTATATATCCACTCCTGAAGGAAGATTCCAGCCGGATTTTTCAATATAGCCTATCATGCCTTTCGGGAAGTTCGCCCAGCTATGTTCTTTTTTATATTTCAGTTCATCCAGGGAAAATTCAATTATGCCTGCATCCTGAAAGTTTTTTGAATATACTCTGATAAGCCTGTCACTTCTCTTTTTCGCTGCCCCGTAAGTCCCAAAAGTAATGGCACAAGGGAAGACATGCCCGCCGTTATAGTCCGTATGCTCTCCAATTAAATTAATGCGCCCTGGAGAGAAGAACAGCCGCGTTTCTCCCGCTCCAGAATCGGGGTATATAGTCTGAAATTCATTAATGAGTGTATGAGGTTCCATATTGTTGTCTCCTTGCATCGTAATATCAAAGCATTAAAAACTGCTGCTGCGGGCAATCAGTTCAGTAGCGAGAAATACCTTCTTGGCAATTTTCCTGCCCTCGTTTCTTTCTACTAATAGATCAACTGCCGTCTCCCCCATCAGCTCTGTGTGAACCTTGAGGGTTGTCAGCGATGGAAAAATATACTTGGACACACTGATGTCATTAATTCCAATTACATTCACCCGCTCAGGCACCTGGATATTTGCTTCATGGAGCGCTCTTAGGGAGCCGATGGCTATAAGATCATTGCCTGCGAAAATAGCGGTTGGCAAGCGGTCTCCGTGCTCTTCTATAGCCTTTTTCATCATTATATAGCCAGTATTGACACTGAAACTGCCAATATAAATATATTGTTCATCAAAAATGCCTTTCTGGGCTGTATAGGAACGAAACGCAGTTTCACGGGTATCTTCAATCTCGCTGAAGCCATCTTTAAAGGTTTCCCTGCCCCCGATAAACCCAATCGAGCGGTGGCCCTTCTCCAGCAGATAGTCAATGATTTTTCTTGTTGCCCGTTCAAAGTCGATAACAACTGAATCATAATCCTCATCCGGGCTATAGTCTGCAAAAACTATGCTCTCTGTGATTTCTGCTAATGAATCAGCCTGCTTTCTGCTGAACTTTCCTACTGCTATGATTCCCTGGAGGTTTTCATTTTTTATCTCATCTAAATCATCGTAAAAATAGTTCACGTACTGAATATCCAGCTGCTGGCAGCGCTGTTCAATTCCATAGCGGATTGACATGTAATAAAGATCTTCCAGCTCTTCTTTTTCTGTATACCAATGGATGATGGCAATTTTGGAGGCCGTCGCTTTCTTGAGGGCCTTTTTTTTATAAGAAAGCGCTTCAGCTACTTCAAAGATTTTCTTTCTGGTATCATCTGTTACCGACAGCGAGGAATCATAATTCAGCACTCGTGACACAGTCGAAATAGAGACCCCTGCCTTCTCGGCAATTTCTTTAATTGTCGCCATACACTTCCTCCTTTCTTTGAATAGAATAGATCAGTTTTTTCCGAAAGAAAAAGCACCCCTTTTAAAAGAACGGCGAACACGAATAAAAGGTTCCTCAGCGATCTAATAGGAAAGGATGCTATTTGCTTTGCTATCGTTTTATAAAAATGAATCGCTTACATCTATCATAATACTTTTACTAAAAATATCAACTATTTTACTAAAATTTAAACTTTAATCTTGCTTAACTGTTGGCAGATGCCACATATCGTTAATTTCTTTGATTTTGGATAGCTCACACTTCGGCTCTCTATTATAAGCCAGGAGGCCATTTATTTCCTGTTCTACATCTGTAAGCTGTGTGTAGCAGTAACCATGAAGGGCTTCCGAAGCATAGACTGCCTCCATAACCCGCTTGTAATCTCCTACGAACTCTTCTTCATTTTTTACAGAGGTATAGCCCCATCCACTGTCTTCCCCAACCTTAAAACCAATTCCTCCGAACTCTGTCAGAATGATTGGTTCTCCTCTATGTTTAAATCCGTCTGCGTAAATACCGCGCAGAGCAGGCATAGATTTCAGGAGGCTTTCCTTTGTTGAAAGTGACTCTTTAAATGCCAAATATTTAGCTTTTTCTTCTGCTGACCCATGATTATAGTTATGAATTGCACATATATCAGTTCTGGTAAGCTCCCAGCCGTCGTTTGAAATAACCAGCCTTGTTGTGTCCAAAGAATGAATCAGGTGATAAAGAGCAAGCGAATGGTGCTGCTGCTGCTTATTGTCTTTTATGAAGGGGACTCCCCAGCTCTCATTAACTGGTACCCATGCAACAAGAGAAGGGTGATTATAGTCTCTCTCAATGATTTCAATCCATTCTCTTGTTAAGCGTGCCGCAGCATCTTCACTGTATGAAGGTGATGCAGCACACTCACCCCACACTAGGAATCCAAGTTTGTCTGCCCAATAGAGGAATCTTGGATCTTCAACCTTCTGGTGTTTCCTGCATCCGTTAAAGCCCATTTCGAGTGTCAGTTCTATGTCTCTCTTTAAATCTTCGTCAGTTGGTGCTGTCAGCAGACCTTCAGGCCAATAGCCTTGGTCAAGAACAAGCTTTTGGTAATACGGCCTGTTATTTAAATAGACCATGCCATTTTCCTGATGGACCTTCCTCATCCCAAAATAAGCTTCGACAGTATCCATTGCAGTTTCATTATTATCTTTTAAGGTAATTTTCAAATCAAATAAATTTGGATTTTCCGGAGTCCAGTTCCATCCTGAATGATGGAAGGCTGTCCTGAAAATTTTCCGGTTATATAGATCTATTGATCTTTTATTGTAGGCTTCAAATAATTCGATTACATCCTTTGCCACTATCTCACCTTTAAAGCTTATTTCAAACTCAGCTTTCTTCCCGATGAAATCCCCTGCGGCAGTCAGTTCTATGTTAATCTGACCCCTGTCAATATCCGGAGTCGTTCTAAGCTTTTCAATATGGACAGGATTTACTGCTTCCATCCATACAGTCTGCCAAATCCCGGTTGTCCTTGTATACCAGATAGCATCTGACTTCTCAACCCAGAATTGTTTTCCGCGTGGAATTGTCTCATCTGTAGAAGGATCCTCAACCCTTACAACAACCGTCTCTGTGCCCCAGCTCAGCAGTTCCGTAACATCCAGTGAGAACGAAACATGCCCGCCTTCATGGAACCCTGCGTATTTTCCATTCACATAAACCCACGCACGATAGTCCACAGCTCCAAAATGCAGAATTACGTTTTTGCCATTCCAGCCCTGAGGCACTTCAAAGCTGCGGCGGTACCAGACCTGGTCATGGAAGGAAGGATCATTAATGCCGCTCAGCTTGGACTGATAGGCAAAAGGCACATTGATTTTCCGGTCAAAAGGAGCCCCGTGTTCATGCCACTTATCTTTCATTCCAATCTTTTCATCATCAAAAGCAAAATCCCATTCTCCATTTAAGTTTAGCCACTCTTCTCTTACAAATTGCGGTCTTGGATATTCCGGTCTTGAAGTCATCTATCTCTCTCTCCTTTAGCTATTAAATTACTTCCAGTTCATCTTTTCCTGCAATTTTAGGAAAAGGATTATGAGGCTCTGCTTGATACCAATAAGCAACCGATGCTATATCGTCCTGCAAAGGCAGATACCTCCCTTCCGACCTCCAGCCCAGCGCTTGAATTGTCACTCTCAGATCTTCCTCAAAACGAATCGGGTCCATTACATGCCACCTGTACATCCCAAACCGTTGCTGGCTCCGGTAGAGTCCATCAGGCTTGATGACCTGGTGCATCCCGAGATACGGCGTGGAGTAGGTGCAATATTCGCCTTTAGGCTGCTCCCAGTTCCAGGCACCTCCAACATAATCTTCAGTTCCAGTGCCGCAGATAGTAGGGAACTCACTGTCCCCATCCATATAAAACTTTATTTCTCCTTCTCCCCACCAGTCACAGCTGTTAACCTGCCAAGCAAGATAGGTTCCCACATAATGCCCATGTCCTTTAACCCCTTCCAGAATTGTATGGACATCTTTATATTTGACTGGATTGCTCCTATTCCACTGTGCATGAAAATAAGCAGCATCAGAAGGAACATCCGTAATCGTATAGTCAATCTGATAATAGAGGTAATAATCTTCATTAGAAATATTTTCGATTGTAATCCTGGCCGATTTCCTGTAAGGCATTTCCCAATAGCTGTTAAACCCGCCAGCAGGGTTAACTGCAATTGGAATGGAATTTACATTGACACGTTCGCCCCATCCATTGCAGAAGAAATCGCCGAGCGGCACTTCAATAGAAGGGAATTCTTCTCCATCCCAATACATTCTCAAGATCATTTTTCGCCAGGAATCCGGATGGCAAGTCATCCAAATATGCTGAATGGCTCCCTGTTCGTTAATCTCTGCTATTGTAAAAGTACTTTGTTGTTTGACCAATACCGAGGGAGAAACCTTCCAGCCTTGCCCCAGCTCCCTTGAAGGGCCGGAACCAGTTCCAGATGTGGCCATTCCGCCTTTTCCCTTGTCACCGGTGAAATTTTCAGGGCTTATAGAGCGGGTTTTAGCTCTAGAGAGGCGCGATAACTGCCCCAATCCCATTCCTAATCCATTAAACATTTAATCCCTCCTATTTCTGATACAGCAGGCTATTATTTAATATCAGCCAGCAAAACTTTTACCGGCTTATTTTTTGCAAGAGCAATCACTGCAGCTGCAAGGCAAAGCATCAGGCTGATAAAGTCTGTCAGAAAATAAAAGATGCAGGCAAGGCAGATCAGATAGATTGGGATTTTAACCTGAAGTGTATTGTCCTTTAGGAGTTTTTTTGCAAAAATAATGTTCAAGACTCCAACCAATACAAAAAATATGCCATACGTTACAGCAAAGCTAAACAAGCTGTCAAAATAGGATTGAATTCCTTTCTGCTGGACAATATCCAGATTTTCAAGACCCGCTCCCTGCTGTTTTATATACAAGGAGTAAATAAATACGGTGATTAACCCGGTAAATATCTGCCAACCGCCCGCAGCATAAATGATTTTGCGTTCAAAAGCTCTGCTCATTTCGCTCACTCCTCAATGGTGCTTCTTTTTCATTTATCCCTTCACTCCAGAAGATAAGGACATAGACTGCATGAAATATTTCTGTGCAAATAGATAAAGAAGGAAGGTTGGAACGAGTGCAATCAATGCGCCTGCTGTACCTATACCCGGATAGGTCAAATACTGCCCTTGCAGCAGCTGAAGTCCTGGGGTGATCGGCATTTTATCTATATCGTTCAACACGATTGACGGCCATAAAAAGTCGTTCCAAGCCCCTGTGAAGCTGAATAAAGCAACAACAGTCAATACAGGCTTGAGCAGCGGCAGTATAATCATGTAGAATATCTGAAACTCGTTTGCACCATCAATTCTGGCTGATTCATCAAAAGTCTTTGGAATACCCAGAACAAACTGCCTAACCAGGAATATATTAAATACTCCCGCTGCACCTGGCACGATAACGGCCAGAAGATTGTTAACCCATCCCAGTGAATCCATTATGCTGTATAAAGGAATCAGATTGACTACCCCTGGAAACATCATCGATGCAAGCAGGAATCCGAATAAAAGGTCTCTCCCTTTAAATTGAAGCCTGGTATAACCATAAGCTGCCAATGAAACAACTACTAAAACCAGTACAGTATGGCTCACAGAAATAACTAAAGAATTAATGAACCATTTAATAACCGGGCTAGACTCATTATTGAATAACAGCTCGCTGTAATTGCTGATCGTCCAATGGATCGGCAGAAAGCTTACTCCTGCTGCTGTAATTTCTTCTTCTGACTTAAATGAAGTAAAGACTCCCCAGAGGATAGGGAAAATCCACAGAATAGCCATCAGCAGCAGAAAGACGAATGCGATAGCCTTTGTTTTTTTTCCTTGATTCATCTTAACTCCCCCCTAATCCTTATCCCGTAGCAGGTAAAATTGTATAGCTGAAACAATCATAATGCAGAAACCGAGCATGACTGCCATTGCAGAGGATATGCCTGCAACTGACATCCCGCTGCCAAACGCGTTCTGCTGTATATACATTAAAAGCACTTTGGTAGATTCAGTCGGCCCGCCCCCAGTAAGCATGAGCGGCTGTCCATACACATTGAATTGGGCAATAGTAGTCATAACGGTTGTAAAAAGGATCTGATACTTGATGCTCGGAAGGGTCACCCGGAAAAACTTAGATAGAGTGCCGGCACCATCAAGTTCTGCCGCTTCAATCAAATCTTTGGGCACCCCGTTGAGTGCAGCAAGATAAATGACCATGTTACCGCCGATTGTCCACCAAACTGTAACAATGACAAGCGATATCCAGGCATGCGGCTGATTATCCAGCATATTGGTAGATATATTAAAATAATTTTGAAGTGGTCCATAAGAAACACTGAGCAAAAATTGCCATATAATCATCACTGCCGAAATAGCAAATAAGGATGGCAGGTAGAACATAGATTGGAAAAGCCGATTCATCTTAGGCTTCGCCGATAGGGCTGTAGCAATAAGCAGCGGTACAATGATACATAAGGGTACAGTAATAAGCACAAAAATAAAGGTATTTTCAAGGCCATTGTAAAACTGCCCGTGAAAGCTTGAATCCTGGTCAAATAGGATCGTCTTGAAATTATCAAGGCCAACAAATTCTGGGGATGTGAATAAGTCCCACTTTGTAAATGCAATATAGATCCCAAACACCGAAGGAACAAGGAAGAACATTAGAAATAAAAGAAGGTGCGGGCCGACAAAAAGAACAGGCCATAGGCTGAGCCGGCTCCGTTTTTTTCCTTCTTTGCCGTTTGATTTTTCCGCAAGGGCTGCCATTTGCTTCACCTCGTATTTTTAAAAAAGAGAAGGAGGAAATATTTCTCCTCCCCCTCCTTTTTTTGCATTATTGATTCATTTTGTCATTAACAGTTTGCTGGATTTGCTTTAATCGATCTTTAATATCCGATTTGCCTTGGATCATATCCCAAAGAGCAGCATCGATCTCTCCAAAGATATATGAGCTTCCTGGATCCGTGATGATGGTAACAGCATCACGCGCTTCCTCAGTTTTTAATAGGAATGATTGAGGCATGCTAGTATATTCTTCATTGTCAAGCATTCCAAGGGAGGTAGGGTTAGCACCTGATTTAATCCATTCTGTCTGGTTACCCTGGAGCCATTCAATGAATTCAACTGTTGCTTTAATCTTCTCTTCTGAACGCTCTTTGCTCTTGAACATAGCAAACTGGTCAGCACCGCTTCCCTGAATAATGTTAGAAGCATCCCACTGCGGGGTAAATGTTTGCGCCCATTCAAAATCCTGGATTTTTTCCATTTGTGAAAGCATCCATGTACCTTCAGGAAGGAAGATTACTTTGCCGTTGTTGAAAAGCTTGTTAACATCTTCACCGTTTTTGTTCATATAGCCATTATCAAAAAGCATTTTAAACTCTTCTGCAGTTGCTGCTGCTGTTTCGTTATCAATAGTCGGTTTTCCGTCTTCTGAGAATTTACCGCCCATTTGCAGGTACAGGTTGTTGAAGTTCTGCATTGGCCAAGAGAATCCGTAAGCATAAATTCCGTCTGCTTTCGCAGCTGCACCAGCTTTTTCAATTTCCTCATAGGTAATAATGTTGTCATCAGCAGCACCAGGCGCATACTTATCAACGAGATCTTTGTTATAGTACATCACCCAGCTTCCCATGGTAGCCGGAAGCCCAAATTGCTCACCTTCAACTGTTCCTACATTCCATGCTTCTTCAAGGTAATTTTCTCCCTTAACTTCAGTACCTTCGATATATTTGTCCCATGAGTCCAGCATTCCTTGTGAATGGTACGTGGAAACAGCCTCTGAAGCGATCAGGGCAATATCCGGAACACCTTTACCAGATCTAGTGATAGAAGCCAGTTTATTGCCGAGGACATCACCTTTCATAGCAACTATTTTCACCTTATATTCCGGGTTTGTTGCATTATACTGATCAATATTCTTTTGGATAAGGTCTCCATCCGGTCCTGTCGTTCCGCTCCACAACAGAATCTCCTTCTTTCCACCTTCACTTGAAGCCTTTTCCTCATTGCTGCACGCGCTAAGCATTAGAGCAGACATGATTGCAAAAATCATAAGCAGCCTGAATTTTTTCATTTCATTTTCCCCCCGTATTTATTTTTTGTTCAGTGTTCGTAGGTCCATCAATCACTAGTTTGCCATCTTTGAATAATATTTTATCTATATTCATTTGCCTGTCTCCACTCGGAGCCTCAGGAAAGGTATGCGTATGGTAAACCGCATATAGTGTTTGACCATCAAGCCCAGTTGTTACACTGTTGTGGCCGGGCCCGGAAATTCCCCTCTCAAGATCCTTTGTAAGTACAGGATTTTCCTCCGCCTTTTTAAATGGTCCCATAGGGCTTTCCGAAACAGCATATCCGACTCCATAATCCTCACTGGCATAGTAGTTAGAAGAATACATTAGGTAATACTTTTTATCTTTCTTAAGGACAAACGGTCCCTCGTTCCACTGATAATCTCCACCGAGCCCTTCCCATGCTTGATCAGGCTCAAGCAGTAGCTTTGGTTTCCCAATGAGCCCTGTAAGATCCCCGCTCATTTCCTGAACGAATATCTGGCTCACATGGTAGCCATCTATTATGTTTTCTGAGCAATCTTTAACATAATAGAGATAAGGTGTGCCATCATCCTCTATGAAAATATGGCCATCAATGTAAGAGCCTTCCTCTTTGATGATTTCAGTACTTATATCCTGATAAGGACCAAGCGGCTCGTCGCTTGCAGCAATTGATATTTGCAAATGCCCTTCCTGATTGCGTGCACTGTAACTCATGTAATATCGCTCATTATGCTTTATGACCTCCGGCGCCCAAAAGTCTCCAGTAGCCCACTGATCAGGCTGATTTTCATGCTCGTATACGAGACCTTTCTCTTCCCAATCCACAAGGTTATTAGACTCCCATGCTCTAAAGCCTATTGTTGCCGCAGAAGTGGCGTACATATAGTATTTATCTTTATCTTTTAAAACAAAAGGATCGCCAATGTTTGTCATGTCCCCGACAGGATTTGTATAGGCAACAGCTTCGTTTTGCTTCTTAGACAACAAAATCATTCCAATCATGGCCAAAAGTAGAATAATAGTTAAAGCTATTAGAATCTCTTTTTTAGATTTACTAAAATTTTCTAACAATTCATCATCTCCTTACCTATATATTCTTCGATCTCCTCCTTGGCTTCTCAGATTAGTAGAATGATTGCGCTTTCATCATCATTCAAAAAAAATAACTCAAGTAAAATTTTATTAAATTTTTACTATAAATCGAATATATACTCATATCAAATAAATGTCAATCTATAATTTCCTTCTTTGTTTTAATAAATTTCAACTAAAATTTACATTTCATTATATATTATAAGAAAAACAGAGCTACTTTTTAGTAAAATTATCGTTAGTTTTACCGAAATAAAAAATCGAGTGAAGAATTTCTCCTCCCTCGATTTCTCTCCTATTCATCATCCCGTTCCTTCCATCTCCCTTTACCGCTGCCCGGCTTAATACTCCTGATATGCAAGTCCTTCAATATATTCAAAACCGCCCTGGCAATCATGAGGACACTGCCGGCGAGAAAAAATGATATGGCTATTCTTTGGTCCACATCTGTCAGGTACAGGCTGCTGCCGATAAGATATAAGACGCCAAGAAAAAAATCATTCAGCCAGGAAAGCACCTTATACCTTTTCTCAACAATCATTTTATATTTCCCAATCTGGATATGCACGTCTTCATCAAATTCATGTACCTTTTTTTCAATCTGCAATGCTATCACCCTCCCATTGGGGTTTTCCCTTTTTCACTGCAAGGATTCGTGTTATTTACTGGAAAACAAAGTCGAAGGAGTGATGGCCTGTGCACAAATTTTTCTCTTTTTACAAAATAAAAAGCCGCCCGCAAGCAGCTGTTAAAGTCCCCTATACCTGCCATATCCTCTTTGCCTGTTCCAGGTCATGGAAACGGATAATGTTTTTCTGCATCGGCGGGGGGCATGCCATATTGTATTTCCTGATCTTTTCGTTAATAGCAGCAGCATCCTGCTCTGAGTGGCATGCATGGACCATTTCGGAGATTTCTTTCTGGAGCTTGAGCCATGGGGGCAGAATAGCCGGCATCCTTGGCGATTTTCTGGAAGCGCTGGTAGGTATCCTGCTCCAAATACTCTTTAGGCAACGGCTTTCCTTTACCGTTGAAGTTATCTTTTTCACCTGCATTTTCAAGGATGTCGCCGATTAAATCGTTGTATTTCCTGTCCATAGATGGCCTCCTATCATTGCATTCTCCCATTATATTATCATTATTTTCTAAAAATTTACATAAGTAAAAAGAAGTACAGAGTGAATTTCCCTCAGTCCTTCTTGCTGAAATGCTTCCGCTCATGCTCCAAAAGCCACTCTTTCCTCCAAATCCCCCCGGCATAGCCGGTCATCGTCCCATTTGTGCCAATGATCCGGTGGCAAGGGAGCACAATGCTCAGCTTATTTCTTCCGTTTGCTGTCCCTACTGCCCTTACCGCCTTTTCGTTTTCAATCAGGGAAGCAATATCCTTGTAAGTGCCTGTGCTGGCATAAGGAATGGAAGTCAAAGCATTCCAGACACGCTGCTGAAAATCAGTTCCCTCCATCATGTATGGGAAGGAAAATTCCCGGCGTTCCCCTTTAAAATACTCATCCAGCTGCTGCCAGCATTCTTTAATGGCATCAGGATGCCCTTTTTCCAAAGGGTATTCTGCTTTTTCACGATCAGTAAATAAAATTGAGACAACAGCCTGGTCATTGCCGGCAATTTCAATGGTTCCGATTGGCGATTCATAATCAGCCCGGTATATTTTATTCATATAAAGACCTCCAAAAATAAAAGACTGCATAAGCCTGCCAGCCAGCCCACCGGCTTGCGGCTTTTTCAACTTCTTCAATGGATGGTTTTCTGTCTAAGCCCATCTGCAGCTTTAAGGCGTTCTGAAACCCCGCGTCCCCAATGGGAAAAGCGGCAGGGTCCAGCAGACATTTCATCCTCACATAATCTGCGGTCCATGCTCCGACTCCTTTAAGAGACATCAGCACATCCCTTGCCCCCGGCTGGCCTAACAGATCATCCTTTTTCAGCTTTTTTCTGCCATCAGCTTTGCAATTCCAATAATGTATTCTGCTTTCCGGCCTGTAAACTGCAGCTGCTTCAGCTCTTCCGGTTCAAGGGCAGCAATCATCCCTGGTTCAGGAAATAACCAAAAGCACCTGCCCTCATAAGAAAAGCATGTCCCATACTTTTCGGTGAATGCCTTTTTCAGCTTATAGGCGAAGGTGAGATTGATCTGCTGGCCGATGACCGCCCAGACAAGCGCTTCAAATAAATCCGGGATTCCTATGATCCGCAGCCCAGCATAACGTTCTGCCAGGCCCTTCAGGAGCGGGTCTCCAGCGGCCATCCTTGCAAATCCACTTGCATCGCACCTTAAATCAAGCCACTCTTCAATAAAGGCTGCTGCCTTCTTTCTTCCATTATGGGATGGAGGTCCAAGCAGAAAGCTCGCTTGAAGATGGGTTTCTGTCGAGCTTATCTTCAGAAGGATCACTTCCCCTTCAAAGATAATCCCCTTAAAAACTGCAGAACCTTCAACATAGTGAAGAATTTCATAGCTGGATCTGCCCAGAAAGACGAAGGCTTCTCTAAAGTGAAAATGTGCAGGCAGCTCCAGCTCCATTGAAGATTGATCGTCCTTCCACTTCATTCCTGAGGCACCTGCTTTCGTTTCCGGTATTCACTCGGGGTGCAGCCATTCAACCTCCGGAAGCTTTTATAAAAACTCGAAGGACTGTGAAAGCCTGCTTCCAAGCATATCTCCAAATTCGTCAGCCTGGAGTGAGCCAGCAGATGGGCAGCTTTATCCACCCGAACCTTTTCCAGGTATTCCCGCGGTGTTTCAGAAGTTTCCTCCTTAAATAACCGCTCCAGATAAAATGCGCTCACTCCGGCATCCTCAGCAATATCCTGCAGCGTCACTTTCTCCCCGTAATGATTGATCAGAAAAGCAACGACCTTCCGGACCAGCCCGACTTGAGGGGAATGCTCCACTTCCGGCTGGCATCTTTTGCAGGCCCGATAGCCATTCTGCTCCGCCTCCGCCTTACTAAAATAGAATTCTACATTGATCTTTTTCGGCTTCCTTGACCGGCAGGATGGCCTCCAATAGATTTTGGTTGTTTTCACTGCTGTAAAAAAGAGTCCGTCATACTTCCGGTCACAGGCAAGGATTTTCTCCCACATTTCTTCAAATGACAAAGAAAGTTTCTCCAAACCTCTCCCCTCCTGTCTTCAGCTTTGTACTGCCATTTTACAGGATAAGGCTCCCGGTTTTGTCTTCAATCTTGCTGTTATGGTCCAGGTTCTGCGAATCCCGGAGCCATTTCTCAGGCCAGCCAATTAAACAGCAGCCAGATTTCTATTAGCAGACTGTGTCCTGTCCTCAAGGTCTATTTCTGCTATTTAAAAGAGTATCAAACATTCAAAATCTCCCGGATATCATCCTCTGTGAGCATTCCCTGACTTTTTCCGCCAGGCTCGATGACCTCTTCAATGAGATTCCGTTTCTTATCCTGCAATTCGTTCATCTTTTCCTCAATGGTGCCGCGGGCCAGCAGCTTGATCACCTGCACATTATGCCTTTGGCCCATTCTGTAGGCACGGTCTGCAGCCTGGTTCTCGACTGCCGGATTCCACCAGAGATCATAAAGGATGACCGTATCGGCGCCGGTCAGATTCAGGCCGGTTCCGCCCGCCTTCAGGGAAATCAGGAAAAAGTCATGCTCACCGCTGTTAAAGCGCCCGCACAGCTTGACCCTCTCCTCTGAGGGCGTCTGGCCATCCAGGTAGAAGAAGCCGATGCCCTGCCTGGCCAATTCTCTTCCAATCATATCGAGCATCTTTGTGAATTGGGAAAAAATCAGCACCCGCCTGCCTGACAGACGTGATTCTTTAATGATCTGCAGCAGCTGCTCATATTTCGCCGAGCTTCCTTTGTACCCGTCCACGAAAAGGGCCGGATGGCAGCAGATTTGCCTCAGCCTGGTGAGTCCGGCAAGGATCCTGATCTTGTTTTTTCGGAGTGTATCTTTGTCCAGATGCTTGAGTGTGTCATGGCGGAGCTTGGCCAAATAGGCGGCATAGAGCTTTTTCTGATCTGGCAGCAGCTCGGCCGACTCAAGATATTCCGTTTTTTCCGGGAGCTCAGAAAGCACATCCGATTTTAACCTTCTGAGGAGGAACAGGCTGGTCCTCCTGCTGATTGTTTTCCTTTCAAGAAAGCTGAACTCACGGAGCCCCTGGAAGAGCTCCGGGAAGATCACATGAAAAATCGACCATAGTTCCTCCAGTGAATTTTCAATCGGTGTCCCTGTAAGCGCGAACCGGTTTCCTGCCTGGATCTTTTTAACCGTCCTTGCCGTTTGGGTGACAGGATTTTTAAACGCCTGTGCCTCATCAAAAAAGACTGTGCTGAAAGGCTGTTTCTCATAGCTGCTGATGTCCTTGCGGAGCAGCGGATATGACACAATCAGGACATCCAGCTCTCCTGCTTCTGCGAGCAGCTTCTCCCTCTCAGCTTTGCTGCCGTCCATCACCATGCTCTTGATCTCCGGTGCAAATCTCTCAAATTCACTCTGCCAGTTATAGGTCAGGGAGGATGGGCATACGATGAGGGCAGGCTGCTGCAGCCTCCGGATTGCCGGAAGCTCGGACTGGATATAGGCGATAGCCTGGAGTGTCTTTCCCAGTCCCATATCATCAGCAAGGATGCCGCCGAAACCATAGACCGCCAGTGTTTTCAGCCATTGATAGCCTTGTTTTTGATAGTCGCGCAGTACAGGCTCAAGGCTTTCAGGTACGGCAATTTGGCGGCTGCCAGGGGTCCGGACCTCCTCAATAAAGTTCCGGAAAGAATCTTCAAAGCTGAATACCTCCCCTTCCTCCAGTGATCCCATAAGGCGGAGCCCTGGGACCATGGGGACGTTCAGCCCCTCTTCCAGATCCTCATCCTGGGCAGGAACCTCATTCAAAAACCGTCTGATTTCATCAAACTCTCTGGATTCAAGGGAGAGCAGCGCCCCGTCCCGCAGCCGGTAATATTTCCTTTTTTCCTCAAGCGAAGCCAAAAGGCCGCGAACTTCATGCTCAGGGATCCCGTCCATAGCAAATTTGAATTCCAGCCAATTGGTCCGTTCTTTTTTCACTTTAACGGAAATGCGCGGATGAATGCTTTCCCTGAAGATGCGGTTCCTGATCGCAGTTGTCGCATAGACCTTGACCATCGTCTGAAGCTTTGGAAGCTGCCGGTACAGGAATTCATATTCCAGCTCTTCATTCTGGAGATAGTAGCCGCTGTCGGTTCTGGCAAAGCTGCTTTCCTCCATCACTTCCAGGATGCTTCTTTCCTTCTCTTCATCTCTGATCAGAAGGAAATCTGTATGGAATTCCTTCTCCTCAAGCGGATTAAAGACGACATTATCATACTGAAATTCAAGGCTTGCAAGGAGCCTGTTTTTCAGGCGGTCCAAGTAGAGTTTGGCTGTCAGCGGCGACTGGATGAGCTGGGTATTGATCCCGCCCGGGAGATGCACTTCCCCCAGCTTTTTCAATCCTGGTACGACCTTTTCCAGCAGAAAGCCGACCTGTTCTTTTTGTATGGGAATCCGGTCTGTCCCTGAAGCCGAGAGCATCCCCTTCAGGTCCGCCAGGCGCTTGCAGTCCTCATTTTCCAGCTGATAGATCATCCCCCGGTATAAAACAGACTGATATGCCTGCAGAATTAAGATTTTGTCCATGCCTTTCACCACAAGCCGGCCGCCTTTATCTTCGTTTAATTCAAAACGGAACGACAGTGGAAGCGGCTCCACCGGCAAGCTGATGCCTTCGTATACCTGCCCTTTATTTTTGAGCTGAACCATCGGGGCAGCTGTGAGAAGGGAAAGGAGCCGCCTCCAGGAGGTAGGCGGGATCAGCAGGATAGACGGTTCAGCTTCTAAAGTCTGTCCTTCTTTATGGGCCTGCTCATCCTCAATGATCCGCATCAGCTCCTGGAGCACAGCATCATCCTCTTTCCGAAAATAATGCCCGGCAGGTTCGTATGTAAAGAAGGGGGAAACTGCACTCGAGCTTCTTTCTTTTACATCCATAAGGAATTTTCTGATGTCCCTGACCGGATGCAGGTCTATGCTGGCTTCTATTCCCAGCATGGTGCTTCCATCCGCAAGAGATATCGGCATGCAGGTAAAGGAGACTTCTGCCGGCTGTCTGTCTTCGAAGTGAAGCTGTTCCCCGCTTGAGCGGGAATGCTCTTTTTCAAAAATCGTCAGCAGACTTTCCGCCAGCGACTCATGCCCCGCTCTCTCCACATCCGCCAACGGGGCTGTACCCTTTTTCTGATGGTCAAGAATGGCCAGCAGGACGGCGGCAATATGCTGGCAGTCTGTTTTGACCGAAGCAAGTCTCGGACAGCTGCAGTCCGCATGATAGCCGCCTTTCCCATCCCCCTGGATGATGACATGGAAATCCTCGGCAGCCATCACATCTGCCTCGCAATATTCCGGCTCATACAGGCTGAACACTACCTTTTTGGAACGGTAGAAAGAATCCCCTTTCCTAAAAGAAACCAGCCCGCACGCCTCTTTTATTTTTTTGCTGTCCAATTGAATGTTCAACTATATCCCCTCGTCCGTTTTTGATAATAAAATTTTATCATAGAGAAAGGGAAAACCCCATGTCTCTTTCCTGCCGCCCCGCCTTAAAATTGTAAAAAAAAGCCTGTTCCCTGGACAGAGGCAGACATTTTCTGTTATATTATTATAGTTACTCACGGTAACTATTATTATTGATAACTATATAGAGGTGTTTGCTATCAAAACGTTTCAGAAATTTTTTCATCAGCTATTGATGCTCTACCGCCCGTTTGAAAATAAGCTTAACCAGCTTCTTGCACAGCATCAGCTTCAGAGGGCGCAATGGACGATTTTATATTATATCGCTAATTTCGGTTCAGCCACTCTTGTGGAGCTCTCCCACTATCAGGGTGTCGAAAAACCGACCGTCACACGGACTATCACCAGACTGGAGGAGCTCGGCTTTGTAGAGCAGGTGCCAAGCAAAGACCGACGTGAAAAAAGGATGCAGCTCACAGGGCTCGGCCATAAAGTCTACAGTGAAGTGCGGCTGACCATTGATGAATTTGAGCAGAGAATCCTTAAAGGTTTTACAGAAGAAGAACAGCTCGAAGCCATTCGCATCATGGAAGGCATCCGCAGCAACTTAATGGAACAGGGGGAAGCACATTGAACAGCTCAGAAGCAAAACTTTGGACGAAGGACTTCATCGTTGTATCCTCCATCAACTTTTTTTTAACACTTGTCTTTTACTTGCTGATGGTCACCATCTCTGTCTATGCCGTCAATGAATATGATGCATCGACAAGCCAGGCCGGACTTGTAACAGGGATCTTTATTATCGGGACGCTCATCGGGAGGCTGTTCATCGGGCGCTATATCGATCTGGTCGGCCGCAAAAGAATGCTGTTCATCGGACTGATTTTCTTTACGCTGACTACTCTTTTATATTTTGTCCACGCCGGGGTTGCCTTTCTTCTTGCCAACCGTTTCGTTCACGGAATTACGCTTGGCATGGCCAGTACCGCTACAGGCACAATCGTTGCGCAGATCATTCCGGCAGCCCGGAAAGGCGAAGGGATCGGCTACTATAGCATGAGCGCGACACTGGCGACAGCCGTCGGACCATTTATCGGGATTTATATGAGCCAGCATACAAGCTTTGAAATGATATTCAGCTTTTGTCTGGCATTGGGAATTATCAGTCTTGTGACTGCCTTTCTTGTCACTGTCCCGCCTGTCACAGGCTCTCCGAAGAGCGCAGAAGCAAAAGGCTTCAGGGTTTCGGACTTTGTGGAACCAAAAGCGCTGCCGATTGCGGTCATCACCCTGGCAATCGCATTTTGTTATTCCAGCGTCCTTTCTTTCATCAATTTCTATGCGATGGAGCTTGATCTTGTGGACGCGGCAAGCTTTTTCTTTATTGTCTATGCAGTTGCCGTCCTGCTGTCCCGTCCGTTTACAGGGCGCATGATGGACCTGAAGGGCGCCAACTATATCATGTATCCGGCATTCATCCTGTTCGCAGCCGGTATGATTCTGTTAAGCACAGCAGGGTCAAGCTTTGTCCTGCTCCTATCAGGTGTCCTGATCGGCCTTGGATTCGGGAATATGCAGTCAAGCACACAGGCGATCGCCGTCAAGCTGACGGCTCCGCACAGGCTGGGGCTGGCCACTTCCACTTTCTTTATTTTCCTTGATGCCGGCCTTGGATTCGGCCCTTACCTGCTTGGACTCGTCATTCCCATAACAGGCTACAGCAGCCTGTATATCATGATGGCTGCACTGATCCTGTTGTCTGCTGTGCTGTATTATTTCCTGCATGGCAGGAAGGATTCTGCTTTACGGTCAGCTGCTGATGCAGTGTAATTAGAAAAGGGGTATCCTTCAGATGTGAGGATACCCCTTTTCTTATTTCAATTTTATTTCTGCATTCCCATTGATGGATGCAGGGTAGTCAAGAAGCTCGAGAAGGATATCTTGATCACCGGCTTCTTCCTTTGGATACGGAACATAATAGGTGATCTCCTTATCGACTGGCGAACCGCCTGCCCCAAAAGACAGCCCCTCTCCAATAGTCCGGCCTTCCAGATCGGCTGCATGCATGAAAATCATTGTATCTAGGAAACTGAAAGGTGCTTCCAGGTTAAGACGGAGCTCGTCTTTGAAAACACTTGCTGATTTCAGCTTTCCATCCTTTGGCGCCTTTATGATTTTATTATCTGAGGGGTTCACCCGGACAATGAGTTCATCCTTATCAAGGGCACGGATGCTGTTGAAGCGCAGATACAATTCTTTCGGATCTGCAAAATAGCTACTTTCTAAATAAATGACTGTTTCGTTGTCATTCACTTTTTCATCTTTTACATGATTGGCCTTCCACTTGCCCCCATTTTCATCAGCGATATGGAGATCGTTAAACCCAAAGATTTTTTTCGTATTATCCGGATCAAAAGCAATACTCACCGCTGTTTGTGATGGATAGATGCTGACATCCTTTACAGTCATCTTCTGCCCTTCAACCTTTACTGTTTTATTCAGGCTGTATACCTTTTTCTCAGCCAGCTTCTCTTTATCCAGTGCAAACGGCAGAACGACCGATTCAGACTGGCGGCTATCATTCACTGTGAACCCCATTGAAAGGCTCAATTCATCAGGAAGATCTGCCGCATCATCCAGCTGAAAACGGATTTCATGCAAATCTTCTCTATCCGCAGTCCAAAAAGTCCCATGATTCGCTTGGTATGGCAGCTTATTTCCTTCCCGGTCAAGCAGGGTTATATCTGTCGTGTAAACATCTGCAGTTTTATTTTCTGCCTCATAGCTGTAAAAAAGAATCAATGCCTGTTCATCGTAAATCGCGGAGTCCAGGGTTGCCTTTATGCCATTATGTTCAGCAGACGCTCCGATTTTTTGTATATATTCATTTTCAGCTGCTGCCATCAGACCTCTGTCGCCGCTGACAAGCTCCATAACTTTCTCAAGGCCTGGCATTTTAGAGAAATACTCAGCCATCGTGCTGCCTCCTTTAACAGAAAACAGCAAAATGAGAGCGGCGGCCCCTGCAGTAAAAAGAGAGGCATATCTTTTCCTTTTCCTGCCTGCCGCTTTAGCCTGCCTGATTCCAGCCATGATGGCCTGGTCTGCCAGCTCATTCGAAACCATCAAACGGTCGAGTTCTTTCCTTGAACGGTCCAGCTCTCTCTCTTCATTACTGAACATTGGCTTCACCTCTTTCACCCAGCTGCTCACGAAGAGCCTTGAGCCCTTTATACAGCCATGTTTTAATGGTACTTTCCGGACTTTCCAGCAGGTTCGCGATTTCTTTTATTTTCATATCATGATAATACTTCAGGATAATAACTTCCCGGCACTTTGAATCTATTTTTTCCAATGCTTCCTCAATTTCAAGCGCTTGGCTGTAATTGTATGTTTCTGCCAATGACTCTGTAAGATCCAAAGGTGCTGCTCTTTTCTTCTTTCTGCTTTGATCATGGCAGTAGTTAAGCATGATCCGGATCAGCCATGTGGAGAAATAATCTGCCTTCTTAAGGCTGCGGATTGACCGGTATGCCCTGAATGTGACCTCCTGCAGGGCTTCAAGCGCCTCCTCCTCGTTTCTTAAATAAGAATAGGCAATTTTGAGCAGCTGCACTTTGTGCGCTTGCATCAGCTCATAAAAAGCTTCATCATCCCCTTTCCTGGCTTTCTTAATGAACTTTGCTGTATCCAAGGAGATACCCCCTTTTTTTATTTCTATCTGTTAGACAGGGCACAAGCGCAAAAAGACTTCCATTTCTAATTTTTTCTTTATTTTTGTATAAAGCAAGAAGTTTTTGTAAACCCATTCATTAAATTTCAATTCTGTAGTATCTTTAGAGAAACGAAATAATTCAGAAACGTGAGGCTGCAGATATGTGGAGAAATAAGAATGTGTGGATTTTACTGACAGGGGAGTTCATTGCAGGGCTCGGCCTGTGGCTCGGAATTATCGGAAACCTTGAATTTATGCAGGAAAAAGTGCCGTCAGATTTCTTGAAATCTTTAATACTTGCAGCAGGCCTGCTTGCCGGCCTTGCAGTCGGTCCTGCAGCCGGCAGGATTACAGATCAGGCAAGCAAGAAAACCGTCATGCTTGTTTCCGGCTTCGCCCGCTCTGTGAGCGTTGTATTTATGCTGATCGCCATCCACACCGGCTCAGTCTGGTGGATGGTCGTCTTCCTCGTCTGCCTGCAGATTTCGGCTGCCTTCTATTTCCCTGCCCTCCAGGCAGCAATCCCGATGGTAGTCGGCGAGAAAGATCTCTTGCAGCTGAACGGCGTGTACATGAATGTATCCACTCTTTCACGAGTACTTGGAACGGCCGTTGCCGGGGTATTCCTGGTCATCATGTCTTTATCCATGCTGTATCTCTTGTCCCTCGCTGCCTATCTGGGCTTATTCATTCTCACATGCTTCCTGAGCTTTGATGAGAAAAAGGAGCTGGAGAAGCAGAAGGATGTCAAACAGAAGCCTGCAGGATTTTCAGAGGTCTTCCCTGTCATCAAGGGGCTTCCGATTGTATTCATGACACTCGTGCTGACGCTTGTCCCGCTGTTATTTCTTGGCGGATTCAACCTGATGGTCATCAATATCAGCGAGCTTCAGGACAGCTCGGCCATTAAAGGGTGGATTTATACTGCGGAGGGAGTCGCCTTCATGCTCGGCGCCTTTGCGGTAAAAAAAATCAGCGGCAAAAGCTCGCCATACAGCATCCTGTTTTTCTTTTCCTTTATCATCGGCATATCGCAGCTGATCCTTTATTTTGCTGATATACCTGTTCTGTCTGTCCTGGCATTCCTGATCTTCGGTTTCGCGGTCGGCTGCTTCTTCCCGACTGCAGCCACCATCTTTCAGACAAGAGTGCCAAAAGATTTCCATGGCCGCTTTTTCTCTTTCCGGAACATGCTCGACCGCCTGGTCTTCCAGATTGTCCTCCTGATGACCGGCTTCCTGCTTGACGCGGTCGGCCTGCAGTATATGAGTGTCATCTTCGGGGCCTTGTCCCTGGTCATGACATGCGCCTTTTACCTGAGGTTCAAAAGCCTGAAAAACGGGATGGAGCTGGCTGAGAAAGCCGGATAACCAGAAAACGGCACCTGGATGGGTGCCGTTTTTCTTGTTCCTTCTTATAGTTAAGCTATACTCCCGCCATGCATGGAAAACAGATAGAAATCTTCCTCGTCAGCCAAGGTCCATCCGTCGAAAAAAGAACTTGCATGGAATAAATCCAGGAACAGGTCACCGCACTGTACTATAAGAAACGGACACTGCTCCAGCAGCCTGACATCCTCAATTCTTTTGCCGGCCAAAAGTTCTTTGACAGACTTCCATTCTCTTGAATTTGAGCGTATATCAGTTTCTCCCAGCAGAATTCCATCTGCCTTTCGTATCCTCCAGGGGCACTCGATACTGAGATATCCCTTCTCAAATTCAATTATAAATTGACCTTCTGTCTCGACTTTAGTAATTTTTTGCCCAATGAAATCCCCGAAAGATATTTTGCTGAATTTAGTATGCCAGAGCCTCCTGGCGTTTGTAATGATCAGTTCATGGATCTTATCCATGTTATAGCCAGGGATATTATCACCGAACTCAAAGTCATCAATGGCATCGCTGACCTCCTGCCAATCCATCTGTTCTTCTGATAAGCCATTTCGCGCCGTACAGACATAAATCTCTTTAACCCTTTCAATGGCATTCTCTGCAGGCATCAATAACTTTGCATGCAGCTGCTTTAGATGGTATTCAAGGCACTCTTCTTCAGGAGGAGCTTCATATCCAGCACTTTTCATTGCATCCGCAAACATGCTTTCCACTTCAAATAAATTTAAGGGTGCCCTCATACCGGCGAGCTTCAGGATTTCGCGTGTACCAAGCGCCAGGCAGCCGATGGCCCACTCAATATAATCCTCCGCCTGCACCGTTTCATTGTATTTTTTATAGTACAATTCAAACAAATCGATTGAAACCGCCCCTCTCCTCTTTTATCTCCCATTTACAATTATTATAGCGCCAGCGACGAATGGGTGGAGAGATTTTCTCTGCTCAGCACCAAGCTGAAGTAAATCTCTCCTTCAATTATTAATTTTTCCTGTATCCAGAAGATACATAGAAAAGTCCTCGCCTTCCCCGTTTACCACAAGCATCCCATCATCTGTAAACCTCGGTTTGACCAGCCGTTCTTCTACATGCTCAAAGGCAGGCAGGGGCTCTGCACCGTCATCGACGATCCTGTACAGCTTGACCGTATTCGAATCTTCTTTTTCAGGTATACTCAAAGCCAGGTAATCTTCGTATACGGCATAGGCATTGAAGGGAGGAGTCTTTACTTTGTAAAGCTTCCCGTCTTCCAGGCTGATGTATGCTAAAACCGGAGACCTCCCCTCATTTGAAAGCTCCGCATAGATTTTGTCATCGGTCAGTGTAACATTGACAGCCTGATCATAAGGAACTGTGAATTCCTCTTCCTCTTCCCTGCCTTTTAAGTCATAGAGGGTAAAATGAATATTCTTTTCACCATTTTCCATAATGGTTTCTGGTATGACAATATGTCCTTCATTTAAGGATGCCTGGCTGTTTGTGCCTTCTCCTGTAATCTCATGGAAATTAGATTCAGATAACGTGAGCAAATCCAGCAGTTTATATCCCCATGATTGGCCATCAGCCGAGAGGTAGCTCAGTTTATCCTCTTCAATCTGAAAATCGCCTGCAGCAGCACTACCAGGAATCTCTTCAATTTCTTTAGTATGACGGTCAAAGGCGTACAGCTTGTTCCTGCTGTCCCACACAAGCCAATCTCCATTCACCGCAAATTCATACAAACCCGCCCCCTCTTCCGGCTTGACCAGCATCTCGGTTGTTTTCGTTTCCTTATTAAAGGAATAGAACCCTTTTCCGTCTGTGTAGACCAGCTCTTTGGTGTCCCCAATATATTGAGAGTTGATTAAAGAAGGATAGCTTGCGTCTGGAACCGTCACTTTTTCTAAAGAGGCGTCAAGCTGCTGGCGGAATTCACTCTCTTTCAGCTCCTCCTTGACATAGGGTGCGGCAAGTATACCGGACAATCCCAGGATAGCAGCAGCACTGACAAGGGGCAGAATGAGCCTGCTGGTGCGGCGGGGCTTGCGTTCGAGGCGTTTGGCCGCCTCTGTTAAAATTGTCTGCTTCTGCCTGCCTGACATGGTGATATGATCCGGGATGCTGTCCTCAAGTTCCTGTTTAATATTCTTTGGCATCATCAATCTCCTCCTCTCCCATTGTCAGACGAGCCATCTCCCTTCCCCTGGCCAGCCTGGTTTTCACCGTATTGGCCGGGCACTTCAAAATATCTCCGATCTCCTTTACAGAAAGCTCTGCATAATAATGAAGCCAAAGAACTTCCTTATATTTGACCGGCAGCCTGTCAATCAGCCGGAAAGTCCTGCTTTCCTCATCCCGCCTCAGCACTTCCTCTTCAGGCGTAAAATCGGATGAAGGCATCACACTTTTTCTATTAAAAAAATCTATTTTTCGGAAACCCCAGCTTTTCAGGTAGTTTTTGCATTCATTCACGGTCATTCTGTATAAATAGGTTTTAACACTGGACCGGCCTTCGAATTGTTCCAGTTTCAGATAATAGCGGATATAGACCTCCTGGATGATATCCTCGGCTTTCGCTTCGTCTTTTACAAAAGCATAAGCGAGCCGGGTCAGGTAATGCCCATATTCATCCATGGCTTCTGTCAGCAATTGGTCTCTTTTCTTTTTTCTCCAATTCCTTCCCCCCTTCTTCCTGGCAGTTAGACAATTCCAAACCGTTTTTGGTTTCAAAAAAGTCCCTCTTATTTTATTTTTATCCTCTGAATGCAGCAAAAAACCGCCTATCCAGGACAGGCGGCTTGCTGATTAGTATACTTTATCTCCATTAAAGATGGAGTTCTTGACAATCACATAGTCCACGTTCTTGATGGCGGACAGCTTGTTTCCTCCCGCATAGGAGATGGAGGACTGAAGATCCTGCTCCATTTCGATCAGCGTATCTTCTAAAGCACCTTTGTATTCTACGTGCATTTTCTTGCCTTCAACATTCTTCTTTTCGCCTTTTTGGAACTCGGAAGCAGATCCGAAGTATTCTTTGTACAGCTTCCCGTTGACTTCGACTGTTTCTCCAGGGGATTCTTCATGTCCCGCAAAAAGGGAACCGATCATGACCATGGAAGCGCCGAAACGGACTGATTTGGCGATATCGCCATGTGTGCGGATGCCCCCATCCGCAATGATCGGCTTGCTTGCTGCCTTGGCGCACCATCTTAATGCCGCCAGCTGCCAGCCGCCGGTTCCAAAGCCGGTTTTGATTTTCGTAATGCAGACCTTCCCTGGCCCGATTCCAACTTTCGTTGCATCAGCACCCGCATTCTCCAGCTCACGGACTGCTTCAGGCGTGCCGACATTTCCTGCGATGACAAAGCTTCCCGGAAGGAGCTTCTTGATATGCTGAATCATTTTAATCACTGCATTGGAATGGCCATGGGCGATGTCGATTGTAATATATTCAGGAACCAGATTTTCCTCAGCCAGCTGCTGAACGAAAGTGTATTCTTCCTCTTTAACACCGACGCTGATTGACGCATATAATCCGCGTGATTTCATATCCCTTACAAATGCAAGGCGCTTCTCAGGCTGGAAGCGGTGCATGATATAAAAATAATTCTTTTCTGCTAATTGAATGGAAATGCGCTCATCAATAATGGTCTGCATATTGGCAGGCACAACCGGCAGCTTAAAGGTGCGTCCTCCAAACTCAACCGTTGTATCACACTCAGTCCTGCTGTTCACAATTGATTTTGCCGGAATTAATTGAATATCCTCGTAATCAAATACATTATCCATGAGTAAACACTCCTTATATGTGTATAAAATCAAGGTCCTGCTTCCTCGGAAGCATCCAGAGTCACTATTATTATTATTCGGCGGGCATTTATTGCCCCAACCCATTAAAGAGTTTAATATACGAACGATAAAAAGTCAACTTATAATAATGTTCGTATTTTACAAGTGAAACATCTTTTGAAAACAGATACATTCCATTTTTCGTGTGAAACAGGCTGTAAACTAGAAATCCCCCTCTTATCCGCAAAATTAAATGAATCTTTATGAGAACCTT
This sequence comes from Bacillus sp. MMSF_3328, assembly GCF_030733525.1. Lineage (NCBI taxonomy): Bacteria > Bacillati > Bacillota > Bacilli > Caryophanales > Bacillaceae > Bacillus > Bacillus sp. MMSF_3328. The sequence goes on along the minus strand of NZ_JASHIV010000004.1, from coordinate 73,983 downwards.
CGACGTAAGTAACATAAGGACTTAATCTTTCTATTAAATTGTTTTCAGGAGTGGTATTTTTGGAATCGCGGATCGCACCGCCTCAAAACAGATTATCAAAAAACGCGGTAAAAGTTTGGATTACGGCCGATATGATCGGCGACATTATTGCCTTCGCCGTTCTCGGCATACTATTGTATCTGGATCATTATTTTGCATGGAAAGAGTGGATCGGCTGGATTCTGATCGGGTTAGTGGTGATTACAGTTCTCTCTATTCCCTGGTCGATCATCAGGCCGATGCTGCTTTATAAAAATTGGCGGTATGGAGTGGACGAGGAATTCCTGAAGCTGAAGTTCGGGGCGATTATCGAGAAGCACCAGCTGGTCCCTATGACAAAAATCCAATCTGTATCTGCCAGCCAGGGACCATTGATGAGGAGATATGGCCTCTATTCCATCTCGATTGAAACGATGGGCTCTTCCCACACTATTCCTGCATTGCCTGACGAAGTGGCTATGCAGCTGCGGGATACGATTGCCCGTTTCGCCAAAATAAAGGAAGTGGAACAATGATCGAGGAAAAACGCCATCACCCGCTTATCATGCTGATGAATCTTTACCAGCTGGTGAAGGGTTCCATATTCATCGTTTTCTTTCTGTTTGTCATCAAATTTGGCTCTGATGCTGCGTATGTTAAATACGGAAGGCTGGTATTCTTCCTTTTCATGGCTGTTTCCGCTGTTTCAATTGTCCTGAAATGGCTGACAAGCACCTATAAGCTTGACGGCAGTTCCTTTCATTTAAAAGAAGGGATTTTTACCAAATCGAATCAGACCATCCCTTTTTCAAAGGTACAGAATGTGAATTACCGCACCTCCCTTTTTCACCGGATATTCGGGTTGACTTCAATCCGGTTTGAAACAGGAATGACAGGCGCAGATTCAGCGATTGAATTCAAGGTCATCCGAAAGGAAGAAGCTGAAAAGCTGGAAGAACATGTTTCCCGTCCGCAGGAGGAAGGCATTTCACTTGTGGATCCGGCGGACGCTCCTCCGGCTGGCCAGGAAGCCGGAAACGAGAAAACTGCACAGCCTGTGCTTCCTGCCGGGAGGATCGTCCATTTTACCCCTGGAAAAAAGGACATCCTTAAAGCATCATTCACTTCCTTCAGCTTTCTTGTCCTTTTTTCCGCCATTGTGTCCATTTATTTTAAAATCGATGAAGTATTTGACCTGGATGAGAAGGCCCAGGGTCTTTTTGCCGCATTGATGGGTTCAAGTCTTCTTCTTGCTGGCATCCTAATCCTTCTGCTGCTCGTTTCGACCGGGATCGGAGTGACAAGGACTTATCTTAAATACGGGAAATATGAAATTTCCTCAGATCAGGAACGGATCTATATCGTCCAGGGAGTGCTCGATGAATCCAGATTCTCCATTTTAAAAGAGAGGGTGCAGGCTATTGAGGTGAAACAGCCGCCCATCAAAAGGCTGCTGGGACTTGCAGAAGTAAAGCTGACAAGCGCCGGCGGTGTAAGCCTCGGTGAGGATTCGCCTGAAATCAGCACATTGTATCCGTTCCTCCCTGTTAAAAGAGCCTATGAAATGATTTCTGAAATCCTGCCGCAATACGAGGTCACCAGGGAAATGAAGCGGCTGCCAGGGAAGTCTTTCTGGATCCGCCTGTTAAAGCCAAGCTGGGTGTGGATTCTGGCCACTGCAGGGCTGGCATGGTTCAAGCCTGAAATCCTTGATACAGAGAGAGCCTGGCTGTTCGTTTCTGCTGGCCTCCTAATCATCATAGCCCTGTTAAGAATCCTGGATTACTGGAATACAAGATACACTCTGAACAGCCAGTTCATCCAGATGAAATCCGGAAGCCTATCCACTTCACTGTTCATTTCTAAACGGGAAAAGGTGATCGAGGTCAGTGTAACAAGCAATCTTTTTCAAAAGTGGCTCGGACTTGCTTCAATTGAAACCGTCAACAGAGCCAAGCCGGTCCTCCATTCCAGCCTTGATGATGTGCCGAAAGAAATGGCGGCAGACTTCTATGAATGGTATGTGGGAAGAGGAACGGAAATCAAGTATCAAGAATACTAAAAAAAGGCAGGCGCCCAAATCAGGGTACCTGCCTTTACGTCTATTATTTAATCATCTGCTGGACAATCTTACGGTTGCGCTGCTTAAATACATCATTATGGGACGAGACCATCGCGGCCCTGCCGGCGTCCGGCTGGATGTATTGCTTTGCTTTGTTCACCGCATTGGCAGCATCCTGGAACGCGCCTGCAATCAGATTGAGCTTGCCTTCATGCTGAAGGATATCCCCTGCTGCATAGAGACCCTCAATGGATGACTCACTGCAGCTGTTCCCGGAAATATAGAAATCCTGGGCAATATCAATCTTCAATCCGCTATTCTTCAATAATGAAGCATCCTGCTCATAGCCATGGTTGATGATGACTTCGTCCACATCCAGATAAGAAACTTCTCCTGTTTCACAATTGGTCAGCTCGACCTTTTCAATCTCCTCATGGCTTTCACCGGCAATCAGCTTTGTGATAGACGTGCAGCCAAGGCAGATGGCCGAGCTCCCAAGAAGCTGGGACACCTGCGCCTCATGTCCGGAAAGGTTCTCCTTCCGGAAAGCGATATACACCTGGCGTGCGACCGGCTCCAGCTCATTCGCCCAATCAATCGCAGAATTGCCGCCGCCTGAAATGATGACCGTTTTATCCTTGAAATGCTGCAGTGATTTTACCGTATAATTCAGATTGGAAACCTCAAACCGTTCAGCGCCCTCTATGTTCAGCTTCTGAGGATTCAGAATTCCGCTGCCTACAGCGACAATGATTGTCCTTGAGTAATGCAGCCTTCCCGAAGATCCGGAAAGGACAAAAATTCCATCCTCCCTGCGGGAGATCGCTTCCACCTTTTCATTAAGCACAACCTCCGGATCAAAGGTCAGCCCCTGCTCTACCAGCTGTGTAATCAGCTTTGCACCTGGAGTTGGCGTCAGGCCGCCGACGTCCCAAATCATCTTTTCAGGATAAACATGTATTTTTCCGCCAAGCTGCGGCTGAAATTCAATCAGTTTTGTTTTCATTTCCCTGAGGCCGCTGTAAAAGGCTGAATATAGGCCTGCTGGCCCCCCGCCGATAATGGTGACATCAAAAATCTCCTGCTGATTCATTCCGCTCACTCCTCATAACCAATAGAATTGATTATCATTCTCATTTAAATATACTCCTTTTTATCCATCAGCACAACAATAAACTTATCCAAAATGTCATTGTTTCTCTTTTTCTGTCTCACCAGGCTGGTGCATAATTAATAGAGCTAAGTTCCATGTTGAGATTAAAAATAAAAATGGAACTTCCTGATTTGTGGAAGTTCCATTTTGTAATAATTGCTTGGTAGACTAAAGCACCCGTTTGTTTAAGTGCATTTTCACAATTGTTTATCTTAACATAAATAACTATTGCATTTTAATAATACAATATCTACAATTTTTGTTCCAAATTCTCATTAAATAAGACTCAATCCTAAATTTGTAACGAGTCTTTATTGAACTTTTTTTTACACGGTAGTTGATTGACAAATTCAAGTCTTTCCCGACTTTGTTGTCATTCAACAATTTCTTAATAACTTTCTCCACTTTTCTCTTTTTCCTTATTCTTTAGAATCTTTATAGCTGTTCTAATGTTTCGCAACATCCCCATATTTTCCCCTGTATATACCCATATTAAAGTGTAAATCATTTGTTGTACCCCTATAACTAAAAAGGCACCTAGTATTAATCCTAACGAAAATGGTGACATATAATATCCCCTTATTTCTCAATTTCCTTCAATAATGCCATTGACAAAACCTAATGTGTTCCTCTTACACACTAATACGCTTATATAAAACAAAAGTTTCATTGTTTCTATATCGGCTTATCCTCCAATACTAACCTGCCCCTTTTCTAGAATAAAAAAAAGCCGCCTAATGCTATTGGCAGCTTCTATTAGACACAGGCACTCTTTATTTACACAAACTAAATATCACTTTGACAAGGCAAATTACCAAGAAAAAAAGCGTCCCTTTTCGGTGATCGCTATTAATAACAAAGAGGTCTTATTAGTCTAGAAAAGTTGAGTTAGCAATCGAAACCAACATTTCATTTCTGGTGGTACTCTATCGGCAATCCTCTTTGAAACACCGAGCATGTATTGCCAATGGTCCTTTTCAAAGACAAGCTTTGTATGGTTCCTGTCAACAATGTAAATAGCTTCTTCTCCATTTTGAAGTCTGTATATTTTTTGACCACCTTTATTCCTGAATTCAATCTTATTCTTTAGTGGTCTTATATCAATATTAAAGTGATTTTCACCCAGGTCTTCATTTCCAGCCATAAAAGAGTGAACCTTCCTTGACCTGATATGAGGGAATCAGTGACCGGCTGAAAAATAAGCGGAGAAATTCCCCCTAATTTCTTAAAACCTCTAAAAACAGCTCAAATAGACGGAGAAATTCCGCCTATCAACTCAAAAAACAGGAAAATGGGCAACTTTGCTCCGCTTAAACGGAAATTCTCCGCTTATTTATACCCACTCGTGCCATATTTAGCAGCTTAACCGGAAAATTTCCGCTTATTTTAAAGCTTGCTGGCCACTCCATAAGGCGACTTCCTGTTTTTATATCTCCATGTAATCAAATTATCAACAACAGATTTTAACAGAGCTTTTAAAAAATAGAAAAGCACCCGGCAGCCCAGGCGCTTTGTGTTAGTCTTCATCCTTTATATCCCGATCTTCCGGAATCGGTTCATTCAGTACTTCCTCGACCAGCCTTTTATACTTCTCCATCTGTTCCAAATGAGTCTTGAATTGCTCTTTATAAATGAGATACTGCTCGCCGTCAAAAATGGCGCGGATTTTCTTCTGCTGTACAAGCTTTTCGACAGCAGCAGCTGGCATTGACAGATATTCTGCCGTTTCTTCAATAGTTAAATACATGGACTCAGCCCTTCTGTTCTTATGATCTTATTTACAGAATAGCATGTTTTAATGGAAATGAGGAGACTACCGCGCCTTCTCCAGAGCAAGCTTGACCCCGAAACCGATGAGAATGGTCCCGGTCAGCCCTTCGATTGCCTTCTGAGTTTTCGGTTTTTTCATAAAAGAACTAATCTGCTGGATTAAGAGTACATATAAGAAAAACCAGACAGCAGTCAAAATGGTATAGACCGCTCCCATAAGGAAGAATGGGAAAAATGGCGCGGTCCCCTCTTCAACAAACTGCGGCAGAAAGGTCAGGAAAAATACAGCGACCTTCGGATTCAGCAGATTCGTCAAAAAGCCCTGCCTGAAGAACGTTTTCCCTTTAATCACCTGCTCGCTGTTCTTATCAAGTTCCTGTCCGCCATTCCTGATTGATAGCAGGCTTTTGATTCCAAGATAGACCAAATAAGCAGCACCGGCATATTTCAATACAGAAAAAAGCATAGCCGACTTGACAATCAGGGCGGAAAGCCCGGCAACCGCAGCAAGTGTATGGATTGCCAGCGCAGAGCATGTGCCTGCCGCCGTTTTGAGTCCGCCCATCCTGCCTGCAGAGAGTGTATTTCTTGTAGCAACCGCTGTATCAGGCCCTGGCAGGATGATCAGAAAAATGCACATCAAAGCAAATAAATAGAAGTTCACCATACGCTTACCCGCTTTCTTTTTATATACCAATTTATACCACCGATATGTGAATGTAAATAAAATTCTGCACAGAAAAAACAGCCAGCATGATGCTGGCTGTTTCGTCTTTATTCAGATTAGAAGCGGCCGCGATCGTCCATACGGTCTGCCAGGCTGTCGTCCTGATCGCTGCCCAGATAGGCTGTGCCGGAATCACGGTCATCTTCATCGTAATCATCCGCACCATCCACATGGGCTTTTTCACGCTTGACTGTATCCCTGACAGTCTCTGTATCCTCAACCTTCCGCTTGCCGACAACAAGCTCCTCAGTCACGACAGGTTTCTTCGTAACTTCCAGACGTTCTTCAGTAATGGGAATTCTTATATCGTCATTGTCATCGACAATCGGTCCGGCATCTCCATCAACGGCCTGCCCGTCAACTTTGCGCCGTTCTACATATACTTCATCATGGCTGACATTCACATCAACTGAACGCTCTTCTTCTACAACGTCTTTTTCAACGTGAACCTCACCGGTCTGGACGCGCTCTTTGTCAACCTGCAGGCGCTCCTCACGCAGGCGCAGGCGCTGTTCGTCAGTCAAGTCATCTTCATCAGCATAGCCATTCAATTTATCTGCCTTGACACCCTCTACATCAGCAGAGCCGGTCAATTCATCTGCCTTGACACCCTCTACATAGCCGTCCGGCTCGTCGGTCAGTCTGCCTGTACGCATTCCTGCAGTGTTTGCCATGCCGGCTGTACCTGCTGTATTATTCGGACCGGTTACTGCCCCATAGCCTGTGGCATCAAGGGTCGGAGCAGCAGGGCTCGTAGGGTTTGCTTCATTAGCAAGTGTCCGTTCTCCATAGTATTGATCATAATCCTTATCAACGTACAGCAGAATTTTTCCCGCCTGAATATCACTGTAATAGCGGTCAGCCTCTGCATCTGTCAGTCCCATATTCTGCATTCCTCCGCGGACCTCATCCTCACCAGTCAGGAATGACATAAACTTGTCCAGCCATGAACCGCCGTCTGCATCCGTTCCTTCCACTTCTGCACCGGTTCGCCCTCTTACCATAGAGATATCATCGGCATCCTTCGCAACCGCATAAATATCCGATTCTCCGTAGCCCTGGAGTTTTAAGTCGTCAATCTTCTTGATTGCTTCTTCCTGTGTATCGAATACTCCAATGAACTTTTTGTTGTCATTCATCATGATTACCTCCTGTAAATTTTAGATTTTAATATGCTTTTTAATTACCCGATGGACTCTGCTGGAAACATACAAAAAATGTTCTGCCTCATCCAGCCTTTCCAAGATGTTCTATTATTCAGGTGTAGTTGTTATGTACCCGCACCGCCTGCCCAATAATTTATGGAAATAGAGGAATAATAAACAGATTTTTCCATTACCATTTCCCGCCGAGCCGATTTCATGAATTAAAAAATGGATTATGGTAATTTTAATGAGAGTAAAATAGAAGGAGTTGACGAGATGCGCAATAAAGAAGAATTAAAGCAGGAGATTCTGGACGCTTACCATTTCCGCCACGCAACAAAGGAATTTGATCCAGATAAAAAAATCCCGGAGGATGACTTCCGCTTCATCATGGAAACCGGCCGTCTCTCTCCAAGCTCATTCGGATTTGAGCCTTGGCGCTTTGCTGTCATTGAAAGCCCGGAACTTCGGGAAAAAATTAAAAACGCTTCCTGGGGTGCTTACAGCAAGCTGCCTGATGCGAGCCATTTCGTCGTCATTCTGGCGCGGACCAAAATGGATACTAAGTATGATTCGGATTATTTAAAAGACCAATTCACCAATGTTCTGAATATGCCTTCTGATATACTCGAAAAATACCTTGGCCGGGTTGAGGAATTCCAGAAAGATGATTTCAAGCTTCTTGAAGGAGACCGTCCGCTGTATGACTGGGCTTCCAAGCAGACCTACATCGCCCTTGCTAATATGATGACAGCTGCTGCCCAGATTGGCATCGATTCCTGTCCGATCGAAGGCTTTAATATTGAAAAAATGAATGAACTGCTCCAGGAGGAAGGCATCCTCGAGGACGGCCACTTCGGCATATCCGTCATGGTTGCATTCGGCTACCGTACAAAAGATCCGCGTCCGAAATCAAGAAGGGCTTTCGATGATGTGGTAAAAACATATTAAAAGGGAAAAGGAAGATTCTGCTCTTCCTTTTTTTAATGTAAAAAGGAGAATGCCCCATGGACATTCTCCTTTTCTCTATTAGTTTTCAGCCAGCTTTGGTGCAGTCTTTTCCTGTGAAGATTTTGCTTCAGATGGTTCTTCAGCCGGCTTGGCACGCTTGATGAAGAAGGCAAGCACAAGGGCAACACCAGCAATGAAGGTTGCCACAAGGAAAGCATCATTGATGCCTTCAAGCATAGCCTGCATGCCGATCTGCTGCTCCATTTGGGCAAGCGCAGCTTCTGTCGGCTGGACGCCGGCATTTGACCCTGCCGACTGCTGCAATGCATCAGCAGCAATCTCTTCAGCATGGGTTTTGGTCCGCGTTGACATGATTGTCACAAGCAACGCTGTTCCAATCGCGCCAGATACCTGGTTCAAAGTGTTATTCATCGCTGTCCCGTGCGGATAGTACTGGGCTGGCAGCTGGTTAAGGCCATTAGTTGATACCGGCATCATAACCATGGACATCCCAAGCATACGGACAGAGTAAAGAATGATCAAATTTGTATAAGTTGTATCAAGAGTAAGCTTTGAGAACAGGTAAGTCGTTACTACAGTGATCGCAAGTCCGATGATCGCAAGCACGCGGCCTCCGAATTTATCGAACAAACGGCCGGTAATAGGCGACATGAATGCCATGATGATGGCTCCAGGCAGAAGCAGAAGCCCTGCATCCATAGGCGAGATTCCGCGAAGGGTCTGCACATAGATCGGCAGAAGGATCATCCCTGAGAACAGTGCCATATTGACTACCATTGTAATGGCTGATGATAAAGCAAACATCGGATATTTATAAACCCCGAAGTTCAGCATCGGGCGCTCCTGCTTTGTCTGGCGCAGGATGAAAATAATCAGCGAGATAACACCCACTGTAATGGTTACATACACATGCGGGCTGTCCCAGCCTTTGTCCCCCGCGGAGCTGAACCCGTAAAGGATTCCGCCGAAACCGATGCTGGACAGGATAAGAGACAGCATATCCAGGCGGATGTTCACTTTTTCCTTCTTATCCTTCAGCAGGAAGAATCCGACAAGCAGAACTACAGCCGCAATCGGAGTAATGAAGTGGAACAGCATTCTCCAATCATAGTGCTCAATGATCCATCCTGACAGCGTAGGGCCGATTGCAGGTGCAAACATGAGGATCAGTCCAAATACACCCATCGCCGTTCCCCTTTTTTCAACAGGGAAGCTGATCAGCATAACATTCATCAAAAGCGGCATAAGAATAGCCGAACCTGATGCCTGAAGCATCCTTCCAGCCAGCAATACCGGGAAAATATGCGCAGTTCCGGCCAGCACAGTCCCCGCTGTAAATAAAAGCATGGCTGCAAGGAACAGCCTGCGTACAGAATATTTTTGAATAAGGAAAGCAGTTGTCGGGATTAGAATTCCGTTTACGAGCATGAAGCCGGTAGTCAGCCATTGAACGGTTGATGCGCCGATTTCAAGCTCCTTCATGATAGAAGGCAGCGCGATATTCAAGAGCGTATTATTCAAGAAAGCAATAAAGGCGCCAATCATCAGAACCGCGATCATACCGTACGGCGGCCTGCCTGTATTATTTATTTTTTGTTCCATTTTTTCCTCCTATACTTTAAGTCCAATATATTGGACTCCTGTTTCACAAAACATATCATATACCATCGGTACAAAGATTGCAATCATTAAATTCCGTTGAAATAACTGGATTTGTTTTGGCATAATAAATGGTGTACTATAAAATTTATACAGGCAGTATACTACTTAAAAAAGGTGATTTTATGAATGACAGGAAACAGCATGTGATCAAAATGGCACACCAGCTGTTTATCGATAAAGGCTTCCAGGCCACCAGCATTCAGGATATCCTGGAGTACAGCGGCATCTCCAAAGGAACCTTCTATAATTATTTTCCATCTAAGAATGAACTCCTGATTGAAATGGTCAGAAGCATCTATTCCCAGCTGGAAAAAGAACGCAATGAACTGCTCATTGGCCAGGATCCTGCCGATATAGATATATTCATCCAGCAGATCGAGCTTCAGCTGATAACGAACCGAGCGAATAAGCTGATCGCCCTTTTCGAAGAAGTCTACATCTTAAATGATGAAGACCTGAAGGAATTCATCAAACGCGGACAGCTCCGCATGCTGCGCTGGCTGTATCAGCGGTTCATCGATCTGTTCGGCGAAAGCAAGAAATACTATCTTCTTGACTGCTCGATCATATTTCTCGGGATCCTTAACCAGAACTTGAAATATCACACAATTGCGAATGAAGTGAATGCCAGCATCCACCAGGTGGTACAGTACAGTGTAAAGAGAATTGTGAAAATGGTTGAAGAGGTATCCAGTACAGAAGACCAGCTGTTTCAGCCTGAACTTCTGGATAAATGGGCGCCAGACTGCAGACACCCAAATCCCGGCTTCCAAAAGGATCTCCACCACACGGTCCTAACGCTGAAAAAAGCAATCAACAAAGAAGAGCCTAAATATGTGGAGCTTCTTGATTTTATACAGGAAGAGCTTCTAAGATCCAAGAATCCGAGAAGGTTTTTGATTGAGAGCACATTGGCAACCATTAAGGCAAGCGGCTTATTCAAACCGATGGATACCGACAAACTTGAACAGCTTATTTCGGCATTTTTTGACCAGATCAAGGAACCGGCATAAGCCAGAAACCCGCTGTAATTGCAGCGGGTTTTATGATTGGATTAAAACATGCTTAAACTGTAATTCTTCGACAGCAGTTCCAAAAGCCGGATCCCTGCAATGCTGTTTCCCCTCTCATCAAGGGCCGGCCCGAAGATGCCAATGCCAAAACGGCCAGGGACCGCACCCATGATCCCTCCTGAAACACCGCTTTTCGCCGGGATCCCGATTTTGATCGCAAATTCGCCTGAAGCATTGTACATGCCGCAGGTTACCATAAAGGTCTTGCAGATCCGCGCGATGTCCCTAGGCATGATTTCCCCGCCTGTCCGCGGGTCTTTTCCATCCAGCGCAAAAACAAGGCCAATCCTAGCCAGGTTCAGGCAGTTCATTTCAATAGCACACTGCCTCGTATATAAGTCGAGCAGATCTTCTACATCTTCTTGGATAACATCATGCTGCTTCAGGAAATAGCAAAGCGCCCTGTTCAGGTCGGCTGTCCTCAATTCGGACTCTGCTACTTCCCGGCAGTAGCCGATCGTTTCATCATCTGCGAGCCGCCGGACGAAACCAAGAAGCTTTTCGAAACGCTCACCAGGAGAACTTCCTTCCACCATGTGTGTAACGACAAGCGCCCCTGCATTAATCATGGGATTCAGCGGTTTGGCAGGCGCCATGGTCTCAAGCTTGGCAATCGAGTTGAACGGATCGCCCGTCGGCTCCATCCCCACACGGTCGAACACATAATCAGGGCCCCTTTCCATTAAAACATAGGCCAGGCTGATTACTTTTGACACACTTTGAAGCGTAATCTTTTCCTCAACAACACCGGCAGAGACGCATTCGCCGCCAGGATATTGGATCGCAATGGATAAATCTCCCGGATCCGCCTTACCAAGCGCAGGGATATAATCGGCCACCCTTCCGTGCACCGTCTCCTTCCGCGCTTCCTCAACCAGTTTTTTTAATTCATCACTAGAACGGCATGCCATTTTCATCACCCGTTTTAGTATTGGTCAGAGTGTTTGGAAGTATGTGAAAAGGCAGCCTGGTTGGGGCTGCCTCAGTTTTATGGATTATTGATCTTTTAGGGTGATTTTTGCCACTGCTTCACAATGCATCGTCTGCGGGAACATATCAACCGGCTGGACTTCCTCTGTCTTATACCCGCCGTCTTCAAGGATCCGCAAATCGCGGGCAAGCGTGGCAGGATTGCAGGAAACATAGACCACTTTTTTCGGCTTCATGCTTAGAATCGTCTGCAGCAAGGCTTCATCACAGCCTTTGCGCGGCGGATCGACAACCAGGACATCCGCCTGGTTTCCTTCCTTATACCAATCAGGGATGACCTTTTCCGCTTCCCCAACCGCAAACTCCGCATTTGTTATCCCGTTAAGAGCCGCATTGCGTTTGGCATCCTCAATTGCCTCAGGCACGATTTCCACTCCAAAGACCTTCTTTGCCTTTTGAGCGAGAAAAAGAGAAATGGTGCCGATTCCGCAATAAGCATCTATGACGCTTTCTTCGCCTGACAGATCTGCATATTCAAGCGCCTTCTCGTAAAGCACCTTCGTCTGCTCCGGATTGACCTGGTAAAAAGAGCGGGCTGAGATGGCGAACTTGATATCGCCAATATAATCGTAGATCACTTCTTCGCCCCAGATGACACGGGTGACGTCTCCAAAGATCACATTCGTTTTCTTCGGGTTCACATTATGCACGATCGACTTGATTCCTTTTATGCTCGCTGCAATTTCCTCGGTGATCTTTTTCCGGTTCGGAAGCTCATTGGTCCTTGTAATCAGCACGACCATCACTTCTCCGGTTACAAGTCCATGCCGCGCCATGATGTGGCGGAGCTCACCTTTATGGCGCCCTTCATTATAAGCCCTGACTCCATACTTGGCGCAGATCTCTTTGACTGTCTGGACGACTTCATCATTTTTTTCCTGCTGGATCAGACACTCTTTCATATCGATGATCTGGTGAGATCGCTGCTGGTAGAAGCCGCCGATCAGGCCGCCTTCATGCTCGCCTATCGGCACCTGTGCCTTATTCCGGTATCTCCACGGCTCACTCATCCCGAGAACCGGATGAACCTTCACGTCCTCAAGCTTTCCGATCCTTGTAAGCACATCACGCACCTGCTTTTCCTTTGCCAGCATCTGGCCCTGATAGCTGAGATGCTGCAGCTGGCAGCCGCCGCACTCCTTATAAATCGGGCAGGGAGCAACGACACGGTGCGGGCTCTTTTCATAAATCTCCATCAAACGCCCAAACCCGTACCCTTTATTCACCTTCGTCACCTTCACCTGTGCCCTCTCGCCCGGCAGGCCATTCGGCACAAACAGCGGATAGCCATCCACCTTCGCGACTCCTGCCCCATCATGCGTCAAATCTTCAAACATTACATCTATATAATCATTCTTCTGAACTGGAACAGTACCCTTCATCACGTTCGTCCTTTGCTGTGTTAATTTCCGTGGCTCTATTGACTAGCAAGATTGTACCACAAAGGGTGGGGGAAAGCGAAGGCAGGGAGATTTTTGGGGATGAGGGGTTGGCTGGGGAGCTGGGTTTGGAGGTTGGGCGGAGTGGAGTTGCTAATATATTGAAGAAGTTGCTAATAAAATCGAAAAGTTGCTAGTATATGGGAAAAGTTGCTAATAAAACAGGAAACTTGCTAATAAACTTGAAAAGTTGCTAATAACCGGAATGTGCGGCCTGCTTGCAGAGTCCCCCGATCTGAGGACAGTCGCAAATATATGCCGAAAGTCACAAATATTATTGAAAACTGCAAATATATCTTAAAAGTCGCAAATAAAAATCATATCCCGCAAATAAATCCCAAAACTCGCAAATAACCGCCTCCCCTGCCACATTCTCACTAGCTGAAACCAACCGCATGCACATGAAAAACACACAAAATTTCCCCACCCTTGATACAGCAGCAAAGTAAACCTTTTCATCCCCAAATCGCGTCAAAACTGGGGATTTTGTCAAAACTTTTTTGTTTTAAAACATGAACAAAGGCGATATGATGGTAATATTCTATTTGGCGAAGGGGTGTGAGAAGATGAGAAAGGCGAGAGCTGTTTCAGCACTGCTTTTAATGACAATCCTGTCATTTTTGTTCGTTCATTATCAGCCAATCCATCAGGATCACCAGCCCGTCCATGAAAGCAAGGCAGCCCTTCTCGGAGAAACCGGGGAATCATTCCAGCTGACTGCGGATGAAAAGCACGAACCTTCCGCATTACCCGGCAGTTCCACTGTTATCCTGCTGGCAGCTATCATGGTATTCCTGGCTGTCCGCCATCTTGCTTTCGCACTTCATCATTTTTTCCTGAAAAGCGTCTTTTATCAGTCCAACTATGTGGACCGTTCTCCTGCATTGTTCAGCTAAAGCTAAACAAACAATAAGGAGGACAATATTATGTGGATTCGATTCTTAATGATCGGCGCTTTTTCATTAACGGCGTCTACTCTGTTTCTTTACCAGGGAATGGAGATTTACCACGCAATTACTGATTTGATTAAGCATAAAGCATAAATAAGATGAGACAAGGCGCGGGAGCTTTTCCGCGCCTTTTGTAAAACAAAAAAAACAGGGAAGAGACACCAGCTCTCTTCCCTGTTTCTTATTCCTCCACAGTTTCGTACGGCCGGTCTTCCTTGCGGATTTTATCGATCGGCACGAATACTTCAAGATGGCGGTAAAGATTGACGAATTCAGCTGGAAGCAGTCCGCCGAATTCTCCGTCCAGGTTCAGCTGGACTTTTTCTTTGGAGGTAACTTTTATCCGGTTGGCCTGTGTATAGATGACATGGGGATCATGGATATGCTCTCCTCTTACTGCCATGGATGCAATCCGGATGAAATCGGCGAGATTCGTCTTTTTCAGGATCAGCAGGGAAAACAGCCCGTCATTGATCGACGCATCCGGGGCCAGGCGTTCAAAGCCCCCCACCGAGTTGGTGAGCCCAACCAAAAAGAGCATGGCTTCACCTTCATACAGCTTCCCATCGTATTCAATGCTGACTTCCGTGGATTTGATCGAAGGAAGCATTTCAATGCCCTTCAGATAATAGGCCAGCTGCCCCAGCATGGTTTTCAGCTTGCTCGGCACTTCATAAGTAAGCTCGGTCAGCCTTCCGCCCCCGGCTATATTAATAAAATATTTATCATTGAACCGGCCGATATCAACAGGAATCGTATCGCCCTGTATGATGATATCAACTGCAGCCTGTACATCTCGGGGAATATGGACCGCACGGGCAAAGTCATTGGTTGTGCCGCACGGAATGATGCCAAGCTTCGGCCGGTACTCCTGCTCGGCCATCCCATTGACCACTTCATTGATCGTTCCGTCTCCCCCGGCTGCTATGACCAAATCATATTTCCGTTCCACTGCTACACGTGCCGCCTTAGTGGCATCACCCTCACAGGTTGTAGCATGGCACGAGGTTTCATAGCCCGCTTCCTCCAGCTTCTGCAGCACCTCAGGGAGATTCTTCTTGAAAATTTCCCGTCCAGAGGTTGGATTATAAATGATTCTTGCTCTTTTCATACCCATCATCCTATTAATAAAATTGACGCTCAATTCAAAACTGTCCATTACTTTTTCCTTAATATAGGAAATAAGCTTCCTTCATAATTTTAACACCATACAGTTTGAAAAGCATAATTTTACCCTTAATTTTTTCGATTATGCACCTTGGCATTATACCCCTTTTGGAGATAATTATCCTCTCTCTGCATCAGCTGCTGAAAAAATAAAAAACCTGCCGGCGGCAGATTTTCGGGGATATTCCGGTGAGGTAATTCTCAGCCTCATCCACTCTTAATATACGACATCATAAACTGCTTAAACGTCTGAAAAACTTTATCTGAAGGAAAATCTTCAAAGAGGATGCGCTGGATATTCGTTCCGTCAACCACCACCCAGAACATATTGGCAATAAGGCGGGAATCTGTTTCAGCTGCAAACTCTCCCGATTTCTTGCCCTCTTCCACAATTTTGAGGATGAGGTTAATGAAGAATTGATTGCCGCGCTGTTTCAGCACTCTGCTGATCTCTTCATTCCGCGAAGAATGAAGTGTAAATTCATAATGGACGACGATGTAATCTTTCATGTCTTTATCCGGCCTTGAGCGGCTGTAGCGGTCAAAAAGATAAGAAAGCCTGGCACCGGCGGAATCAAGTGCCTCGATTTCCTTCAGGAGGCGGTCATTAGCTTCCTCCGTCTGCTCCATCATAAGGGTGATATAAATATCATCCTTGCTTTTAAAATAGTTGTAGATGGCACCCTTGCTGATGCCTGATTCTGCAACGATGTCGTCGATGGATGCAGCCTGGAAGCCTTTCCTGGCGAAGCATCTCAGCGCACTGGCCAAAATCTCCTTCTTCTTATTCCGTTTATACTCCTCTGATACAATCGGAGGCACTCAATTCCCCTCCCTGTTTGTGCTCATAGGACGGAACTCATGCCTGAGAATGCCCATGATCAGATTGTCGTAGTGGACTCCATTCCAAAGCAGTTCTCCTCTGAAAGCCCCTTCCTTTACAAATCCCAGTTTTTCATAAGCCCTGATGGCCCGGCTGTTATACTCATACACATTGAGATACACGCGGTAAAGGCTGAGTACTTCAAAGGCATATTGAAGCAGAAGCGAAATAGCCTCCGTTCCAAGCCCCTTTCCGTAATGCTCTTTTTTATAAAGAGCAATTCTGAGGCTGGCATTTTTATTGATATAATCAATTTCCGTCAGAGCCAGATCCCCTATCGCAGCTCCTGTCTCTTTGTCTGTTATGACAAGATCGATCCGTGATTTGGCTTCAGCAAAGTTCTTATAGGCTTTTTCAAGGCTGTCTTCTGTAAAAAAGGTCTGTGTCCCTGTAAGCTTCCTGAACTCAGGATCGAGGAGGGCCTGATAAATATGGATGCTGTCTCCTTCTCTAAAAGGCCGCAGACTGACCCGGTTTCCTGTAAAATAGTTTTCCATCACGCAAAATCCTTTCTATCCGCAGCTTTTTGCACGCTTCTCCATCAGCACTGCAAAAAGTTCCCCATGCTCTTTGGTAATAACAGCATCTTCACCTATCAGCCCCTCTTTCACCAGTTCTGTTCTGATTCTATCTAAGAACAGCTCCTTAATCGCACCTGACCGGCAAGGCTGGATATGCCCGGAAAGCTCCCATATCCATTCTTCCATATGGATGCTCTTGCTCGTTTTCTTCATCTCGCTTGAGATTCTTCTTCTGCTCATCTTTCTCACCCGCTTTTCTTAAAACAACCGCATTGTGTTTCCCTGTTTCCCCATTAAATAAACCAATTAGTTTATTTAATTATAAGGATATATATCTAAAAATTCAAACATTTTATCTTTTACTTGATTAAAATGCATAGAGTCCTGATTTGGCGCTCTTTGCTTTCCGGATCTCCCTGAATGCCTTCTGCTTTTCTTGACGAAACTTCTCTCCTTTTTTAACGTATAAAAAGAAAAAGGCAGATGGAGGTTTATATGAAGAAAAAGAAGCCGAACTTCAAAAACAAAAAAATTAAAAGGCCGCAGTCTGTCCTGGAATGGCTGACTGCAATCTCTGGCATTGGAAGCCTTTTCTTTTTGATTTGTTCGCTCATTCTTTGGGGTGTGTCCGGATTGATTAACGATTTCCTCTGGTCGGAGGTACTCAGCTTAATTATTGCTGTCTCTATATGCCTTTGCGCAGGCCTTGCTTTCCTGGCTTTAGTATGGACTGCAGAAAGCTGGTCGGGGGGAATTATTATCTCTCTTTTTACCATAGTCTTCCTCGCATCCGGGGGATATTTCATACACGAAGCCCATCTGCTCTACAAGGATAAGGATGCCTATGAAAATAAAGAGTTCCTGTTTGTAGAAGGTGTTCCAGATGAGGCAGAGTACGATGATCCCGAAACAGGCACCGAGTTTGTAATGGAGCTTATTTTTGATGATTTGATGGTGGACGTGTATTCCATGGATATCAGCCGAAGCTATTATGAAGAACGGCTGGAGGGAAGGAAGCTGAAGATCGCCTACCTCCCAAACAGCCATTATGCGGTAAGATGGTGGATTTTAGAAGAGCAGCAGGCCTTATTCTCTAAACAGCTCTTTGAATCGGCGGGCAGCCTCTTCCTGCTCCCCTCTGTTTGAATCGGGGGCGTATTCCCAGCCCTTTTCCTTAATCAGTTCACTGTATCTTTCCTGTATCCCTGTCTGCTGAAGTGCCATCTGTATGTGAATGCGGCGGACATTCGGGGTTTTCATATCAAGTGCCGAGCTGAAATTGGTGCCGGCCATCGACTTTGCCGTGTTTCTCGCTTCCAGGGCGATTTCCTGATCGCTCAACCTGCCCTCTGTATCAGTACATACCATTTCTAATGGTTTCAGTTCCTGAAGGGCGGCTGCAGTCACTCCTTCATTTGTCTCTGGGTTCATCAGCTTGATCATCACATGTACATGGTTTTTCATCACCACAGCCTGTTCATACAGTATTTGTTTGAGCCTCTCATCCTCCGCCAGGCAAAAATACAGCTCCAGCTTTCCAAGGACACCTTTATGCACCATTAAATGCTCTGACATCAGCCCAAGATCTATCGCTTTTATAATCATTCCAATCCCCCCCATTGTGTATATATTTATATATTGAAAAGATATCCCATTCATGAACAAAAAAAGGCAGCCCGCTTTCGAAGCAGGCTGCTGTATGTTATCCAATGATGATTTTTTCCTTCGGATAATGATATCTTTCCTTGTTCGGGGTTCCCCTGATCAGGAACAGGAAGGACAGAATGCCGATCCGCCCGATGAACATCAGCAGGATGATGATGATTTTCCCTGCGTCCGTCAGATCCGCTGTAATTCCCATGGAAAGGCCGGTTGTCCCGAATGCAGAAGCCACCTCAAAGGCAATCTGCAGAAAGGTGAACTTCGGATCAGTGAAGGTGAGCAGGATGACTGCCAGGCTGCAAATCAGGATAGCGGTTGCGAACACAATGTAAGATTTGATTACATCCTCCTGCATGATTTCCTTTTTAAACACTTTGATATGCGTATTGCCCTTGGCATATGTGTAGATGCTCAGCACCATGATGGCGAAGGTGGTTGTCCTGATTCCTCCGCCGACACTGCTGGGAGAGGCGCCGATAAACATCAGGATAGAGATAAAGAACAAGGTTGGCTCTGAAAAATCGCTGATATTCATGGTTGCGAGCCCCCCATTCCGGGTTGATACAGATTGGAACAGCGCGTAGAAGAAGGATTCATGCCACGATTTATCAGCAAAGAAATGATTATATTCAAAAAGGCAGATAAACGCAGTACCCAGTACAACCAGCAGAAAGAAGGTCACGGTCGTAACTTTGGTAAAAAGGGTGAACTTATACGGAATCGTACCGCGATGCCGTATAAATTCTCGTATCTCAATCAATACAGGAAAGCCGATGGCCCCGACGATCAGCAGGATGATGTTAATGAGCTGCACAAAATAATCATCAGCAAACGGGATCAGGGACTGCCCTGTAATATCGAAACCCGCATTGGTCGTTGCACTGACAGAGGCAAAGAATCCCTGAAGGAACGCCTCCTGCCAGGTAGGAAAATACCTCAGGAAATGAAAGCCAAGAATGATGGCGCCAATTAATTCAATGGTTATAAAGATAACAAGAATACGCCTGATAAGCATGACCAGTCCAGCAAGATTGTACTGATTCTGATCGGTCATGATCAGCTTCCTTTTTCTTAACCCGATTTTCTTTCCAACAAGCAGCCAGAAAAAAGTGCCAAGCGTCATAATCCCGATTCCGCCGAACTGCAGGATAAAAGCAAAGATAAAAGTGCCTGGCACACTGAGGATCTCGCTGACATTCACAGTGGAGAGGCCCGTGACGCTGATGGCGCTGACTGAAGTAAAAAAAGCATCTATAAAGGACAGTTCAACGCCTTCCTTCAGGGTGATCGGCAGCTCCAGCAGTACAGCCGAAAGAATAACAGCAAATAAGTAGAACAGAACAATCAGCTGCGCGGAAGATAACCGCTCCAGGACTTTTTCAATAAATGTCTTCATATTTCACCAACGTTATGTAAGAGTATGAGTCTTTTCAGTATACCCAATTTTCACCCTGCTGTTAATTCCTGCCTTGTTAAGGTTCCCGTAAGGTTCTGTTCACAGCGCTGAAATTTCCGGCCTGTATACTTGGGAAAAAGACATTATGGGAGGAAATAAGATCATGCACCATTTATTACTCGCAGCACTCATTATTCTGGCGGCTGCGTCCAGCTATATTTTCCGCGACGGGCTGACAGACCGCTCTTTAATGGTTTCGAGCATCCTTGTTATCCTGAATATCGGCATGTACATGAGGGCAAAGGCTAAAAAAGAAGAAACAATCAAAAGCAGTTCCGCACAAGAAGTATAAGGATAACAAAAAGATGCAGGGCCCAATCGGCCTTGCATCTTATTCTGCAGCTGTATTCAAACTCACACTATAGCTGCCGGAAATGCTGATCCGGTGCTCTCCGCTGCCAGACTGGTAGGTCGCATCCTTTCCGCCGCTGCCGGAATCTGCATATCCCTCTTCAGCAGAGGGCTTTTCTTCTTTTGTCACCTTCCAGTCTCCCTCGCTGCCCTGAAGATCCTTTATATCAAAGGCATTTACCTTCAGGCTGCTTTCTTCCTGGATATAAAGGGAGACATGGGATACCTGTTCAACACTCCAGTCGCTCATCAGCTCCCTCGGCTTCATGGTCACCGTGTTGCCGCTTCCTGTCACTTCAAGCTTTACACCTTTAGGAATAAGGAGCGTGGCATCCGTGGAGGCGTATCGTTCAAACGGCCCCGCTGTTTCATTCGGGAGCTCTTTGACCGTGATATAGAGCGAGTCGCCGTTCCGGTGGGAACTGACATAATCTGAGGGCTTTGAAACCAGTTTTTCGTTTTTGCCAGTCATCGCCCTGTAGGTGCCAAACATGGAAACGTCTTTCCCGGAAGCACCTTCAATAGTAATCGGGGAATTTCCGGTCTGGACAATAACCCTCTTAATGCTTCCATCCAGCTTTTCGGTGAACTCAGGCAGATCCATAGTCCGTTCTTCCCTGCTCACAACATCATCCAATTTATCCAGAATGCCCGTTGAGCTGACTGCCGCAAATCCGATGCCGGCCGTGCCGAGAATGCCGACAAAGAGAATGCTGAGAAAATCATATTTCAAATAAGGCTTTTCCTGTTTGGAAAAAAGCAGGAAAAGTAGGATTTCCGCTCCCAGGATTACGAGGATGATCGGCCACCATGACATCATGGCATAGCCGAAATCCATATCAAGCATACGCGAAAGCAGCAGGAAAACCCCAAGGAAAAGCAGTGCCGCCCCCATGGAAAATGTACCAACACGCCATGTCCTCATTCCTTCATTCCGCCCTTCATTTTTCTCATCCATGCCCAAATTAATCAACCGCCTTTTCTTTTACAGATTTGCTGCCAAGAAGGAGGCGCAGCCCGCCGCCGATCAGCAGGATGCATACAATGCCTGTCTGGAAGTAGCGGTCAAACCAATAGCGGATGTCTATATCAATCATGTTATACAGCATTGGAGAAATGGCGGGAAGAACGATGCTTGTTGTCAGATAGTACAGCCCTACAAGGACCAGGCCGATCCCCACCCATTTCTGATGATTGATGAAATACGAAATGATCGGCGTATCCTCCAAAGGCTCATTTCCATATCGGGATGATTTCTGGAGTCCGTCGAAGAAACTGTAGAACCAAATGATCGGAATCAGGAACAGGAAGATCCCCAGCCTAAGCACATCCAGGATATAAATGGAGAACAGGAAGGCAGCCATCAGCTGAATGCCCCGCCGTTGCAGTCCGAGATACAGATGGCCTGCTCCCGGAAAAATGGACAGGAATGTGGCAATAGATTTGCTTTTCTTGCCTTCATCCCGCTTCGACTCGAAATCCTCCATGATTGTACGGTCCACCAGCTCTTCTCCCCGATGCTTACGGTTCAGCTGCTGGATGCTATCAAAGAAGCCGTATACCCAAATAACCGGCAGGATCGCCCAGAATACAAGGAACTCACTTCGATGGGTCAGCACCGACACAAACAGCACCATCACACCAAGACCAAGAAAAGCGGTCAGGAGCGTTAAACCCCGGTTCATCAGGCCCAGCTGAAAGTGTCCAAGACCAGGCACAAAGGACAGGATGATGGTAAAAAAGCGCTCCGACTCCTGGCTTGCTGCCGGCTTAGCTGATCCGGCAGCCCCGCTGCCATCCGTAAAGGCTGTGCCGCCCTGCTGGTAGAGCTTTGATGCAGTGATGGCCGTATCAATAAAGTTGACGAAATAGATCAGCAGGCCGAACAGTGCAAATATGATTGCCCCGTCCCCGTAAACATACATGCTGATCAAAGCCACCGTTAAGATCATCAGCCCGAACACAGCTGCTGTATAAAATAAACCTCTAAGGGTCTTTCCCAGATAAAGCAGGCCTCCCCCAGGGAAAAAAGCTAAAAGAAAAGCGATAATCGGATTTTTCTTCATTATTTATTTGCCTCCTTATTCTTCTTCTCGATCGTATCCATCCAGGCAAAGGTTTTATCCACTAGCCCTTCTGTCACAGATGTTTTCTTTTCCTGGAAATCCGGATCCTGAACAGCTCCAGCATACTGGGTGATCGACTGGAAAACACCGGTCGTCATGAGCAGGATGGTCATTGCCGCTGCAAGGGAGTAGTGGAACAGCGGCGACTGGTAGAATGGCCTGCGCTTCTTTTCTTCATAAACCGGAGGCTGGGCAGGCTCTAATGCTTCTGCTGAGATTTGCGCCATCACCAGATCAGTGAAGCCTGAGCCGCTTTCCATTTGCGGCAGCTCTGTTACCGCAACTGCCTCCAGATAGACGTCGAGGCACTCATCACAGCTGTACAGATGATCTTCATAAACTTCCCTTTCCGCCTCTGCCAGTTCATTATTCGCATACCGCTTCCACTCTTCATACGTAAAGTGCTTCATGAGAAATCATCCTCCTTCCAGTGCTTCCTCATCCATAAGCGCGCTCTGTAGAGCTTTGTCTCCACAGTCTTCACCTGGACATTCTGTTCTTCCGCTATTTGCTGATAGCTTTTTTCAGCTATATAAAAGTCATAGATTACATCTCGATAATTATCAGGCAGCTGGTGAAGCTTTTCCCTCACCCGCTTCCGCCTTTCCTTCTTCATAACTTCGGCCTCTACAGCCTCTTTTTGGGTGCCGTGAAGCTCATATCCGGCATACTCAAGGGAATCCTCCCTGCGCCGGTCCCTCTTTCTTTTTACATCAATAGCATGATTGACTGCAATTCTGGTGATCCAGGTTTTAAAGCCCTGGTCCTCATATTGGGGGAGAGAGGAATAGATTTTTATAAACACTTCCTGAGCGGCATCTTCCGCTTCCTTCCGGTCCCTTAATACTGCAAAGATTGTCCGGAACAAATCATTGCTGTATTTTTCAACCAGGAGCCGGAAGGCATGCTCCTTGCCGCTCTTCGCTTGCTGGATAAGAACTTGGTCGCTAATCTCTCTCTCCCCCTTTCTGGCAGCTTCCAACGTAATAGACGAAACCGGGATAAAAGACCCCTACAGGTTTTAAAAAAAAAATTAAAAGTCCTTTTCATTCTATCATCCCCCATTCCGGATCCCACTGGACTCAAAAAATCCCGGCTCTTCAGGCCGGGAATTCCTTTAATACTTTTTCAGTAGTACACACTTCCGCAAACTCCCCATGGAGGATGGCAAGCTCTGTTTGATGAATATGACCGGGAGAGAAGACGGTGCCGTCATGGCCTTTCCGTTCAAAGGATGCACAGGCATCCTCCGGCAGCCAGACCGAAAAGCCGAGATTAGCTGCCATCCGGACAGTGGTTGAAACGCAATGGGGTGTGGTCAGCCCGGCAATGACAAGCTCTTTGCTTCTTAGATTTTTAAGCAAATCTTTAAGGGGCGTGCCGATAAACGCACTGTTGACGCTTTTCTGGATAATGCTTTCCCCAGCTGCAGGCTTCACCTCTTCCTTGAATTGATGGCCGATGCTTCCTTTGAAAAATAAAGACTCCCTGCTTTGGGAGGTATGCTGGACGTGAATCACCGGCAGATTGCAGTTTCTCCAATGCTTCAAAAGCCTTGCAGCTTCTTTTTCCGCACCAGGATTATTCCGCTCACCCCAGGAAAGATCCTCGAAGGCCTTCTGGATATCAACCAACAGCAGAACAGCCATCAGGCACCCTCCTTCCCTAAAGAACAAAAATCGTATAAATCAAGGCTGACAATCATTTTATGATAGCCGTCAAAAAGATTGATGAGTGCCAGCAGCTTCATGATTTCCTTTTCGTCATAGGAATTTTTCAGCCACTCCAAATCCGAGTCTTTTAAGAGCCGCGGATTGGATCTGTAGGTTTCCAGAAAATCAAACAGCTTCCGGTCCCAATGAGAGAAATCCGAGAAATTATTGTGCTCCACAGCATAAGCGATGGCTTCATTCTGTTCCATTCCGCCGGTATACGAGAGGCTCATGCATGTCGCACATCCATTTTTATTAGCCAGATATAAACGCACCTTCTCTTTTACGTCCAGGCTGATTCCTTCCTCATTCCACAGCTGCTCATACAGGGCATCATACAGGGCGGCCACTTCTGGCACATAAGCCAGCGCTTTTTGAAAATTGGTCTCCCCCTGTTTTTCATTCAATTTGATTCTTGGCATTTGCAACTCCTCCTTCTGCTTTTATAATAGAAGGAATTAAAATAATAATGAATTAAATCTGAAACCAGTTTATACCGATACTCATTTCAAATGAAATATGTTTCTACCAAGGAGGCTTACAAATGATAATCGATGAGACAGACAAGCGTATTTTGCAGGAGCTGGAGAGAAACGGCCGGCAATCAATGAGGGAGCTGGCAAAGAAAGTAAACCTTTCAGCCCCTTCAGTCACAGAACGCGTCAGACGCCTGGAAAGTGAGGAAATCATCAAAGGATACACCATTTCCATTGACTATAAAAAACTCGGATATGGGATTGAATGTTTTGTAGAAGTCACCTTGCGGCAAGGAGATTATCAGAAGTTCAGGGAAAAAATGGCTGAGGTCCCCAATGCGGAATTCTGCTCCCGTATAGCCGGCCAGGCCTGCTATCTCGTCAAGCTGAGACTGAAAAAGCTTGAGGATATTGAAGGATTCATCAATGAAATTACACCTTATGCAGGAACAGTCACCCATATTGCCCTGTCGGAGGTGCCTGTGAACAGCTTCTTCCTGGAATAGGCGCATAATCCATGGATAGCATCGAATCCTATAAACACAGGAGGTGCTTTTTATGGAAGAACAAAAGAAGGACAAAAAGGTCGGGGAAAAAATGAAGTCGATGGACGCGATGGATCAGGGGCTCAATATCATCTCCCAGGCATTCAACCGGGCAACGGGCGTTGATGAAGGAAATGACGGAAGAGAGGATCAGCAGGATTACAAATAACTGCAGTGGTCTTTATGAACAAATAAAATAGAGCCAGAGGAACTTCCTGGCTCTTATCCCCATCCTTAGTCATTCCCGCCGGAATCCCCGGATTTCCCTTGATTTTTTGTGCCTTTGCTTTTATATGGCTTGGCGCTTTTTGCTTTTTTGGCACCCGCCTGCCAGCGGTTCCACCCTTTCTTTCCAGTTCCGCTGCCAGTGCCGCTTTTTCCTTTTTTTGCTTTGGTCATCAATAATCAGCTCCCATGTAACTGTGAAGCGTTCTTCCTGCCAACACACGGTCCGCAGCAAGGCTTGCACATGAACATTAGCATACCATATCAGGAGCCTGCTAAGCGAACTACTTCAGCATCTCATTGGCCATTTCAGTCAGCTCTTTTTTATGCTGATCTTCCGGAATGGCTTTGTTATTGTACATAATGGTGTACTGAACCTTATCCCGCAGAAAGGACAAGGTGTTTCCCTGATACATGCCCTCTGCCCCTCCTTCAAGCTCCACTGGTTCGGAATTGGGCTGCTCGGAGGATTCGACCGGGTAATCAGCAGAAACCATCAGCAAGTAATCCTCTTTTTTGCTTTTTGGAAAGGCCTTGAATTCCGCCTTGATTTGTTTTCCGGTATGATTCATATCCATAATAGCCGGCGGCTGAAATCCCTCCCCATCAAACGGCAGCTTTTTCGGCAGCTTCATTTCAAACGGGAGCGCATCGAGTCCCTCTTCAACAGTCTGCGCTTCATATGTAACCGGAATTTTTTTGGCCTGTTCTTTATCCACGTCGGCCATCTCCACTTTTTTCAGATTATCTGTATCCAGTTTTCCGCTCTGCATATTCTGGCAGCCTGCAAGAAGGCTTGCGGCAAGGCAATCATGAGGAGTTTTTTCATCTATTGTCACTGCTTTCTTGTAAGGATGCTTTTATTATACCACACAAAAAATACATATTATGCCAGATTCCACAAAGATGCTCTATGCACTTTTTACAATTAAGCCGACAGGACGGTATACTATAAATAAATTCCATTATAAAGGATGCAAGCTATGAAAAAATATATTGTGATAGGTGCAGGGATATTGGGAGCCTCAGCTGCCTACCACCTGGCAAAATCGGGGAACCGGGTGATTTTGGCGGACCGGAATGAAAAAGGACAGGCTACTGCCGCTGCTGCCGGCATTGTCTGCCCATGGGTATCGCAGAGGCGCAATAAAGATTGGTACCGGCTTGCTAAAGCGGGGGCACGCTATTATCCGGAGCTCGTGAAGGAGCTTGAGGAACGCGGCGAGTCGGATACAGGCTACAGCAGGGTAGGTGCCCTTATCCTGCACAAGGAAACCGATAAGCTTGAAAAAGCGGAAGAGCGGACATTGAAGCGGAGGGAAGAAGCACCGGAAATCGGCGAAGTCACACTTCTTACCCGGGAACAGACAACTGAGGCTTTCCCTCCGGCTGATAAAGAGTTTGCAGCAGTACATGTCAGCGGAGCCGCCCGGGTAGACGGACGGGCACTGAGGGATTCTCTTATCCGTGCGGCAGAAAAGGAAGGGGCAGTCTTTCTCGAAAAGGATGCTTCACTGATCTATGAAGGAAACCGGGTGACAGGCATCCTTGCCGGTGAAGAACAATGGGAGGCAGATGCTGTAATCGTCTGTGCCGGCGCATGGGCAGCGGAAATATTCAAGCCGCTCGGCATTGAAATGGATGTCAGCTATCAGAAGGCCCAGATTGCCCACCTAAAGCTTCCGGATGAAGCAACTGACAGCTGGCCTGTCCTTATGCCCCCCGGTGACCAGTATCTGCTTGCCTTTACCGGCGGACGGATTGTTGCAGGGGCAACTCATGAAAATGATGTATCCGGTTTTGATGCGAGAATCACAGCCGGAGGCATGCAGGAGGTCCTTGCAAAAGCCCTCTCTACAGCTCCCGGCCTGGCGGATGCCAGTCTGATAGAAGCCAGGGTCGGTTTCCGCCCCTTTACTCCCGGCTTCCTTCCGGTCATCGGAGCTGTCCCTGGGTGGGAAGGCCTGCTCACTGCCAACGGGCTCGGCGCCTCCGGCCTGACGATGGGGCCGTTTCTTGGACAGCAGCTTGCAAAGCTGGCATTGGGGCATGATACGGACATTGATCTCAATCCTTATCACGTTCAAGGAGCTTTAAAGGATCAAAAAAGCGAGTGACAGGAAAAGAGCCCGGCTAATTAGCAGCCGGGCTCCTTCTTTTATGGTTTCTCAGGATTTCCTATCCGATTGAGCGGGAAGTAGCGGAACTTGGCTTCCCCAACGACAGACTCATCAGAAATGAATCCAAAGCTTCTGCTGTCATTGCTGTTCAAACGGTTATCGCCCATCACAAAATATTGATGCTCCGGCACGACAAGCGGTCCAAAATTTTCTGTCAGATGCTCAATGCCGAACGCTGCCGCTTCCTTGCGGTTTTCAGCCAGATATGGTTCGTCCACTTTTTTCCCATTCACAAAAAGCTGGTCGTCCTTCACAGAAATTTCATCCCCTGGCAGACCGATCACCCTTTTTATATAATCATCCTCGGAATCAGGCGAATGAAATACAACGACATCCAAACGCTCAATCTTGCTGAGCTTGGTCACGATCACTTTATTCTGATTCTGGAAGGTCGGCATCATGGAATCGCCCTGGACAGTCACCGGCGCAAATATAAACTGGCGGCAAATAAACGCAATGACGAGCGCGAGGGCAATCGATTTGGCCCATGAAATCCATTCAGACTTTTTGCTGTTCCCTGCCATGGTCATTCTCCTCTCAAACACTATATGAATCTATTATAAGCGAAAAGAATGGCATATGCACATTTCGGTTTGAAAAAGCGCTCTGTACTGAATGTCCTCCATCAGTCACTTTACCGGATTCCCTCCTGAAGAATAGCTATAGTGCAGAAATGCGCAATCTCGTGTGAGGCACTGGCCCCATAGTGTGCCTCCAGCTCTTCTTTCAGGCGCTGAAGCAATCCATCTCCTTCCTCTTTTGAGAGGTCCGCCAAATAGGATAAAGAAGCAACTCTGTTCAGCCATTCTTCATTGGTGAAATGGACATCATATGGAAGCGCATACAAATCCTTCAGCCCGAACCCTGCCTCTTCCCACTCACGGAACCACTCTACAGCAAATCCATTGATTCTTTGGCTTGACTCTGCCTTGCTTCCGGCAGGTTTAAGCTCTACTCCTTCTTTCTTCAAAAAATCAAAAGTGATTTCCACAAGCCTTTGGTCTGTCTTGAATCCTGTATCTGCCACAATCAGGTGACCCTTCGGCTTAAGAATCCTGGTGATTTCCCTGAGGGCTTCTTCCCTGTCAAACCAGTGCCAGGCACGGAGCACCGTCGCCATATCATACTCAGCCCCGTCAAGGCCTGTATTTTCTGCAGTTCCTTTTTTATAAGGGATTTCAAGATACTTGTCCCGGCTGATTCCGGCGGCTTCCTGTAGAAGCTTTTCTGAGGGATCGATTCCGACAGCGTCTGCTTTGCGGAAAATCAGCCTCCTAGTCAGCGCTCCTGTCCCGCAGCCCAGATCAACCACTTTTTTGCCGGTAAAATTAATATTTCTTAGATGAAGGCTATCAAACAGACTATTTGGAACATCGTTCCGGGAACGTGCATATTCACTTGCCCTGTTTCCAAAATCAACAATACCCATTCCGCCACATCCTTTTTCAAAATATTAGGAATTTAAATCGGGGTATGCTCATTATATGGTAGAATGAAAGCAATTACAATTTCTCTCACTTTATTTTTGCTGTAGGGCTGGCAGAAAGGAGGATTTATGAATTTTGCTATTCTTGCAGCCGCCTATTTGATCGGCTCGATTCCAACCGCTCTTCTGATTGGCAGGTGGCTGTTCCAAATCGACATACGCGAGCATGGCAGCAATAATCCCGGGGCAACCAACACCGTCCGGGTCCTTGGAAAGCGGGCCGGGATTGCCGTCCTTCTCATTGATGCAGGCAAGGGGGCACTTGCCGCAGGTCTGCCTCTCCTTCTTCATACTGACCTGGATCCGCTCTACACCGGACTGATTGCGGTTGCGGGCCACTGCTTCCCTATTTTCGCTGGCTTCCGCGGGGGCAAAGCCATTGCAACAACCGCAGGGGTGCTGCTGGTTGCCAATGCCTGGATGTTTCTGGCGGCCTATGCAGCGTTTGTCGGAGTCATTTATGCAACAAAATATGTATTTTTCGGTTCAATCTCTGTCGGAATTGCCCTTTTCATTTTTTCTTTATTTCAGCCCGGTTGGACCCATGAACTTATATTTTTCTTTTTTACAATCTTTCTGATCATCCTGCACCGTTCAAATATCTCAAACTTCCGCCAAAATAAAGAGCCAAAGATCAATGACAAAAACTTAAAGAATGACAGGATACCTGCGAAAAAAGGGCCGAAGCAGGCTTGAGAGCTGTGATGGCTCTCTTTTTTTTGTTGTATAAACAAGCCCGGTCCGCCTTCTGAATGGCAGATCCTTTGAATGAAAAAAATACCTGTTCATTTCCCAATCTGTCATATCCATTCCATTTCGGGTAGAATGGTAGAGGTTCACCCATATCCTATGGGCATCATCTCAATTTTTTTTGCAAAAGGAGTTACCTAAATGAAGGAAAAATTAAAAGCATACCGCTTTCCCATTATCCTGTTTGCTTCAATTATCATTGGAAGCATTATCGGGTTCGTTTTCGGAGAAAAAGCGGAAGTAATCAAGCCGCTTGGGGACTTATTCTTAAATCTCTTATTTATGTTAGTAGTACCGCTCGTCTTTTTCACAATCTCATCGGCTATCGCCAATATGAACAGCATGAAGCGGCTCGGAAAAATCATGGGCAGCATGATGGTTGTATTCATTGCTACAGGCATTATTGCCTCTATTGTAATGCTGGTTGCGGTAACAGCCTTCCCGCCGGCCCAGGGGACTGACATCCCTCTGACACAGCCGGAAAATACAGAAGAGCTGAGCCTGCCCGATCAGTTGGTCAAAACCTTTACTGTGCCTGACTTTATTGAAATCTTCTCCCGCAAGAATATGCTCGCTTTAATAGTCTTTTCAGTCCTGGTTGGGGTGGCTTCAGGCCTTTCTGGTGAAAAAGGACGCCCTTTCACAAAGTTTCTGGTCAGCGGTTCAGAAGTCTTTATGAGGCTGATCAATCTTGTCATGTATTATGCACCCATTGGTCTTGGCGCTTACTTCGCGTCACTGATAGGCGTATTCGGTCCTGAACTTCTCGGAGATTATGCCCGTGCCGTAATCGTCTATTACCCTGCTGCCATTCTTTATTTCCTGATTGGCTTTACGCTTTATGCCTTTATTGCCGGGGGACGGAGAGGAGTGGCCCGCTTTTGGAAAAATATCTTTTCCCCTGCTGCCACCGCTCTTGCCACTGGAAGCAGCGTTGGCTCATTGCCTGTTAACCTGCAGGCCGCCAAACGAATCGGCGTGCCTAAAGATATCAGGGAAACAGTTCTTCCGCTCGGCGCAACCATTCATATGGATGGCTCCTGCCTGGCGGCCATATTGAAGATATCTTTTGTATTCGGCATTTTCAATATGGATTTCACTGGCCTGGACACCTTCTTAACGGCAATCGGCATCTCGCTGCTTGCAGGGACAGTCATGAGCGGTGTGCCAGGAGGAGGCTTTATTGGCGAGATGATGATCATCACACTTTACGGCCTGCCAATTGAGGCGCTTCCGATCATTTCAGCAATCGGCGTAGTGGTCGATCCGCCAGCCACTGCAGTCAATGTCACCGGAGATACTGTTTCCAGCATGCTTGTCACCAAACAGCTCGAAGGGAAAGACTGGATGGATAAACACTTTGAAAAAGAAGAGGAAGCTATCATTTAACACCATGCCCCCTGAATGAAGGGGGCATTTCTCATGTTATAATGAACCAAAAAGTATACAGGAGGTACTCAATGAATTCTATCTTGATTGCAAGCACTGCCGTCCTGATGGATGGCCGCCTGCTCATGATTAAGGAACAAAAAAATGAGGCTGGTCCCACCTGGAATTTCCCCTCCGGCCATGTGGAGCCCGGGGAAGATATAATTTCGGCCGCCCGGCGGGAAACAAAAGAAGAAACAGGGCTGGATATTAAAATTGCGGAATCGGCAGGAATCTTCCAGTTTACCAGCAGGACAGGCCACCCTATTCTCCTTTTTCAATTTCTTGCTGAATTTGCCGGCGGCACTATTAAATTAGAAAATGGGATGACAGAATATAAATGGATGACAGCTCAGGAAATTCTCAGCATGGACGATAACGGGCTGCGGGAGCCCGGTGTAATCAAGCAAATAGCCCGCTCTATACTGAAACAAAGTTATATCCCTCTCTCTTTCTTTCATACCATCTCTTAATTTTTACTTTTTTTGGGACTTTTTCTTTCTTTAATCGTAAAAAAAGAAGCATGGGGGCAAGCCGGCCAACTTTGAAACACACATCCTTCCATACGCCGCTTCCTCTAATAATGGAAAGGAGATGAATTCATGAAACGTTTTGCCATCATCCTTGCTGCTTCCTTGACCATCCAGGCCCTGCTGCTTTTCTCCATCTGGCATTTCTTCTTTTCCGGCTATGGTCTGATTGATTTCTCATTCTTATTTTCCGCTCTGTGGTTTGCTTTCGTCTTGTTTTTTTCCAGCACAGGCGATGCTTGGACCAACAGAGTCATCGCCAGTTCATTCATGAACCACCGGGATACAGGGCACAGGGAAGCCAGAGAAATGTTCCACATCAGAGTCATCCCCTGCTCGCATCCTCCCTGCTTATGCTCGCTGCTTCCCTTGGAATTTCGTTTTTGTTCTCTTGAACAGAATACAAATAAAGCTGCCGCTGAGATGCGGAAGCTTTATTTGTAATTGAGAAGCCAGCCGGGCTGCCTGCTATACTTTTAATATGGGCGGCTATTCTTTGCTGCCTTTATTGAAGTTTAGCTATAATGCTTGCTGCCACATCATGCCAGACCTGTTCATCTTCCTGGTATGCCGCTTTCATCTTTTTAAACATGATGCCTTGTTTTTCTTTGAAGTCTTCACTGTCGGCTGATGGAAGCTGCGCCCGTTCATTGTCGACAAAGGCCTGAACGGTCTCTGCCCGCGGGCCCCATACAGCCTTTTCCTGTCCGTCTCCATCGATGAAGATAAAAATAGGAATTGAACGTGCCGTTCCATTGGTTAAATACTGATCCATCAGCTCAAGATTTTCATCCCGCAGAATGAACCTTGTCTCCATATCCGTCTCTCTTGCTATATGCATAAGGATCGGAATATTAAGCATCGCATCCCCGCACCAGTCCTCTGTCAGGACAATCACTTTTAATCCTTTTCCCTTCACATTCCCCAGCTTGGCCTTTTCCTCTTTTGTAAGAGAAAACTTATTTTCTATGCTTTCCATCTCCTGCTTATTAACACTCATACCTTCCACATATTCAGAGAAGGTCAGTCCCTTCGCAAACCAGTCTTTCAATTCCATACAAGCACTTCCTTTCCTATCAATATTGATTAATTGGCTATTGCATCTCTTATTTATTCTCTGCGAATACAGTACAATCCTTTTTTTGCCGGACTTTGCCGCATTTCATCCTTTCCTGGGAAATAAAGAGGAAGTTTGTCTAAACAGACCAGCAAATTTCCCCATAATAAATAGAAACCGCTGGATTTCCCCAGCGGCTTATTCTCTATCGTTTTGTTATTTCCTGCATCAGCAGCTTGTTGATCATTTGGGGATTAGCCTGTCCCTTGGAGGCTTTCATGATCTGCCCGACCAGGAACCCGGTTGCTTTTTGTTTGCCTGCCTTAAAGTCATCGATCGATTGCGGATTTGCATCAAGTGCATCTGTCACATATTGAAGGAGCGCTCCTTCGTCAGAAATCTGGACGAGGCCCTTCTCCTTGACGATGGCTTCCGCGGTCCCGCCATTTTCGATGAGCTCCTTGAAGACCTTTTTAGCGATTTTGCTAGAGATTGTCCCGTTTTCAATCAGCTTGATCATCCCGGCCAGGTTCTCCGGTGTCAGCTTTACATCAGCCAGCTCTTTCTGCTCCGCATTCAAGTAGGCAGACACTTCACCCATCAGCCAATTTGATGCCTGCTTGGCGTCCGCTCCTGCTTCGACCGCTGCCTCGAAGAAGTCAGCTGTCTCCTTTGTTACCGTCAGGACTGCAGCATCATAAGCAGGGAGGCCAAGCTCTTCTACATAACGCTTTTGCCTCGCGTCCGGCAGCTCCGGAATCCCGGCACGGATCCGGTCCTTCCACTCCTGGTCAATGTAAATATCCGTCAGATCAGGTTCAGGGAAATAGCGGTAATCATCAGAACCCTCTTTTACACGCATAAGCAGGGTCGTATTAGTAGACTCGTCATAGCGGCGGGTTTCCTGCTGGATCGTACCTCCGGCAAGAAGCACCTCCTCCTGGCGCTTTGCTTCATACTCAATCCCTTTTCTGACAAAGTTGAAAGAGTTCAGATTTTTCAGCTCGGTCTTGGTGCCGAATTCCTCCTGGCCAACTGGCCTGATGGAAATATTCGCATCACATCTGAGCGATCCTTCTTCCATTTTACAATCAGAAACACCCGTATATTGAATGATGCTTTTCAGTTTTTCGAGATAAGCATAGGCTTCATTGGCTGTTCTGATATCAGGCTCTGACACGATTTCGATCAGCGGGGTTCCCTGGCGGTTGTAATCGCAGAGGGAATAGCCTTTTTCATGATTCAGCTTGCCGGCATCCTCTTCCAGATGGATCCGGGTGATTCCGATTTTTTTCTTATATCCGTCCACTTCTATTTCAATCCAGCCATGCTCACCAATCGGCTTATCAAACTGTGAGATCTGATAGGCCTTTGGATTATCCGGATAAAAATAGTTTTTGCGGTCAAATTTCGTTACATCAGCTATTTGGCAGTTCAGCGCCATGCTCGCTTTCATCCCGTAATCGACCACTTTCCGGTTAAGCACCGGCAGCACGCCGGGATAGCCGAGTTCCACAACGCTTGTGTTTGTATTGGGTTCCGCCCCGAAATGGTTCGGGCTCGCGGAGAAGATTTTCGAATCTGTTTTTAATTCAACATGGACCTCAAGTCCAATAACCGTTTCATATTTCATGTCTGTTTCCCCCTTACAGTCCCGGCTTTTGCTTATGGAAGTCAGTTGCCTGCTCAAAGGCATGGGCTGTTCTGTAGATCGTGCTCTCGTCAAAATACTTGCCGATGATCTGCAGTCCGAGCGGCATGCCATTCGAATATCCGCACGGAACCGAAATGGCAGGCGCACCGGCCAGGTTAACAGGGATAGTTAATATATCATTGGCATACATAGTCAGCGGATCGTCTATATTCTCCCCTATATTGAATGCCGGAGTCGGCGCTGTAGGCCCGATGATGACATCATAAGATTGAAATACCTCTTCAAAATCCTTTTTAATCAAAGTGCGGACCTTTTGTGCTTTTTTATAATAAGCGTCATAATAGCCTGAGCTTAAGGCGAAGGTTCCGAGCATGATCCTTCTTTTCACCTCATCGCCGAAGCCCTGGGCGCGCGACTTTTTGTAAAGCTCCATCAAAGTTTCAGCATCCGGAGAGCGGTAGCCGTACCTGACACCGTCAAAGCGGGCAAGGTTGGCGGACGCTTCTGATGATGAAAGCAGATAATAGGCAGCCAGAGCATACTTGGAATGCGGGAGGGATACTTCTTCCCATACAGCTCCCAGATTCTCCAGCACCTTAAGCGCATCGAGGACAGACTGGCGGACTTCTTCATCCACACCTTCAGCAAGGTACTCTTTTGGCACAGCGATTCGCAGACCCTTCACATCTCCGGTCAGGGCGCCGGCGTAATGATCGACAGGAACATCTGCTGAGGTAGAGTCATTCGGGTCCAGACCGGAAATCGCCTGAAGAAGGTAAGCATTATCTTCAACATTCCTGGTTATTGGGCCGATCTGATCAAGGGATGAGGCAAACGCAACAAGACCGAACCGGGAAACACGCCCATAGGTAGGCTTTAATCCAACCACTCCGCAATAGGAAGCAGGCTGTCTGATGGATCCCCCTGTATCTGACCCAAGGGCAAAAGGCACTTCCCCTGCTGCGACCGCTGCAGCCGAGCCGCCTGAAGAGCCGCCTGGCACTTTCTCAAGATTCCATGGATTGCGGACATTTCCGAATCCTGAATTCTCGTTTGAGGAACCCATCGCGAATTCATCCATATTCAGTTTTCCAATCGTGATGGTTTCGGCATTATGTAAATGATCCATAACAGTCGCATTATAGATCGGGTCGAAATCTTCGAGGATCTTGCTGGCACTGGTGGTTCTCAGTCCCTTCGTGACAATATTATCTTTAATGCCGATCGGCATGCCAAAAAGGAGGCCCTTCGATTCTTCCGTGCCCAGCTTTTCGTCTAAGCGCTTTGCCTGCCGCCGTGCTTCTTCCTCATTCAAGGTCAGGAATGCCCCCACCTGGCTATCTACTTCCCCAATCCGCTTAAAAGACTGCTCAACCAGATCAGATACGGAAATTTCTTTTTTATGTAAAAGTTCATGGAGCTCTGAAACTTTATGATCAAACAAACTCATTTGTCTTCCCCCTATTCCAGTATGGATGGCACCTTAATTTGCCCATCCTGGTGGTCCGGCGCGTTTTTCAGCACTTCCTCCTGCGGCAGCCCTTTTTTCGCGATATCTTCCCGGAATACATTCTTGATATCCAGTACATGGGAAGTTGGCTCAACCTTCTCTGTATCAAGTTCACTAAGCTGCTCTGCAAAAGAAAGCATTTTTTCCAGCTCTTTTTGCATCCGCGCTGCTTCCTCATCCGAAATCTCCAAACGTGCCAGGTGGGCTACATGCCTGACCTGATCTTCTGATATTCTAGACATCTCTGTCACCTCCAAATATTTTAAAAATGCTATAAGTATAGATAGAATCATATCAGACTCCAGCGCTTTAAAGCAATTGCCGAAAGTAGTGGAATATATGGCGGCCGCAGTGAAAAGCTAAGGCGCCTGGATATCCCAGACGCCTTTACCCTTGTTCTAAATATTGCATTCATCCGGTTTCATCCTGTACCTTCCTGTCCGGATGACTTGGACACTCCGCGGCTGCTCGCATAGCGGCCGGCGATGCAAAGAAAAATCAGGACCGGTACAGTAAGCAGACCTGTTGCAAATAATCCGGCCTGGATGGAAATCGAAAACGCGATCCAGCCAACAAGCGGCCCCCCTGCAATCTGTCCGATTGCATCAAGCTGTCCGAACAGTGAAAGCATGGTGGCCCTTCCCTTTGGCTCAAGCATTTGATTAAGCCAGATGCTGTAAAGCGGGCTGTTAAGGCCTCTCAGTGTAAAACTGGCCCAATAAGAGGCAAGGGCAAGCCAAAGCTCCCCGCTAAGCGCAAAAATCAGTGTGCTGGCCGCGAGAGCTCCGTTCACGAGGAGCAGCAGGCGGACATATGTCTGCTCCCCTTCCCCATTCAGCCTCCTGCTGATCCACTCGACCACCCCGATATTCAGAAGCAATGCAATCCCATTGATCAATCCGAACCAGAGAACTGCAGAGCTCCCGGCAAGCTGAATATCCTCCAGAAAATGGGCAGCCCACAGCCTGTCGAAACCTTCGCTTGCGAGCCCCCACATAAGGGCAATGCCAGCCATGCCGGCAAGAACCGGATGGCCCTTCACTGTCCTGTATCCTTTGTGTATGGCTCCGGCAAGCTGCCGGAGCTGGGATGATTCTTCACGCTCCAGCTTTTCAAATCGTTCTTCAGGCATCCGAAACCAGAGCCAGACAGCCAATATAATGAAAGAACCGCCCGCAATCAGAATCGCTGCCTGAACTGAAAAGAGCATGGATATAATCATGCTTGCTATGATACCGGCAATTTTGCCAATAGAGGCAATCTGCGATCCTTTTAGAAAAACCTTATCAAGACCTTTTCCTTCCACTTCGTCGGCAATCCATGCTTCTTCCGCACCGCTGAGAAATGTGTAGCCCAGGCCCCAGACAGCATAAGCTGATGCGATTCCCCAAAATGCAGGCACTGCCCCCTCCAGAAGATGGGCCAGTCCGAGCAGGATCGTTCCTATGATAACGGATTTCTTTCTGCTGACATGATCGGCTATGACTCCTGTCGGCACTTCAAACAGCACAATGGACAATTCCATAATCGTCCCGATCAGGACAAGCTGGAGCGGATTAAGCCCAGCCTCCACAACAAAATAAATCGCATTTACGGTAAAAATGACTTGAAATAAAAATGCCCGAATTCCCGTCAGCCTATAATATACTTTTTTTGCCTCCATTGCCCTTCCTCCGCTTCTCCTTCTTAATAAAAACTAAGAAAGTCTGAAACGGAGATCTCGTGACAAGCTCCCCGTCCCAGACTAGGAAACAAGCACCTTGATTGTCATATTGAACTCCTCCTTGTATGCTGGCATTTGCTGCCTGATAAAACTATTATACGGGCTGAATCCAATAAGGCACACCTGTTTTTTTACAATTCCTTCTATTCATTTTTTTCAGTTATAATAGAAGGTGAATCCATTTAAGGAGAGGTTTTAGATGAAGCTATTTCGATTTGATTCAGCCGGCAAAGAGGTTTCAAAATTTGGCAGCCTGAACAGCTATTATACTCTTTTATCCAGAGAAATCACGGTTACGGTAGGCTGCATGCATCTGAAGGAGGACAGCGTCCTTGGCATGCATCCTGCGGCCTGCCCGCAGCTTTTCCTGATTGTTTCGGGGGAGGGCTGGGTAAGGATTGCTGATGGAGAGCGAATAGCTGTAGGTCCTGGAACGGCTGTTTTCTGGGAAGATGGGGAAGAACATGAATCCGGCTCTGCTCTTGGCATGACCGCCGTTATTATTGAAGGCCCCGGACTTGAGCCTTCTTCGCAGCTTCAGCCTCTCTGAAGAACAAAAGCGCAAGCACCTTGATCACCCTTAAGGAACGCAGACTAGGAACGCCGCGTCCTGTGGCAACGTCTGCATGGCCAGCTTCCTGGGGCCTTAAGACGAACCTCCCGGAAAGGCGTTCTTTGCCTTTTTGGGAGGTTTAGCTTGTGAACTTGGCGCAGCTGCTGGACGTGGATCAAGGATTGATAATATTCCACAAGACTTACAATTTTTAAATTTCCTGCACAATAAGGAAGCCCGCTCTGTTAATCCGGGCGGGCTGTTCCTTCCAGAAGAGGCTCGTACATCATAATGGCATGGTTCTCTGTTACATATTCGTCTTCATAAAGCTTTCCCTGCCGGTTATAGGACCTGCGGAAGATTTCATTATGGCGGACATATGCGCCCCAGTATGCAGGCGTGATGGCATGGCTCCGTTCATACACCATATACGTGTATAAAGGCTCTGAAACTGTCCGCCACTCGCCGCATAAATACTCATCCGTCAGATACAGGATCAGCTGATAAGGCTCTTCAGTATGATTGGTAATTTGCAGGTCCAGATAATTATAGGCACATGTGGCGCCGCTCCCAAACGGCTGGGTGCGGTTTGAGTCCGGGAATACATCATAGCTGTGGCGGTGCCTTTCTGTCACTGTCAGCGGAGTATGCAGTGTCATCCAATAAATCAGATTGGAAAGCTGGCAGAGACCTCCCCCCGTTCCCATCTTAAAGCTGCCGCAATGAAGAATCATGCCGGGCTGGTATCCTTTTCTGGCAGTCGGCCTGCCTATAAGCTTCCAGTAGCTGAATGTTTCCCCGGGATAAATGACGATCGAGTTCAGACGCTCAACCGCAATTTTCAGGTTTTTGATTTTATTATATTGATAGGCCATGTCTACGTCCTTCAGCTTTCTGAGAAGGGGGGTCTGGTGCCTGAACACCGGATATGGCAGAGCGGCTGCTTCTTTTTTGCTGCTGTATGTACGGGCTTCTGCCAGCCAGCGGCCATATCTTTTCCAGGTGTAAAACCACGTGCCGGCTCTAATTCTTAAGTCTGAACGTTTTTTGGGGCGCAATTCGGCAATATTCATCCATGACACCTCGCTTAAAAATAAAACAAAAGGGATAGCATTCATATGGGGTCTGTTCATTTCCGTTCCAGGCACTTCGCTTTCCGCGGGGCGACGCTGAGCCTCCTCACGCTGCGCGCTGCGGGGTCTCAGCATTGCCGCTGCTTTCCCACAGGAGTCTACGTGCCTTCCACTCCAATAAACAGAGGCTCCTGAACTTTTATTTACTCTTAACAAAAAAATAGAGTCTGAATGTCCCCATTCCATGAAAGACTCAAGGATGTATTCCCAAGGAGGATATAAAATGATCAGAACAGCTTCAAAAGCAATCATTATACAGAATGGCTGCCTGCTTGCCATCAAGATGCATGACAGCGGGGAGGATTTCTATGTCCTTCCGGGGGGCGGCCAGGAAAACGGTGAAAATCTGCATGCCAATCTGCAGCGCGAATGCCTGGAAGAAATCGGCGTACCTGTCGAGATCGGCAGCCTGCTGTTTGTTCGTGATTATATCGGCAGCAATCATGGCTATGAACCTCACGCAGGACAGCATCAAGTAGAATTCTTTTTTGCCTGCTGCATCCAGGACGGAGGCTCTCCGACATCAGGAAGCATCCCGGATAAAAATCAGGTTGGAATTGAATGGCTTCCCCTAAAAGAATTGGCAGACTGTCCCTTATTTCCTGCCCCCATCAGGGAACTGATCATCAGGCATGCAGATGGTGAAACAGGGCTGCCTGTTTATATGGGGGATGTCAATTGACTGAAGAAATAGTTTTGGAAAATACTTCTTAATTTTAACATAAAATGCTGAGGACCATCGGCCTCAGCATTCTTTAATTACCTTTGAAAAATTTCTTCAAAAAACCAGCCACTCCCTTTTTTGCCTTTTTCTCAGGAGCTTCCTTTCCAGCCTTGTCACTGCTGATATAAATCTCTTCCTTATCTATCGCATGATCATAAGCAAGGACAAGACCGATTTCCGTATTGTGCTCTTTGTTTGTAACAATGGTATATTCGACTCCGAATTTTGACGCGAGCTTAATATACTTGGACAGATAAGAGTAATTCATGTTCCCGTTTAAGTATAGATGGGCAGACGGGTTCTCCTTCAGCGCAGCTTCAACCTCACGGTGCGTCCCTTCCCTTCTGACTTGGGGCTGGGTGAGTGCAATCACAACCCGCTCCCTGATCGTTCCGAGGAATTTTCTTCGTTCATCCGGTTTTGTCTGCTTCTGCCCATACATTCCCTGCTTCACATAATCATCCACATTTTGGGGCATCTCCACACCTCCTCTAGTATGAGCCTACTATTATGTATGTAAATTTGTCTAAGATTGTGATGCTCCTCTTTTTACTATTCCTTTTCCCGGATAAAAAAAACCCTCCTTTGCCCAAGGAGGGAAATCAAAATGCTATTGGGACACCGTAAACTGATCTTCCTCAGTCGAACCCTTTAGCGCAGTTGTTGAGGATGTGCCTCCGGAAACAACCATGGAAACCTGGTCAAAATAGCCTGTGCCCACCTCGCGCTGATGGCGGGTGGCCGTATAGCCGAATTCCTCGCTGGCGAATTCTCTTTGCTGCAGCTCGGAATAGGCAGCCATCCCCCTGTCTTTATAGCCCCGTGCCAGTTCAAACATGCTGTGGTTCAAAGCATGGAATCCTGCCAGTGTGACAAATTGGAATTTATAGCCCATGCTGCCGAGCTCTTTTTGGAATTTCGCTATTGTTTCATCATCCAGCTTTTTCTTCCAGTTGAATGAAGGTGAGCAGTTGTAGGCAAGCAATTTTCCCGGGAACCTTTCATGGATGGCTTCTGCAAACCTTCTCGCCTCCTCCAGATCCGGTTCGGATGTCTCACACCAAATCAAATCCGCGTAAGGGGCATAGGCAAGCCCGCGGGCGATGGCCTGATCAAGCCCTGCCCTGGTCCGGAAAAAGCCTTCCGGTGTCCTCTCACCCATGATGAACGGGTGATCATATGGATCAACATCACTTGTGATCAAATCAGCCGCATTGGCATCTGTCCGTGCCACCAGCACAGTCGGGACATCCATTACATCTGCCGCCAGCCTGGCAGCGATCAGATTTTTTACAGCTGTCTGTGTCGGCTGGAGCACCTTTCCGCCAAGATGGCCGCATTTCTTTTCTGAGGAAAGCTGGTCTTCAAAATGGACACCAGCCGCTCCTGCCTCAATCATCCCTTTCATCAGCTCAAATACATTCAGCTGCCCCCCGAAGCCGGCTTCTGCATCGGCAACAATCGGGGCAAACCAGTCAATAGAATGGTCACCTTCGCTGTGTGTAATCTGATCAGCCCGCTGCAGCGCCTGATTGATCCGTTTGACCACCTGCGGAACACTGTTGGCAGGATAAAGGCTTTGATCAGGGTACATATGGCCTGAAAGATTGGCATCTGCCGCCACCTGCCATCCGCTCAAATAAATCGCCTTCAGACCCGCTTTTACCTGCTGGACCGCCTGATTGCCTGTCAGTGCTCCCAGTGCATTCACAAAATCTTCCTCATGAACCAGATTCCACAGCTTATCGGCGCCCCTTCTGGCCAATGTGTGTTCAATTTGAACCGTCCCTCGCAGCCTTAATACATCCTCCGCAGAATAAGGACGCTCAATTCCCTTCCACCGATCCTCCATTTCCCACTTCTCCTGAATTGCTGCAGCTGTGTTAGTAACCACTCCAACTCCTCCTTTATGTTATAATACAGATAATTATTTACATTTTGTATTATATAACAGCTGTCGGGAGATTGAAAAGAGTTTTTGTTAAATTTTCTGAAACTTTCCGCAAAAAAAAAAAGCTGATGAGAGATCTCATCAGCTTTTTTCCCGTTTATTCCCGATCGCTCTCTACTGCTTCTTCAAATTCTTCCCTGATCACCTTGTCCGGCTGATTGCCGATAAGGCTGAAGATTATAATGGCCAGAAGAGCGAGGAAGAAGCCAGGGACAATTTCATACAGCTCAAACGGGATGATTTCTTTATCAGTCAGCTGTTTCCAGACGACCACCGTGATGGCACCGGTAAGCATACCTGCAAGCGCGCCGTTGCGTGTCATCCGTTTCCAATACAGGGACAAAAGAACAACCGGACCGAATGCAGCGCCGAATCCGCCCCATGCATAGCTGACCAGATCGAGGATCGAAGCCCCTCCGTTTTTCGGATTGCCGGTATAAGCCAGAAGAATCGCAATCAATGCAATGACGATGACACCGATGCGCCCGACCCAGACAAGCTCTTTATCACTCGCATTTTTGCGGATGATGCCTTTATAAAAGTCCTCCGCCAAAGCACTCGATGATACAAGCAGCTGGGAATCAATCGTACTCATGATGGCTGACAGGATTGCAGCCAGCAGGATGCCTGATACCCATGGATTAAACAGGATATCGGCGAAGAAAATGAATACCTTTTCGCTATTATCCACGTCTCCCTGGATCAGGGGGTTTTCCGCAAATGACGGAATTCCTACAAGACCGACCAAAATGGCGCCGATAAT
Source organism: Bacillus sp. MMSF_3328 (assembly GCF_030733525.1). Classification (NCBI taxonomy): domain Bacteria; kingdom Bacillati; phylum Bacillota; class Bacilli; order Caryophanales; family Bacillaceae; genus Bacillus; species Bacillus sp. MMSF_3328. The sequence goes on along the minus strand of NZ_JASHIV010000004.1, from coordinate 31,456 downwards.
GGAAATGGTCATCCAGGACATCCCATAAAAACGTGCTTTAGGAATTTCCTTTGTAGATCTGATGGCCATAAATCGGGTAATGATATGCGGCTGACCGAAATAGCCAAGCCCCCAAGCCATCAGAGAAACGATTCCCAGGCCTGACATCGTATCAATTGGATCCAGATAAGACGGATCGATGGACCGGACTGTATCAATCGTTTCTCCCCACCCGCCAAGCTTTGCGAAAGCCACAATCGGTACAATCACAAGTGCCAGGAACATCAGAAGGCCCTGGAAAAAGTCAGTCTAGCTGACAGCCAGGAAGCCGCCAAGGAAAGTATAGGAAATGATGACAATCGCCCCAATCAGCAGAGCTGTATTATACGTCATCCCAAAGGTCTCTTGGAAAAGCAGGGCTCCTCCTACCAGACCCGATGAAGCATAAAAGGTGAAAAAGATTAATATGACGAGAGCGGATATAACACGGAGAAGCCGTGATCCATCCTTAAAGCGGTTTTCGAAAAAGTCGGGGACTGTGATGGAGTCATTCGCAACCTCCGTATAGGCACGCAGCCTGGAAGCAACAAATTTCCAGTTGAGATAAGCACCAATAATTAAGCCTACACACATCCAAATAGAATCAAGTCCTGTTGCATATGCAAGGCCCGGAAGTCCAAGCAGCAGCCAGGAGCTCATATCAGAAGCACCAGCACTAAGGGCTGTCACTCCAGGCCCAAGGCTTCTACCTCCGAGAACATAGTCAGACAGATTGCTTGTCAGTTTATAAGAAATAAGTCCAATTGCAAGCATTCCAATTAAATACACAATAAAAGTAATTAACGTAGCCGTTTCCATTGTTTTAAAGCATTCTCCTTTCCATAACTAAGATATTTAAATACGAGCATCATTTTCTATGCAGTATTTCTGCAACCTTATGCAGGGATCATCATTTGAAAAAATACAGAAAGAAAACAATCCTCAATCCCGCCGTTTAACAGCCGTTTATAAGCGTAACACAGATATATAATCAGAACAGGGAGAAAATTCAGTTTTTCGTAATGCCATTTATATTTATTCACTAAATTTGCATATATAATTAAGAAAACGGTTATACACGAGTATCTATTCATCTAAATTTATAAAATTAAGTCATCATTTTCTCTGGAATATAAAAAAGCAGGCCATAAGCCTGCCATTCAATAGATGAATTTTTTCAATCAAAAGAGGATGCCTTTGCCTTTTCAAACTCCTCTTCAATTTCCTTATCCGGTGAAGAAGATGCCAGACTGAAAATAATAATGGCTGCAGTACATACCAGAAAGCCAGGAACAATTTCATATAAATCAAAGATGCCGCCCTTCAATTTTTCCCAAATGACAACAGTGGCAGCTCCGGAAATAAGCCCTGCGAGTGCCCCATTCCTTGTCATTCGCTTCCAGAAAAGCGACAGGATAATCACTGGACCGAATGCCGCGCCAAATCCGCCCCACGCATAGCTAACAAGATCAAGGACAGAGCTTTCCGGGTTCATGGCAAGAATGATGGCAATCAGGGCAATCACAATGACCGAGATCCTGCCGACCCATACAAGCTCCTTTTCTCCGGCTCCCTTCCTGAAGACTGCCTTATAGAAATCTTCGGCCACAGCACTTGAGGACACAAGCAGCTGGGAATCAATTGTACTCATAATCGCTGAAAGGATCGCAGCAAGAAGAATGCCAGAGATCCAAGGATTGAAAAGCAGAGAGCTAAAATCCATAAAGACGGTTTCCGAATCCTTTAACGGCGTATCCGCAAAATAAGCAATGCCTGCAAAACCAGTAAATATAGCACCAAACAGCCCTGCAATCATCCATACCATCCCGATCAGCCTTGCCATCGGCACATCCTTGGTTGATCTCAATGCCATAAAACGGGTGATGATATGAGGCTGTCCAAAGTAACCGAGGCCCCAGGCCATTGAAGATATGATCCCGATTGCAGTAGTGCCGGCAAAAACATCAAGGCCGTCCGGCTTAATGCTTCCCACCTTATCAACAGCCTCACTCCATCCGCCTACTTCGCTGATGGCCGCTATCGGGACAATGAGAAGGGCAATGAACATCAGGATTCCCTGCACAAAGTCAGTCCAGCTTACTGCGAGAAAGCCGCCAAGGAAAGTATAGGAAATGATGACAATGGCTCCGATCCACAAGGCTGCTTCATACTGCAGACCAAAGGAATTTTCAAACAGCTTGCCTCCTGCCACCATTCCTGATGAAGCATAAAAGGTAAAAAATAATAAAATAACAAATGCAGAAATCACCCTCAGCACTTTTGAATGGTCCCTGAAGCGATTCTCAAGATAATCAGGAATCGTAATGGAATTTCGTGAAACCTCTGTATAGGCCCTCAGCCTTCTTGCAACAAACTGCCAGTTCAAATAAGCGCCTGCAGATAGGCCGATGCAGATCCAGACAGCAGAAAATCCTGAAACATAGGCCGCGCCCGGCAATCCCAGGAGAAGCCAGCCGCTCATGTCAGAGGCCCCGGCGCTTAGCGCTGCTACACCCGGCCCCAGGCTCCTCCCGCCTAAAACATAATCAGACAGATTGCTGGTCATCCGGTAAAAAAACAGGCCAATTGCCAGCATCCCGGCCAAATAGACAATAAAAGTAACCAATGTAGCCGTAGACATCATCTTTCCATTCTCCTCTCCGTAAAATACGTAACGATAGAAAGCAAAATCAATGCCGGCATCGGCACAAACAGCCAGAAAATCGTTATCCCGCTCAAGCCCATCTCCCCTCACCTCCATTTTTTTAGTAAAAGCCTCTTCATCAAACGATTGATTAATTCCTGTTCCACCCTCCTACCAAGCGGCTTTAAGAGGGTAAAACTAATAAAATTATACACAATTAATTTAATAGTATAAATATTAAGATAAAAACATGACTATCCTACTAGAAGAGCGCATGCGCCTTGATCACCCTAAGGAACGCAGACTAAGAACGCCACGTCCTGCTGCAACGTCTGCATGACCCGCATCCTGGGGCCTCAAGTCGAACCTCCCGGAAAGGCGTTCTTTGCCTTCTTGGGAGGTTCGTCTTGTGACCTCGAGGGGGGAGTCGCTGGAGCTGGACGTTGATCAAGAAATACTAATCTTCAACAAGAATTACAATTTATAAATTCCTTAACAAGCACAAAAAGCCCGCATCCCATTTTGGGATGCGGGCATGTCCGGCAGTCCGGATTAGTACATTTCAGAAGTTGTCTTCGCCTGCATATGCAGAAGGATATAATCAGGTCCTCCAGCTTTTGAATCTGTACCAGACATGTTGAAACCGCCGAATGGCTGGTATCCAACGATTGCTCCTGTACAGCCGCGGTTGAAATACAGATTCCCGACATGGAAATCTTCGCGCGCTTTCTGGATGTTTTCACGGTTCGTAGTGATGACCGCACCTGTTAAGCCGTACTCTGTATTATTGGCAATTTCCAATGCATGGTCAAAGTCTTTAGCCTTTGTAAAGCCTACAACCGGACCAAAGATTTCTTCCTGCATCAAACGTGCATCAGGAGCAAGGTCAGCGAACACAGTCGGTTTGATGAAGTAGCCTTTAGAGCTGTCCCCTTCTCCGCCTGTCATCAGCTTGCCTTCTTCTTTGCCGATTTCAACATAGCTCATAATCTTGTCAAATGCATTCTGGTCGATAACAGGACCCATGAAATTGCTCTTGTCTTCCGGGTTGCCCTGTGTCAGATCATTTGTCAGCTCAACCACGCGGTTAAGCACTTGATCGTACACATCCTCTACCACCACTGCGCGTGAGCAGGCTGAGCATTTCTGACCGGAGAAACCGAATGCGGAAGCAACGATTGACTGTGCAGCAAGCTCAAGATCTGCCTCTTTGTCAACAACAATTGTATCTTTTCCGCCCATTTCCGCAATCACGCGCTTCAGCCAGATCTGGCCATCATTCAACTTAGAAGCACGTTCATTGATGCGCAGACCAACATCACGTGATCCTGTGAATGAAATAAAGCGAGTGTCCTTATGGTCAACCAGATAGTCGCCCACTTCTGCACCGCTTCCAGGTACAAAGTTCAGGACGCCCTTCGGAAGGCCTGCCTGTTCCATGACTTCAACGAATTTCGCTGCAACCACAGGAGTAGTTGAAGCCGGCTTCAGCAGTACAGTGTTTCCGGCAACAATCGCAGCCACAGTCGTACCAGCCATGATTGCAAGCGGGAAGTTCCAAGGTGAAATAACGATGCCCACGCCCAATGGAATATAATCATAGCGGTTATATTCATTCGGACGGCTGTTCACTGGCATGCCGTCTTTCACTTTCAGAGCTTGACGTGCATAGTACTCAAGGAAGTCAATTGCTTCCGCTGTATCTGCATCAGCCTCATTCCAAGGCTTGCCCGCTTCCTTTGTCAGCAAAGCAGAGAACTCATGCTTGCGGCGGCGGATAATCGCTGCTGCCTTAAAAAGCACATCAGCACGCGTCTCAGGCTTCACTTTTCTCCAAGTCTTAAAAGCTTCAACAGCGGCCTGCATTGCCTGCTCGGCATGCTCCTGCGTCGCCTTTGATACACGGCCGATCACTTCTTCTTTATTAGAAGGATTATAGGAAACTATTTTATCTTCAGTCGACACGCGCTCTCCGCCAATCAGCAGATCATAATCCTGGCCAAGATAGCCCTCAACAGTCTTTAATCCCTGCAGGTAGCCCTCGCGCTCTTCTTCAACAGAAAAATTAGTAAAAGGTTCATGCTTGTAAGGTTGTACCATTTATAACGCCTCCTATGTACTAAAACGTTTACATCCAGGTTCCATTTTAACATGACTTTCTATTTATCTCCAACATTCTGAGAAATGTTTATTTTTCCAAAAGTTCTTTCTTTCAGTGTGTTTTAATGTCAAGATGATATATCTTTCCTTTGTTGCTGCCAGAACTGGAAAAAGGGCGCAATAGTCTTGTAGCAAGCGGTTTTGAACTGAAAAGCAGGAAATCCCTGGCTTCACGGCTTGTGATAGACGATGAAATAAGGAGACTATAATCCTTTAATGCTGATAGATGAAGGTCGGGGTTTTTTATCCCACATGCTGGACACTGCCAATTGCCATGTGTCCTGTCCATAGGCATCCTTTTGCATAATGGACATTCTACCCCTTTGATCAATTCTCCTCTTGCCACTCCATATTGTTTCAGGATGTCGATAGTTCCGGGATTATCATTCTTTAATATTATTCCGGATAATTTTTCAAGCTCCTTTTGGCTTAAAGTATCTGTTTTATAATGTAAATCCAGTTGGATAAACTTAATCGGTATATAATCGCTTCGAAGTATTTTGCGGGAGATTAACTGGTTTTCGGGAGAAGTTTTAATGAGGGTATAGGGGCTGCTGATAACAACGAATGATTCTATTGGTATATCCGGAAACCCTTGAGACTTCAACCATTTTTTCATTAAAAATGTGTGTCTGCTTATTTGGGTAAGCGGATCCGGAAATGCTTCTTCTTTATCTTCCTGAGTGCGTATCAACTGGTGAAAATATTGATCAAAATATAGGGTTCCTGTTATATTCTTCACTTCCAATAAAACTATGAATTTACGCGATAGCAGCAGGGCATCCAGCTGAAAATTATGAATACCTGCCAATAATCGGATGTCATGAAATATATAATATTTCTTATCAGAAAGTAAGCTAAGCGGATAAGCCAGAGAAAGCTCACCTTTATAGCCAGCAGACTGCTTTGCAAGGTTTTCTTTTATTAGCTTGTATTTATGATGGGTAAATGGAGTTCTCTTATAAAGTGCCTGCAGTTTCTCCAAAGAAATTGGCATTTCTTTATTTTTTATAATCATAATAGCTCCCTTCTGTCTTAGTATCGTAAGAATACTCCACGCAAGCAAAAAATTCCTTTATTTTAGACTGTAAAAATGGAAGCTAATTCTAATAAGAGTGGTATCCTATCAAATTTGTGGATATATTATCGAAACTCCATTTATATTATCGAAATTGAGGATTTATTATCGATTTAACAAATATATTATCGAACAGGAGTTTTTACCGCTCCCGCCCCACAAAAAAAACAAGCAGCCCCCCAACCGGCTGCTTGTCTCTTCTACTGCTGATAAATATGCACAAATGGTTCCTGGTCTCCGGCTTTCCGGACGATGAGTGCTTCCGGGCCGTTGACGGAGGTGACGCTGACCTGGACGGATATATAGTCAGGGAAATGCTTCATGACGAGTCCGGTCACATATTGGGTAAAGCCTATGCCTTCTGCTTTCCCGTAGAATTGAATCGGGATTTCAATGTTCAGCTCCTGGAGCTGATCCTGAGCATAGAAGGCTTTCCCGATGACCCCGTTGAAGTTCGGGAAGTATTTTTCGACGTCCTGCTTGAAGTTAAGGAATGAGGTGACGTCTTCCCTGTGATCTTCGGTGGCTCCAGGGGATGGGAATAGCACATATTCTTCATCTACGTTTTCCCAGCCGCCTAGCTTGCTGCTTCCTTTGTCCGCCTGGGCATAGGCAAAGAAAGTGCCAGGCACGACTGATTTATTGCTTTCCTGCTCGAAAAGGGCGATGGTGATCGGTACATTTTTAAGCTCGTCCATGCTGCGGAGTCTGCTTAATACCTGATCGGCAATCTGCTTTCCTTCTTTTTCAAGGGTGGCATGATCGATTTTTTTCTCAAAAACGTCTCCATACTCCACTGTTCTGTAATAGTGTACAGAGTTCATGGCGAGACCGATGACGACTCCTCCGAGATAGGCTTTGCCATCTTCATTTTTCAGGAGGTAGTTATGCTCAAGGATATGGGCAAGGTAAATCGGGTTTCTTTCTTCCCTCGATTTGATGTCGCCTTTCTCATCATCCACCGGATTCAGGCCAAGATTGTCTTCTTCCTCGAGATTCTTTTCCTTCAGCTGCGCGGCCGTATATTTGCGGCTCAGCCATTTGCTGACCATATCTCTTTTCAGATACTGGCCTTCCTGGAAAAAGAACTTATCAGGATCGAATGAGTTTTGGGCCACTCTCATGAGGCCTGTCTCAAATTCATTCAGGTCATATCTCGTATTGATATTATTGACGACCAATCCGCGTGCTTCCCCGGGCTTAAAAGGCAGGATCGTACGATAGTACTGATCCGAGATCTTATAGTTTGGAATAATCGCATTTTCCTTTGAGTCATCCTGCTCCTGCACCACTTCCTCCTGCTTCTGGAAGTTAGGGGCGCAGCCTGTCAGCAAAAGGACAAGGGACAAGGCGATTATTGATGTTCTTCTCACTGCTTTTACACCTCTTAATTATTTAATTCTTCAACCAGCTGCTCCTCATTCCAAATATCAATTCCCAGGTCCTGGGCTTTCGCCAGCTTGGAGCCGGCATCCTCGCCTGCAATCAGGAGGTCCGTTTTCTTGCTGACGCTTCCGGAAACATTTCCGCCCAGTGCTTCGATCTTTTCTTTTGCTTCATTTCGGCTCAATATGGAAAGCTTGCCTGTCAACACGATCGTCTTTCCTGCAAAAAACGAGTCGGAGTCCTCTGCCGCAACCGGCTTCGGTCCTTTATATTCCATGTTGACGCCTGATTCTTTTAATTCGCGGATAAGCTCCTTCGCTTCTTCCTGCTCAAAGAATGCGACAATTGCGCCAGCCATTTTACCGCCGATTTCATTGATCGCCGTCAGATCATCTTCAGAGGCGGCCATCAGGTTATCCATGCTGCTGAAATGCTGGGCAAGCGTTTTGGCTGCCTTGGCGCCTACATGCCTGATTCCTAATCCAAACAGCAGCTTTTCAAGGGAGTTCTGCTTTGATGCCTCAATGGCCTGCACCAGATTATTGACTGATTTTTCGCCCATGCGCTCCATTCCGATCAAAGCTTCATGAGTGAGCTTATAAAGGTCAGCGACATCCTTGATCAGCTCTTTTGCAAACAGCTGGCTGACCACTTTTTCGCCAAGTCCGTCAATATTCATCGCATTCCGGGAGACAAAATGGATCAGCCCCTCACGGATCTGAGCCGGGCATTTCGGATTGATGCAGCGCAGGGCCACTTCACCCTCAAGGCGGACCAGCTCGCTTCCGCACTCCGGACAATGTGTCGGCATTATAAATTCTCGCTCTTCTCCTGTCCTCTGCTCAGCCAGCACATTGACAACCTCCGGGATGATATCTCCAGCTTTCTTGACGACGACCTTGTCACCGATCTTGATGTCTTTTTCACGGATCAGGTCTTCGTTATGAAGTGATGCACGCTGGACAGTTGTCCCGGCGACACGGACCGGTTCAAGCAGGGCTGTAGGAGTGACAACGCCGGTACGTCCGACGCTCAGCTCAATATCCCTTAAAGTGGTGACCACTTCTTCAGCAGGGAATTTATAAGCAATCGCCCAGCGCGGGCTTTTCGCTGTTGCACCCAGCTCTTCCTGAAGTGCAAGCGAGTCAACCTTGATGACGATTCCGTCTATATCGTAATCAAGGTTAGGCCGCTTCTCGGTCCAGCTGCTGACATATTCAATAACTTCTTCTATGCTGGCGCATTTTCTGCGCTCTTTGTTCGTCTTGAATCCGAGTGTTTCCAGATAATCCAGTCCGGCACTGTGGGATTCTACACCTGTATCGCCAGTGTTTGATATCCCGTATAAAAAGATATCAAGATTTCGGGAAGCGGCGATGCGGGGATCGAGCTGGCGAAGGGAGCCTGCAGCCGCATTGCGCGGATTTGCAAACGGCTCCTCGCCCCGCTCTTCTTTCCCTTTATTCAATGCTTCAAAGGAACGGCCAGGCATGAATGCTTCCCCGCGCACCTCGATGGATACAGGCTCTGAAAGGCGGAGGGGAATGGAGCGGATTGTCCGCAGGTTTACGGTGATATCCTCTCCGATCGTCCCGTCCCCCCTTGTCGCACCCTGGATGAACAGCCCATCCTCATATTTCAGGGCGACGGCCAGGCCATCAATTTTCAGCTCGCACACATAAGAAAGATTTTCTCCTGCAGTCTGCCGCACCCGGCGGTCAAAGCTGCGCAGATCTTCTTCGTTGAAGGCATTGCCAAGGCTCAGCATAGGTGTTTGGTGCTCGACCTTTTCGAACATATCGAGTATTTCGCCGCCGACCCGCTGGGTAGGGGAATCAGCGGTTTTCAGCTGAGGATGTTCATTTTCAAGCTCCATCAGCTCTTTCAGAAGCCGGTCATACTCAGAATCCGGCACTGACGGCTTATCAAGGACATAATATTCATAGCCATATTGATTCAGCAGATTATGCAGTTCTTTTACTCTTGCTTCGGCATTTTGAAGGTCCATATTTTCCAGCCCTTTCATTAGAAAAGCGCAAGCGCCTTGCTCCCTAAAGGAACGCAGACTAAGAACGCCACGTCCTGTGGCAACGTCTGCATGACCCCCATCCTGGGGGCCTCAAGACGATCCTCCCTAAAAGGCGTTCTTTGCCTTTTTGGGAGGATTGGCTTGTGACCTCGAGGGGGTAGGCACTGGAGCTAGACAGTAATCGAAGATAAAAAATAAACTTATTTACCTTTAGAAAAACTCGGCCGCTGCCCGCCTCCAATTAGGCCTGGCAGCTCCGCAGCAATTATGCTTTTTATCCTATATTTCTGTACTGTATCATCCTTTTGTAATCGGAGCGAATTTTGCCAGCAGGCGTTTGATGCCGGTCGGGCTCGGGAAGGCGATATCGAGCTCTGTTCCTTCTCCCTGGCCTTTTACGCTGACAACTGTTCCGGTGCCCCATTTTCCATGGACGGCTTTGTCTCCGACCTGCCAGCCAAGGGCATCCCCGCCGGTCGAGGCAACAGCCGGCTTGACCATGGCCTTGCGCATAGCCTGCCGCGGTGCTGAGGATGATGGTTGCCGTCCTCCTGCTGCCGGGCTGCCAAATGGAGAAGGTGATGCCTTCTTCGGCTCGATCCCTTCGATAAGGTCTGCCGGGATTTCCTGGATGAAGCGTGATGGAGGATTCATATTCGTCCGTCCGAATAATGTCCTCATCTGGGCATTGGTTATATATAATTCTTCCTCTGCACGGGTGATTCCCACATAGGCGAGGCGGCGTTCTTCTTCCATTTCCGCCTCTTCCATGAGGGAGCGGCTGTGAGGGAAGACGCCTTCCTCAAGCCCGATCAGGAATACAACGGGGAATTCCAGCCCCTTTGCGGAGTGAAGCGTCATAAGGACGACACTATCGGTCTTTGTGCCATCGTCTTCCAGCTTGTCAATGTCTGCAACAAGGGCCAGGTCTGTCAGGAAAGCGACGAGTGTTTTATCTTCGCTGCCGTCCTCGAAGTTTTTCGTTACAGACAGGAACTCGTCGATGTTCTCCAGACGGCTTTGGGCTTCAATTGACTTCTCTGCCTTCAGCATGTCCCTGTAGCCGGACTTCTCCAGCACTTCCTCTACAAGCTCAGTTACAGACAAATATTCCTGCATCTGTTCGTAGCTTCTGATCAGATCGCGGAACTCGGTTGCCGCCTTCGTGATTTTCGGGCTCAGGCCAATCAGGTCAAGGGCATCGAGTGCCTGGTACATCGTCATATCATGCATCTGCGCAAAATTGGCGATTTTGTCCACGGACCCTGAGCCTATGCCGCGTTTTGGCACGTTGATCACGCGCTGCAGGCTGATGTCATCATCAGGATTGGCAATCAGCCTCAGATAGGCAAGGATATCCTTGATTTCTTTTCTGTCATAGAACTTGATGCCGCCGACAATGGAGTACTCGATGTTTGATTTAAGCAGCACTTCCTCCATTACACGTGACTGGGCATTGGTCCGGTAAAGGATGGCGATCTCGGAATACTTCCGTTTGCCGCTGTCGACCATTTCTTTGATTTTCCCTGCGACAAACTGCCCTTCACCCTGCTCGCTGTCGGCGCGGTAATGGAACAGTTTATTGCCTTCTGCATTTTCTGTCCAGAGATTCTTGGCCTTCCTGTTGAGATTCTTGGCAATCACCTCATTGGCAGCCAGCAGGATCCGCTTTGTTGAACGGTAATTCTGCTCCAGGAGGATTGTGCGGGCATTTTGGTAATCTTTTTCAAATGACAGGATATTGGCAATGTCAGCTCCGCGCCAGCGATAGATTGACTGGTCGGAGTCCCCGACCACGCAAAGATTCTTGAATCTGTCTGCCATCAGCTTTACAAGCATATATTGTGCTCTGTTTGTATCCTGATACTCATCAACATGGATATATTGGAATTTGCGCTGATAATATTCCAGCACCTCAGGCACCCGCTGGAATAGCTGGATCGTTGTCATGATCAGGTCATCAAAGTCTAGCGCCTGATTTTTGCGGAGGCGTCTTTGATATTCTGTGTATACGTCGCTTGCGATCTGCTCGAAGTAGCCGCCGGCCGCCTTTGCATATTCCTCCGGGTCGATCAGTTCGTTCTTCGCCGAGCTGATGCTGCCCAGAATCGCACGCGGGTCGTATTTTTTGGGATCCAGATTCTTTTCCTTGAGGATCGCCTTGATGACAGACTGCTGGTCTGTTGTATCAAGGATTGTGAAATTACGGTTAAAGCCGATTCTGTCTATATCTCTCCTGAGAATCCGCACACACATTGAGTGGAACGTTGAAATCCAAATATCATCGGCTGCTCCCCCCATCATGTTCTGGATCCTCTCGCGCATTTCCCTTGCCGCCTTGTTAGTGAAGGTGATGGCAAGGATGTTATACGGGTTTACCCCTTTTTCAACCATCAGGTATCCAATCCTGTGGGTCAGCACCCTCGTCTTTCCGCTTCCCGCACCGGCCATGATAAGCAGCGGCCCGTCCGTTGCCTTTACAGCATTCTGCTGCTGGGCATTCAATCCGTTTAATAGTTTATCCGTTAAATATTGCATCTTTTTATTCACCGCCAAACAAACATATGTTCTTTATAGTTAGTGTATCCTTAAGTCCCTCTGCAAGCAACTTTATTTAGGCAAAACTGTCTTTAGAGCTTCATCTAGATTTTCATATATTATATTGCCGACAACAATGACGTCCGCTGCTTCAGCCATTTCCCTTGCCTGTGCTTCAGACGAGATTCCTCCGCCGTAGAAAAAGGTTGTTTCCTCCAGTGTGCGCTTGACTTCAGCCGCAAGCCCGGGATCGCCATATGTCCCGCTGTATTCGAGATAGAAGATTGGGAGATGGAACATCTTCTCTGCCATCATGGCGTATGCAACAACATCCTCTGCATCCAGATCCGTCTTCGCCCCTGTCAGCTTTGCCGCCTTGCATTCGCTGTTCAGGATGCAATAGCCCTGGACAAGGATTTCCTCCCAGCTCATGATCTCGCCGTATTCCTTGACCGCCTGATGATGAAGCCCGGTGATCCATTTGCTGTCCCCGCTGTTCAGGACAGACGGGATAAAATACAAATCAAAGCCCGGAGTAACAGACTCAATCGTCGAAACTTCGAGCACGCAGGGCACCGTATAGCGGCGTATTCTTGCCATGAGGTCCAGCACCTTTTCAAGTGTAATGCCGTCTGTTCCTCCGACTATTACAGCATCCGTCCCTGATTCGCAGATCCGCTCCAGGTCCCGGTCAGAAATTTCTTTATTGGGATCGAGTTTAAAGGCGTGGCGCCACTCGCGAACATCATACATGCATACTTGCCTCCATTCTATCATTCCATTACAACATTATAGCATTAGACACTGGAATCAAAAAGGAAAGCAGGGAGGACTTTTCCTGCATATTGATGGAAGAAGGCAAGTCATGCCTGCAGGATGCGGGGCGGCAGCGAAAACAAAAAGCGCAGACCGGAATGCTGGCTTTTCCTAAAGAAAAAGCCGCGGGATCTTCATCCTGCGGCTTTTCATCAATTATTCTGCAGCGGCCTGTGCTTCTTCGTCCTTGATGCGCTCAAGGGCCATTTCATAGGCGTCATTGCCATAATTCAGGCAGCGTTTTACACGGGAAATCGTTGCCGTGCTTGCTCCTGTTTCTGTTTCGATCTTATGATAGGTCTTTCCTTCGCGCAGCATCCGGGCAACCTCAAGGCGCTGGGCAAGAGATTGGATTTCATTTACCGTGCAAAGATCGTCGAAGAATCGATAGCATTCTTCCAGGTCTTTTAGGGACAGGACCGATTTGAACAATTGATCCAGTTCTTTGCCTCTAAGTTTTTCAATTTGCATATGGGGTCTCCTTTATTTAAACCATATTTTTTAAGATTTAATTAGATTCATTCAAGCTGACTGCCTGGCCGAGGCCAGGGTCTGATGGAACAACATTGATCCATGTCTTTCCGCGGACCAGCGGTGCTTCCTTTCCATCAATATAAGGCAGCAGCCTTCCTTTTTCATTTTTCCACTCAACTTCCCTGAGGAGGCCTTTCTGAAGAAGATAGCCTCTTCCCCCAGATGTTAAGTTAATCTCACGCCTGCCTGCACTGTCAACAATTTTGTGGGAGGCTTCTATGATGAATATATTGTCAATCAGGACGGGGGCGCCGCTGTCATAATCAGCGGTCAGTTCGCCATTGGAATATCTTTTGTATTTATCTAGATTCCTGTCGTATTCATAGGTGCTCGAGAATGTTTCGTTTGAAAGGTACGAAACTGTTGCACTCTCTGCTTCTTCGCCTGTGAGCTGCCCTGCTTCTTCAGCTGTCATGAAGCTGAGGGGACCGGGGGCTTCTTCCATTTCATAGTCCTTTTCCGCTGCCCCCTTCAGAATATTTTCATAAGAGGTATACGAGTTATGCGGCGCCTTGCGGAAACCGGCCCTTTGAAAAAGGGTCCCGTCATAATAAAGACCATTCAGATGGTCGATATAGCCGTTGTCCATAAGCTCCTTCGCGTCCGGGCTGTTTCCGTGGCAGACATAAAGCCCATCATATGCTTTGGCAAGCTCGATGTAATAATCACGGGCACTCCTGACCGGACCGATCTTCTCCGGCTGTTCACTTTGGTAGATGGCCAGGAACCTGGTCACATCCCCTTCCGCTAAAAGCTCATAAACAATATCAGCTTCCGGAAGTCCGGATTGCGGTCTTGCAGCCGGATGGTTATTGATCATCACTGCGACGGCACGGCCAGCGGCTTCCTTCTCTGTGCCAATCCCTGTCAGCGGAAAGGCATACGGCGATTCTGCCACTGTTTCCTGTCCTTCGTCTTCCTTGGAAGGTTGTTCAACCGGAGCCTGATTATTCCCTTTTCCAGGCTCTGCCTCATCATTTGACTTGCTGCACCCTGAAATAAGCATCAGCACTGCTGCTGAAAGCATCATCCACTTCTTTATCTTTTTCACCCCTGTTGATCCCTATCTATCTTTATAGTCTATTCTTTTATATTTTAACGCATTATCGTTGGAAAGAGTACCGTTTTATTCATGACATCATACATTCCATGCTGAGTGATCCGGATGTACGGAAGATGGGTCGATGAGAAAAAGAGGAGCGAATAGATCGGGTCCTCGAATCTGTACCCTTTTTCTTCGAGCAGCCTCAGCAGCTTCTTTTCATCCTCTATCAAGTCTGGAACGGCCTTTGCGGACATCCCTCCATTCAGCGGAAGCTCGACCTCGCATTCAATCGTTCCATTTCCGGCAATCGCAATCCCTCCGCCGAGCATTTTGATCCGTTCAAAGGCTGTCAGCATATCCTGTTTGTTCTTCCCGATCAGGATGATATCCCCGGTATTGGAGAACGAGCTCGCCATGCCCCCAATCCTGCTGGCAAAGCCCTTCAGCATGGTGTTGATCCGCCATTTGCCCTTCCTGTCAACAAGCATGAAGAAGCATTCATCATGATCTTCTGACAGCTCTTCATAGGAAACATCAATGGAGATGGAATACGGTTTTGTAATCACTGCGTTTTCCATTTTGATCCCAAACGGCATGGAGAATTGCATATCATCACCCGTCAGGCTCCAGTCAATGTCCAGCTTTTCAAAGCCATGTTCCTCCCAGGTATTCCAGCCGTAAGCACCTTCCACTTCTTTGCCGTCCTTTTTGACCCATTTGCCTTTCGCCAGGACAGAAACCGGTGTGGGGTTTCTTTCATCTTCAAGGAAGTTGATGTTGGCAATTCTGCCTGTCGTGATATTGCCATGAAGATAGTCGATGTTATAATGGCGGGCGGGATTGATCGTCCCCATATTATAAGCGTCTATTACAGGCACCCCTTTTTCGATGGCAATCCTGATCATATGATCAATCATGCCTTGCTCGTAAAAGGAAGCGGACGAACCATCCGTCGTAAAAATAAACCGGTCATACATATCGATTCCCAGCTCATGAATTTCTTCCAGCAGCTTAGGCAGGTCCGGCCTGATGGAGGAATGGCGAAGGGATACCGTATATCCATGCATGAGCCGGTCATAAGCCTCTTTTCCTGTCATCGCTTCATGGTCGCAGTCTGCGCCAAAGAGCATCATCTTCGCCAGTGTTTTTTCCGATGCACCCGGGAAATGCCCTTCAATCTGCTTGCGCATCCGTTTAGCTTCCTGTATCCAGTGAAGCATCATATCATCGCCGTCCAAAAGCCGCGGCCACCCTGTGAGTTCCCCGCCCTGCAGGACGGCGTCATGTTCAAGCCAGGATTTGATGTTTCCATGGGAGAAGGCCTGTTCTTCATTTTGAATCTCTGTCTGAGCATCAAACCGGCACCACCAATACATCGTAGAAGGAATATTGCGCATCTCCCTCAAAAAAGAAAACGCTTTCTTTTTATCCATCTGCAAAACAAGCGACATATTATCATTGATGAGTGTCGTTGTGCCGAGTTGTGATGCATAGGCCGCCAGAGAATGGGGATTATAAAGTTGAAATGGATGGGCATGGGGCTCAATATAGCCTGGAACAAGCCATTCGCCATGACAGTCCCTGATTTCACAGCCGTCTGTCCGTGCGGGAAGCTTCTCTCCGACATAGACAATCCGGTCGTCATAGATCCAGATATTGGCGGTAATCCATTTATTCAGTACTTGGTTTAAGTATGTGGCATTTTTCAAAAGCATAGTCGGGGCAAGCTTTCCATCCAGAACGGAGACCTGTTCCCTAATTTGTTTGTTTTTCCACCGATACCGCTGTTCGAGCAACAATGTCCCCTCCGTTTACGATGCCGCTGAGACGGCTTAGTTATATTTTAAAAAGATCTTAAAAGATCAGATTCTAAAAAAGAAAGCCCTTTCAGAGCTGTTCTATCTATACTAACATATTTCACTGTTTAACGCATTAAAGAATTGTAAAGAAATTGAAAATTTTGTGAAGGAGTGCAAAAGTCATGAAGATCAAGCAGAACATCGGCATCTTGAATGCTCTTATCCGCATCACCATCGGTCTTACCGTCCTTTCCTGGAGCACCGCGAAGCTGGTAAAAATGCCTTGGCGTGATTCTTATTTGGTAATGGCTATGCTTGGGGCCATGAAGGTAGCAGAAGGGATTGTCCGCTATTGTCCGGTGACAGCCATGCTTGACCGCGGACAGGATATGATGAATGAAAGCGGCAGCCGGAAAGATCATTCTGAACAGAAGCATCATGAACACCAGGCTGGCGGGAGCAAACAGGACCTGAACGATCAGGATCTGGCCATGCTTGAAAAGACCCTGATGCAGAATAACACGCTTAAATGAGAAAAAAGAAAGCGGCGGACACCTGTATAAAGGTGCCTGCCGCTTTTGAATCTTAAGGAGATGATATGAATGTTTCTTGAGTATGTTACCGATATGTCGTTTGTGCTGATCATCCTGATCGGCAGCATCGTCGCAATTCTTTACGCTTTTATAAGGAAGTCCGGGAAGAAAGGCGCGCGATAGCCCTGCCGCCTATATCCCTGCGGTAGAAAACACCGTCGCACTGAAGCTTTTCAAGCCCGGCATAGACTTTTTCCTGCGCCTCTGAAAGGCTTTCGGCCCTGGCGCCGGCGAGAAGCACCCGTCCTCCATCAGTCACAAACTCACCGTCTTCATTCTGTTTTGTGCCGGCATGGAAGACAAACAAGGAAGAATCCAGCTCACTGAGCCCTTTCAGCACGTCTCCCTTTCCGTAAGACTCCGGATAGCCTTTGGAAGCAGCGACGACACCAAGCACAAATTGGGAATCCCAATCTATTTCCGGCTTCCCGCCATCAATCACAGCCAGCATGGCTTCAGCCAGGTCCGACTTCATCCTGGGAAGCACTGCCTGGGTTTCCGGATCACCGAAGCGCGCGTTGAATTCGATGACCTTCGGGCCCTGCCCTGTATTGATCAGGCCTGCATACAGCACGCCGCAGAAGCTTCGGCCTTCGAGCTCCATCGCCTTTGCCGCCGGCTCAAGGATTGTCCGTACGGCCTCCTCCACCACAGCATCGCCAATGTGAGGGACTGGTGAATAGGCACCCATCCCGCCTGTGTTCGGCCCAAGGTCACCATCATATGCCCGCTTATGGTCCTGGGCAATTTCAAGCGGCACCACCGTGCTTCCGTTGACAAAAGCCATCAGGGAGAATTCCTCCCCTTCAAGGAATTCTTCAATGACTACCTTCGCAGAGGCTTCCCCGAACCGGGCACCTACCATCATTTCTTCCAGCGCCTGCTGGGCTTCATCGAGGGTCATGGCGACCGTGACTCCTTTGCCTGCCGCAAGCCCATCTGCTTTAATCACGATGGGAGCCCCTTTTTCATTAAGATAGCTCCTTGCTTTTTCATAATCAGTGAATGCCCGATATTCTGCAGTAGGGATATCGTATTTCTCCATCAGCTCTTTGGCGAAGGACTTGCTTCCTTCAATGACAGCTGCCTCTTTTTTCGGGCCGAATACCTTCATTCCCAGACTGCCAAGGAAGTCTGCCAGCCCTGCCTGAAGCGGTGCCTCCGGGCCGATGACTGTCAGTCCGATTTCATTTTCCTTTGCAAAGGCTGCTATCTCCGGAAAATTCATTTCATCTATCGGAACCTGAATGGCACAATCTGCCATTCCGTGATTCCCTGGTGCTGCATACACTTGATCCACAGACGGGCTTTCGCTCATTTTCCGGCAGATGCTGTGCTCCCTGCCGCCGCGCCCGATGACTAATACGTTCACCATCCATCAGCTCCCTGATTAATGTTTGAAATGCCTTACTCCTGTTAATACCATCGCAATCCCATATTCGTCTGCCTTTTTCACAGAATCCTGATCCTTGATAGAGCCGCCAGGCTGGATGATGGCAGTGATGCCTGCCTTGGCTGCCGCTTCAACAGTATCATCCATAGGGAAAAACGCATCAGAAGCGAGCACTGCTCCTTCTGCACGGTGACCTGCCTGCTCCAGAGCGATTTTGGCCGCTCCGACACGATTCATCTGTCCAGCTCCGACGCCTAAAGTCATCTCTTTGTTATTCACGACAATCGCATTGGACTTCACATGCTTAACAACCTTCCAGCCAAGCTTTAACGCCGCCCATTCTTCCTCTGTCGGCTCTCTCCTGGTTGCAACAGTAACGGTGGCATCCTCCAGGGAATAGCGGTCATATTCCTGAACGAGAAGTCCCCCTTCTATGCTGGTCAGTCTTGCCTCTTCCTTCTTTTCCACGTCAAAGGGAATGGTCAGGAGGCGGATATTCTTTTTGCCTGTCAATATTTCTAGCGCCTCTTCCGAATAAGACGGAGCAATGACAATTTCAAGGAAAATTTCATGGAGCTTCTTTGCAGTTTCAGCATCCACTTCCCGGTTCAGCGCAATGATACCCCCAAAGATGGAAACAGGATCTGCTTCAAATGCTTTTGTAAATGCATCATAAGTATCTTTGCCCGTTCCGACGCCGCAAGGATTCATATGCTTCACAGCAACAGCAGCCGGATCCTTGAATTCCCTGACGATCTGCAGTGCAGCTTCTGCATCATTGATATTGTTGTAGGAAAGCTCTTTCCCATGAAGCTGCTCTGCATTGGCAATTGAAAATTCAGAGCCGAGGGGCTTCCGGTAAAAAGCAGCCTTCTGATGAGGATTCTCGCCATAGCGCAGCGTTTGTTTCAATTCGTATGTAACAGTCATTTTTTCCGGATTCTCTTCACCTGCAAGCTTAGTCATATATTCAGCAATCAGACTGTCATAGGAAGCTGTATGGCGGAAGACCTTCGCTGCAAGCCTGCGGCGTGTTGCGGGCTGGGTTTCACCGTTTTCATTGAGTTCCGAAAGGACGGTTCCATAGTCTGAGGGATCGATGACCACTGTGACATATTGGTGATTTTTTGCAGATGCGCGCAGCATGGCAGGTCCGCCGATATCAATGTTTTCAATCGCATCCTCGACTGATGCATCGCTCTTGGCGATAGTCTGCTGGAAAGGATACAGATTAACACAGACGATGCTGATCGGATCAATTCCATGCTCCTCCATCTGGGCATGATGCCCGGGCTGATCGAATTTTGCCAAAAGGCCCCCATGAATCATCGGATTCAAAGTCTTAACGCGGCCTTCAAGAATTTCCGGGAATCCGGTGACGTCGCTTACCCCGATTACATCAACGCCGCTTTCCTGGAGTGCTTTCTTTGTGCCGCCCGTTGATATGATCTCATAGCCAAGACTGGCGAGCTCCTTGGCAAAATCGACAATTCCGTTTTTGTCTGACACACTGATTAACGCTCGCTTTTTCAATTTGAATTCCTCCTGTTGACTGTCCTTATTTACTGCTGCTGATCCTTGCTGCATCTTCTGCAAATATCTTTTTCAAAGTAGCAGGATACAATCTGTGTTCGATCCGGTGAATTTTTTCCTGCAGGCTCTCCCTCGTCTCGGCTTCATCAAGCTTCACAGACTGCTGGGCAATGATCGGCCCTGTGTCCATTCCGGCATCCACATAATGAACCGTTACACCGCTCATCGGCACCCTGGCTGCGAGTGCCTGTCCGATGGCATCTTTTCCCGGAAAGGAGGGCAGAAGCGAAGGATGGATATTGACAATCCTTCCCTCATATTCGGCAAGGAGAACCTCACCGATCAGCCTCATATATCCTGCCAGAATGATGAATTCAGCTCCGCACTCCCTGAGCCTGACGAGAATTTCCTCTTCATATGCCTGCTTGCTTTCAAACTCTTTTGCACGGAAGGAAAAGCTCGGCACTCCACTTGCTTCTGCCCTCTCCAGGCAATAAGCTCCCGGCCTGTCAGAAACCAAAAGCCGGATATCCGCATCCAGTCCGCCGCTTTTTACAGCATCTATTATAGCCTGAAAGTTGGTTCCGCTTCCGGAAGCAAATACTGCTATCTTTTTCATGGGAACCTCCGAAATCCGTTTTACACGGTAATTTGAATTCCTTCTTTCCTATTAACCGTCCCGAGTCTGTAGGCTTTTTCTCCTGAAGCATTCAGGTGGCTGATGAGCATGTCAGCCTGCTCCGGGCTGACAGCCGCGGCCATTCCCGTGCCCATATTAAAAATATTATACATTTCCATGCGATCCAGATTGCCCAGCTTTTCCATAAGAGCGAATACCGGCGGGATTTCCCTTCCGCTTTCATCAATTTCAGCTCCAAGCCCCTCTGGAAGCATTCTTGGAAGATTTTCAATGAATCCGCCGCCTGTGATATGGGCCAATCCCTTGATGTCGAATTTTTTCATCGCATCAAGCACCGGCTTCACATAAATCCGCGTCGGCTTCAGAAGCTCCTCGCCCAATGTGCAGCCAAGTTCCTCCTGATAACTGTCCAGCATCAGGCCGGCATCCTCCAGCAGGATCTTTCTGACAAGAGAATACCCATTGCTGTGGATCCCGTTCGATGCAAGGCCGACAAGTACATCGCCTTCCTTGATCGTGCTCCCGTCAATCAGCGCTGACTTCTCACATGCCCCTGCTGCAAAACCGGCCAGATCATATTCTTCCTCTTTGTACATGCCGGGCATTTCGGCTGTTTCTCCGCCAACAAGCGCACAGCCGGCCTGCTCGCAGCCGTCTGCAATGCCTTTGACGATTGCTTCAATCCTTGCCGGATCCGCTTTTCCGCATGCGATATAATCAAGGAAATACAGCGGTTCAGCGCCCTGTACGACAATATCATTCACGCACATGGCAACAGCATCCACTCCGATTGTATCATGCCGGTCCATCATGAACGCGAGCATAAGCTTTGTGCCGACCCCGTCTGTCCCTGAAACCAGCACCGGCTCCTTCAGGTTCAGGACTGACAGATCAAACATGCCGCCGAATCCGCCCAGGCCTCCCATTACGCCAGCCCTCTGCGTCCTCTGCACATGCTTTTTCATCCTGGATACCGCCTCATATCCTGCTTCTATATCGACGCCAGCCTGCTTATAGGCATTAGCCATTACAGTTCCCCCTCTATCATGATTATTTGAAAAGAAAAGCAGCATTGCTGAATGCCGCTTCTTAGACTTTTTCGTAAGGATGAATGGTAGAAGGATAGATTTCAGTCGGATAGTTCCCGGTAAAGCATGCCAGGCACTGGCCTTTCAATGCTCCCGAATCTGTCCTGCCGATTGCTTCGATCATCCCTTCCGCGCTTAAAAAGGAAAGGGTGTCTGCCCCGATGATTTCCCGAATCTCTTCAACAGAATGCTCGGAGGCAATCAATTCCTCCCGTGTCGATGTATCGATCCCGTAGAAGCAAGGGTTCTTGATCGGCGGTGAACTGATCACGACATGAACCTCAGTCGCGCCTGCTTCGCGGAGCATGGTGACGATCCTTCTGCTTGTTGTGCCGCGGACAATGGAATCATCGACCATGATGACCCTTTTGCCCTCGACAACGCCGCGCACAGGGGAGAGCTTCATCTTGACGCCCTGCTCCCTCAATGATTGGGACGGCTGGATGAATGTCCTGCCGACATATCTATTCTTGATCAGCCCCATTTCATAAGGAATCCCGGATGCTTCTGCATAGCCGATGGCAGCTGAAATGCTTGAATCAGGCACGCCTGTCACCACATCTGCTTCAAAAGGAAACTCTTCAGCCAGCTTCTTCCCAAGGTTTTTACGGGCCGTATGGACATTGATGCCGTTGATATTGCTGTCAGGCCTTGAAAAATAAACATATTCCATCGTGCACATGGCTGTCGTTGAGGCAACCGCAAACATCTCGGAACGGAAGCCTTCATCATCAATGATCAAGAGCTCGCCAGGAAGAACATCCCTGATGAATTCTGCCCCGACCACATCAAATGCACAGGTCTCGGAAGCTACCACATAGGCATCGCCAAGCTTGGCGAGCGATAGCGGCCGCATGCCATTCGGGTCAAGCGCCACCATCAATTCGGTTTCTGTCATGATCAGAAATGCATATGCGCCCTTTACCATGGAAAGGGCCGTTTTAACCCGGTCCTTTAAGGCTGAAAAACCGCCGCGCTTGATCAGATGGGCCAGCACCTCTGTATCTGAGCTGGTCTGGAAGATGCTTCCCTGTCCTTCAAGCTGATTTTTCAATGCAGTGGCATTTACCAGATTGCCATTATGAGCAAGTGCCAGGCCGCCGTTTTGTGAGTTAAACAGAAGAGGCTGGACATTTTCATATCCGCCGCCGCCTGCTGTTGCATAGCGGACATGACCGATGGCCGACTTTCCGTCCATTGCCTCCATGGCATCCTCGGTGAATATTTCCGCAACAAGTCCTTCACCTTTCAGACCCTTCAGCTTTTTCCCGTCTGTCACGACCATCCCTGTACCTTCCTGGCCGCGGTGCTGCAGGCTGTGAAGGCCGTAATAGGTGATCTGGGCGGCATTTTCATGCCCCCAGACACCAAAGATGCCGCATTCTTCGTTCAGGCCTCTTATTTCAGCAAGCATGGGATTGCTCCTTTCCAGGCTGATTTCAGAACTTCAGTTTGTTCTTTCATAACCAGACCGCTGTCAGAGTGGACTTCAAGTACAGGCTCGTCTGTCACCTCGCCGACCAGAATCGCATCAGTCATGCTTTCAAATGCCTGCTGATCTTCCTTTTTAACAGTGAGGAGGAAGCGGGACTGTGATTCACTGAATAGTGCGCTGGTCTCGTCTCCTGAAATGCGGATGGAAGCGCCAAGTCCCTCAGAGCCTATCACGCTCTCAGCAGCTGCAACTGCAAGTCCGCCTTCTGCCAGGTCATGAGCGGAAGAGACAAGCCCCGCACGGATGGCTTTTAGCACCTGCTCCTGATTCCGTGCTTCTTTTTCCAGGTCAAGCTCCGGTGCTTTTCCGAATATCTCGCCGTGAACAAGCTTTTGCAGCTCGCTGCCGCCAAACTCGGCCTTTGTTTCTCCGAGAAGATAAATTAGATCGCCAGCCTGCTTGAAGCTCTGGGTTGTAATATGGTCAACATCTTCTACAAGTCCGACCATCCCGACTACTGGTGTTGGATAGACGGCTGTACCGTTGGTTTCGTTATATAGTGACACGTTTCCGCCGATAACCGGCGTATTCAGGGCAAGGCAGGCACTGCTCATGCCGTCTGCTGCTTTTTCCAGCTGCCAGAAGATCTCAGGCTTTTCCGGATTGCCGAAGTTCAGGCAGTCTGTAATGGCAAGCGGTTCGGCACCGGATGCAATAATATTCCTTGCTGCTTCAGCCACGGCAATCTTTCCGCCTGTTTCAGGATCCAAATACAGATAACGCGAATTGCAGTCGGTTGTCATGGCAAGCGCCTTGCGCGTTCCGCGGATTCTTACGACCGCCGCATCAGAACCTGGAGAAACAACTGTGCTCGTGCGAACCATATAGTCATATTGGTCATAGACCCATTCCTTGCTTGCAATGGTAGGCTGCTGCAGCAGGCGCATCAGAGTTTCCCCTGCATTCCCTGCTGCCGGAATTTCCGTCTCCATAGCCTGGAATTCACGGAAATACTCAGGCTCGCGTGAAGGCTTGTGGTATACAGGCGCTTCCTCGGCAAGTGCATCAGCCGGAACGTCTGCCACCACTTCCCCTTTATGTAGGAGGCGCAGCATTTTATCATCTGTCACCCGGCCGATCGCCACGGCTTCAAGTTCATATTTTGAAAAAAGATCAACGATTTCCTGCTCACGCCCTTTTTGGACGACAATCAGCATACGCTCCTGTGATTCAGACAGCATCATTTCATAGGCAGTCATGCCCGTTTCCCTCTGCGGGACAAGATCAAGATTCATCTCGATGCCGGAGCCTGCTTTGCTGGCCATTTCGGCAGAAGAGCTTGTCAGCCCGGCTGCCCCCATGTCCTGGATGCCTACAAGCGCGTCGTTCTTAACCAGCTCAAGGCATGCCTCAAGCAGCAGCTTCTCCATGAACGGATCGCCGACCTGGACGGCAGGGCGCTTTTCTTCAGACTGCTCTGTCAGTTCCTCTGAAGCAAAGGTCGCGCCGTGGATACCATCGCGGCCTGTCTTTGCACCAACATACATAACCGTATTTCCGACTCCATGCGCCTGGCCTTTTTTTATATCTTTATGATCGATCAGCCCGACGCACATGGCATTGACAAGAGGGTTGCCTTCATAGGAAGCATCAAACTGCACTTCGCCCCCGACAGTCGGAATGCCGATGCAGTTTCCGTAGCCGGCAATGCCTGCCACTACTTCTTTAAAAAGGTACCGAACGCGAGGAGAATCCAGCTCTCCAAAGCGAAGAGAGTTAAGGAGAGCGATCGGTCTTGCTCCCATTGAAAATACATCCCGGATAATGCCGCCCACACCCGTTGCCGCTCCCTGGTAAGGCTCGATTGCAGATGGGTGGTTATGGCTTTCAATTTTAAATACAACTGCCTGGCCGTCTCCGATGTCAACGATGCCAGCTCCTTCCCCAGGGCCCTGCAGGACGCGCTCGCCTTTGACCGGGAATTTTTTCAGGACCGGCTTGGAATTTTTGTAACTGCAATGCTCTGACCACATGACGGAAAACAATCCGAGCTCTGTGTAATTCGGCAATCTGCCAAGGATGTCCTCAACCATTGCAAATTCCTGATCCGTCAATCCCATCTCTTTGTAGACTTTCTCTGTTACAATCTGCTGCGGGCTTGGCTCAAGCATTAACGGCATAAGATTCCCTCCATTGTTTGACGATTGATTGGAAAAGCTTCAGTCCATCGGCACCGCCCAATAGCTGGTCGACGGCCCTTTCAGGGTGCGGCATCATGCCAAGGACATTACCTTTTTCATTGATGATTCCGGCGATGTCCCCAAGGCTTCCATTCGGATTCTCGCCGCTGTATGTGAATACGATCCTATTATTATCTTTAAGTGATTTTAGTGTGGCTTCATCGCAGTAATAATTGCCTTCTCCATGTGCGATTGGGATAGTGATTTCTTCGCCCTGTTGATAGGCGGAAGAGAAGATCGTTTGATTATTCGCTACCTGCAGTTGAACGGGCCGGCACATAAAATTCAGGCTTTCATTCCTGCGCATCGCTCCTGGCAGCAGGCCGGTTTCAAGGAGTATCTGGAATCCATTGCAGACACCAAGGACCGGTTTTCCTTCCTCTGCTGCTTTGATCACGGCCTTCATCACCTTGCTGAAGCGGGCGATCGCGCCGGAACGGAGATAATCTCCATAAGAGAAACCTCCAGGCAGAAGGATCGCATCATAGTCATCAAGGCTTTCTGTATCATGCCATACGTATTCTGCCTGCTCCCCGAGCTCATCCTGGATCGCATGGAACATATCAATATCACAATTGGAGCCTGGAAAAACGATGACTGCAAACCTCACAGTGCAACACACTCCTCGATCTCGTAGCGGTAATCCTCAATCACTATATTGGCCAGCAGGCGCTCACACATTTCTTTTACAGCCGCATCGATGTCACGATCAGTCTTATCGATCGTCAGCTCCATATATTTCCCAATCCGGACGTCCTGAACTTCATTGAAGTCCAAAGAATGGAGCGACCCTTTTACAACCGTCCCCTGTGGATCCAATACACTTTCTCTTAATGTGATATACACCTTTACTTTATACATGCTGGCGTCCTCCCAATCTCGTTAAAATATTTTCATAGGCATCTGTTAAGCTTCCCAGATCACGGCGGAATACATCCTTATCAAGCTTCGCATTTGTCTCCATATCCCAAAGGCGGCAAGTATCAGGAGAGATTTCATCTGCCAGCAGAATATCGCCGGCAGCATTTTTTCCGAACTCAAGCTTAAAGTCAATGAGACGAATGCCCATTTCCTTAAAGAAGCTTGATAAAAATGCATTAACCTCAAGCGCTTTTCTCTTCAGCAGGGCAGCTTCTTCAGGAGAAGCAAGCTCAAGCTCAAACACATGATCATCAGTCATGATCGGATCGCCCAGACTGTCATCCTTCAAATAAAACTCCACAAGCGTTTTTTTCAGAAGAGCCCCTTCTTCCATTCCGAGCCTTTTTGCCATGCTTCCAGCAGCCACATTCCTTACAACCACTTCAATAGGAATAATCTCGACTTTTTGTACAAGCTGCTCAGTTGCTGAAACCTTCTCAATAAAATGAGAACTGATGCCCTTTTTATGAAGCTCTGAAAACAGCAGACTTGTAATCTCGTTATTCAAACGGCCTTTACCGGCAATCTCTGCTTTTTTCTCCCCGTTGAATGCAGTTGCAGAATCTTTATATTCAAGCCAGACAATATTTTCATCATCGGTCAGATATACCTTTTTCGCCTTGCCTTCATATAGTTGCGCTCTCTTTTCCATGGCAGAGCCTCCTTGGTAAGAATATTGGGAATCTTCCTGATAAAAGGGGACCGAAGCCCCCGGATTTTATAAGCCTAGACGGTCAAAAATAGTGTCCACATGCTTGATGTGATAGTTGTAATCAAAGCAGTCTTCAATTTCCTCAGCAGACAGCCTGGAAGAAATCGTTTCATCAGCTTCCACCAGCGATTTGAACGCTAACTGCTTCTCCCATGCCTCCATCGCCCTCGGCTGGACAACGTCATATGCCTCTTCGCGGGCCATGCCTTTATCAATTAGAGCAAGCAGCACGCGCTGAGAATAGATGAGGCCAAGGGTTCGGTCCATATTTCTCTTCATGTTCTCCGGGAACACAGTGAGATTCTTAACAATATTCCCAAATCGGTTCAGCATATAATTCAGGGCAATCGTTGCATCCGGAAGAATAATCCGCTCTGCCGAAGAGTGTGAAATATCACGCTCATGCCATAACGGCACATTTTCATAGGCAGTCAGCATATGGCCGCGGATTACGCGTGCAAGGCCTGTCATATTCTCAGATCCGATTGGATTGCGCTTATGCGGCATGGCAGAAGACCCTTTCTGCCCTTTCGCAAAGAACTCCTCCACTTCACGTGTTTCACTCTTTTGCAGTCCGCGGATTTCAACAGCAAACTTCTCGATGGAAGTCGCAATCAGCGAGATGGCGGCCATATAGTGGGCATGGCGGTCACGCTGAAGTGTCTGTGTCGAAATCGGAGCCGGCTGGAGGCCAAGTTTTTCGCATACATAGCTTTCCACAAAGGGGTTAATATTGGCGTAAGTTCCTACAGCACCGGACATCTTCCCGAATTCAACGCCGGAAGCGGCCTGCTTGAAGCGCTCCAGGTTCCGCTTCATTTCCTCATACCATAAAGCCAGCTTCAGCCCGAAAGTTGTCGGCTCTGCATGAACACCGTGCGTGCGTCCCATCATGACTGTGTATTTATGTTCTTTTGCTTTATTCTTTAAAATTTCAACGAAGTTCTCCAGGTCCTGAAGAAGGATGCTGTTAGCCTGCTTGATCAGGTAGGAAAGAGCTGTGTCCACTACATCAGTGGAAGTAAGGCCATAATGCACCCATTTCCGCTCTTCACCGAGCGTTTCTGAAACCGCACGGGTGAATGCCACTACGTCATGGCGCGTCTCCTGCTCAATTTCATTGATGCGTTCGATATCGAATGAAGCATTCTCACGGATTTTCTGCACATCTTCTTTTGGGATATCCCCGAGCTCCGCCCATGCTTCACAAGCAAGGATCTCTACTTCCAGCCAGGCCTTAAAGCGATTTTCCTCTGTCCATATCGCTCCCATTTCAGGTCTTGTATAACGTCCAATCATCGTAAAACCTCCATACCTTCTTTTGCTTTGCTCCATATTCCGCTGCGGTCTATCTCGGCAAGCGATTCTGCCGCTGTCGCCCGTAAAAGGGTTGCATGCCCCATTTTCCGCTTATGCTTAGGTTCATCCTTCCCATACAGATGGATCTTCCAATCCTTCAGGCCCGGTATCGCCCTGATCACATCTGACTGGTGCTCTCCTAATATGTTGACCATAACTGCCGGATTTAATAGCCTTGTGCTTCCAAGCGGCCAATTGCACACTGCCCTGATATGCTGCTCAAACTGCGACGTTTCACAGGCCTCGATTGTATAATGGCCTGAGTTATGCGGCCTTGGGGCCAATTCATTTATGTAAATCTCATCTCCGTCAGAGAGAAACATCTCCACTGCAAGCGTACCAACCAGCCCAAGCGCTTTGCCGATTTTTTTGGCCAAGTCCTCAGCCTTGCGTGCAGCACTCTCGCTGATATCGGCCGGTACAATGGTTTCATGCAGGATATTATCCTTATGAATATTCTCTCCTACTGGAAAAACAGCTGTCTCCCCATCAGGGTTTCTAGCAATGATCACAGAGATTTCCTTTTGAAAAGAGATCCACTTTTCCAGGACACAGATTCCTTTTTCAAGCAGCTCTGCAGCCTCAGGAATATCGTCTTTTGACCGGATCACATATTGCCCTTTGCCATCATAGCCGCCGCGTGCCGTCTTTAGTACCGCAGGAAAATCAAGCTTCTCTATATTATCATAAATATCGGCCGTCTTTTCGATGCGGGCGTAAGGCGCAACCTTTGCCCCTGCCCGTTCGATCGCTTCTTTCTCCGTCAGGCGGTCCTGCGTTATGCGGAGCAGTTCAGACCCCTGTGGAACATAGGCATGGCTGGTCAGCCAGTCAAGCGCCTCAGCATTGATATTTTCAAATTCATAAGTGATCACATCGCTCGCCTCAGCAAGCTCCTTTATACACAGCAGGTTATCGTAGCCGCCGACTATCTGCCGGTCCGCCACCTGGCCGCAGGGAGAATCCGGTGCCGGATCAAGAACGGCAATCCTGAATCCCTGAGCCTTTGCCGCCAATGCCATCATTCTCCCCAGCTGTCCGCCTCCGATGATTCCTATCGTCTGTCCAGGCAAAATGGTTTGTTTAGACAAGTTCATCACTGCTCTCCATTACTTCCTGTTTTGTGTGCAGCCTCAAGTCCTCTATCCTGCCTGCAATGTTTTGGTCAAAAGCTCCCAGCATCTGTGCAGCAAGGAGGGCCGCATTGACTGCACCTGCCTTTCCGATAGCCACTGTAGCTACAGGAACACCTCCTGGCATTTGAACAATGGACAGCAGCGAATCGAGTCCATTAAGCGCCTTGGATTGGACTGGCACGCCAATGACCGGCAATGTCGTTTTCGCTGCCACCATCCCTGGCAAGTGAGCTGCCCCTCCAGCTCCCGCAATGATCACTTTTATCCCGCGGTCCCTTGCTTCTTCTGCAAACCGGAACATCAAATCCGGGGTTCGATGGGCAGAAACGACCTGCTTTTCATAAGAAATCTCAAGCTTATCCAACATGCCGCATGTGTGCTTCATTGTATCCCAGTCAGATTTGCTTCCCATAATAACAGCCACTTGCATATGCCTCTCCCCCAACAGAAAATTTAATCTTCCTCAAAATAAAAAGCCCGGACAGTTACTTTTCACTAATAGAGAAAGTAATCTGTCCGGGCTCGGATAATAAAGGAAAGCTCCTCATACACACAAGAAAGCAGACCCTTGAACCGGTCATATCATCTTTCCCTTATAGTCCGGCCATTTACGGCAGCCAGGTAGAAACTTATGGGCCATATCCCCATTATTATATAAGGGTAAATCTTTATATAAATATAATTTTAATTGTAATCTTATCTAACAACATCTTACCAACTATCCTATGGGGGTGTCAACCACTATTCGAACAATAAGGATTGAGAATAGAATAATGTTCGTGTTTCACTCTTCCTTTTTTGCTTCAAAGACTATTTGCCGTCCTGCCGGCTCATAAGTGACCGAGCCCCCGGTCTTGACTTCTTTAAATATCGGCTTCTCCGTCCTTCTTACCGGAACATAGCCTTCCTTTGCTATACGGTCCAGGCATTGGCCAATCGTCTCATTTTCAAGGACTTCAAACTGCTTCTTTTTCTTTTCCTTGCTCATGAATACAATTTTCCTTTCCTGACAGATTTCACCCAGAAGCCGCCATGGATCGTCTTAGGCTCATAGGCAATAATGAATGCTTTAGGATCAAGCTCCTTGATCGTCTGGTAAAGCTTAAGCTCATATTTCCTCGGCGTCAGGATCTGCATAGCCATCCGGTCGCCCTCCAGCCCATTGGCAGCCCAGTTCGTTACGCCATACCCTTTTTCCCTCAATACCCTGGGAACATCTTTATCATATTCTTTTGTTATTACATTAACCGTTATATATCCAAGAGCAAGCTTCTCCTCGATTTTCATACCGACAACAACGCCGATTCCGTAGCCCACAGCATATGCAATCAAATTCTGAATCTGATCCAGATTATCGAGTACAAGCCCCAGTCCGATTACATAAATGACCACTTCGATCATACTAATAAAAGCCGCCAAATAACGCTGCCCTTTCAGCGTAAGGATCATCCTGATCGTAAAAAAGGAGACGTATACAATATTAATGACAAGTATGATGGCAACCATCACTAAACTATTTTCAAGCAAAAAATAAACCTCCTCCAAGCCTCTGCCTTAATTCAACGTAAATCCCTATTGTACAAGAGAAATCTGCATTTGCGAACCACTTAGAAAAAAATAAAAGGATCTTTTTGTTATGTTAACCTATTTGGCTCATGATAAAACGCTGCTGCGGATAGCGTGGGCAGGGAAATGGAGGGAAGCTGGAAGAAGGACGCAGAGTTTTTTCCGGGGGATTAGAAGTCAGGGACTGCAGGATGGTTTCGGTTATTAAGTAAGCCGGAGGGTTAGCCGGCGGGCGGCTTTATTGGGGCTTTGCTGGGGCTTTGGCTGAGTTGGGCGGGTTAAGTGCGGTTGGTGAAATAAATGGTGAAGGTGAATTGATGTTTTTTGGACAAATGGTAAATTACGATTGGAATTCGGTAAATTACTCAGCCTATTTGGTAAATAAATAATAAATTTGGTAGATTATTGGGAGAATTAATTAAATTCGCGATTGAATCGTCTATTCTCCCCTTCAAAAACCCTTCTCATTCGCCTACCCGGCACTCATTTCCGCTTAAGAGCACATTTCTTATTAAAAATCTCTCCATTTCACTAAAAAAGCATAAAAAAAGAACAGTCATGCAGACTGTTCTTCGTTTCGCCCGGCAGCGTCCTACTCTCACAGGGGGAGAGCCCCCAACTACCATCGGCGCTGAGAAGCTTAACTTCCGTGTTCGGTATGGGAACGGGTGTGACCTTCTCGCTATCGCCACCAGACTATTTAGATGAGGTTTTTGTTCCCTCAAAACTAGATAATGCAGAAGAAGAATTACAAAGCAATCAAATGTGGTTAAGTCCTCGATCTATTAGTATC
>NZ_JASHIV010000043.1:0-1191 GCF_030733525.1 Bacillus sp. MMSF_3328 | reverse complement strand
AATAATTTTTTCCTTATAACCATCTTCTATAGAATTAATATAAGATATATACCCTCTTATTTTATTATTATTGGAATAATCTCCACTTACAAGAGCATTATGTATCATAGCTCTAACTGTTCTTTTCATCTGTTTATTGGCTTTGATCTTATTATCATGTATTGTAATTCCGTTAACCTTTTTATGGCCAGAAGGGGAAAGTAGTCGTGTTTTGGTTTCATTTACAGAAAACCCTTCATCAACTATTATTTCTTCAATAACTTTTTTGAGTTTCCTTAAAGTTACAACATTATCACAAGAAAAAGTTAAATCGTCAGCATATCTGGTATAAATTATATCTCTTTTTGAACATAAGCCTTTTAACCTTTTATCTAATTTAAAACAAATTAAATTAGATATATAGGGGGAACAAACCCCACCTTGTGGTAAGTATCCCTGATAAGTACATAGGCTTGTTAATATATTTGAAACTAAAGTATTATATCCAAGACCTTTAAAAAGATAGAACACATTCTCTCGTTTTATACTTGTAAAAAAATCATTTAAGTCCAGTTGTAATAAATAAAGACTGTACTTGTGGCAATTAGCATTCGTTTTACTACCGTCTTTTCCTTTCCTAAAAGCCATTGACTCATTTGATACATTGATCTTTTCCAGTATCTCAGTTAAAATCCACCTCTGAACTAATTTTAATGAGTATTTCGGACTTTTTATCTCTCTATTAGTTCCATTTCTCTTAGGAACATTGAATGAATTATAATAATTATCAGTCTTTTTGGATAATAAATATAACATTGTGTTACTGATACCAATAGAATTTGAAAGTGATTCAAAGTCTTTTAGTATCGGTAAATTTAAGGCATATAAAATAAAACTATTTGTAAAGTCTTTTTTCATATTACCGCTCCTCCTACCTAAATTACTTTTATTGAAAGAAAGTAGCTTGCTCCACGCGGGTGGAATAAGCTGCTTTCTTTTGGTAAATCTAGTCCTAGCATTGTACAACAGGAGACGAACCGTCTCCCACATTACTAATCCACAAAACAATGTACATAATCATGAATATAGTAAGTAACATCTAGGAGGAGCGATAATAATCGTTCCTAATTATACCAAATCTTATCCTGTCATACAAAATATTTTTATCTTTAATATCGATTTTTGATAGTAAGTCATTTACTGTTTTATATC
>NZ_JASHIV010000041.1:0-2995 GCF_030733525.1 Bacillus sp. MMSF_3328 | reverse complement strand
TTCCCTCAAAACTAGATAATGCAGAAGAAGAATTACAAAGCAATCAAATGTGGTTAAGTCCTCGATCTATTAGTATCTGTCAGCTCCACGTGTCACCACGCTTCCACCTCAGACCTATCAACCTGATCATCTTTCAGGGATCTTACTAGCTTGACGCTATGGGAAATCTCATCTCGAGGGGGGCTTCATGCTTAGATGCTTTCAGCACTTATCCCTTCCGCACATAGCTACCCAGCGATGCCTTTGGCAAGACAACTGGTACACCAGCGGTGCGTCCATCCCGGTCCTCTCGTACTAAGGACAGCTCCTCTCAAATTTCCTGCGCCCACGACGGATAGGGACCGAACTGTCTCACGACGTTCTGAACCCAGCTCGCGTACCGCTTTAATGGGCGAACAGCCCAACCCTTGGGACCGACTACAGCCCCAGGATGCGATGAGCCGACATCGAGGTGCCAAACCTCCCCGTCGATGTGGACTCTTGGGGGAGATAAGCCTGTTATCCCCGGGGTAGCTTTTATCCGTTGAGCGATGGCCCTTCCATGCGGAACCACCGGATCACTAAGCCCGACTTTCGTCCCTGCTCGACTTGTAGGTCTCGCAGTCAAGCTCCCTTGTGCCTTTACACTCTGCGAATGATTTCCAACCATTCTGAGGGAACCTTTGGGCGCCTCCGTTACTTTTTAGGAGGCGACCGCCCCAGTCAAACTGCCCGCCTGACACTGTCTCCCGCCCCGATCAGGGGCGCGGGTTAGAATTTCAATACAGCCAGGGTAGTATCCCACCAATGCCTCCACCGAAGCTGGCGCTCCGGCTTCAAAGGCTCCTACCTATCCTGTACAAGCTGTACCAAAATTCAATATCAGGCTGCAGTAAAGCTCCACGGGGTCTTTCCGTCCTGTCGCGGGTAACCTGCATCTTCACAGGTACTATAATTTCACCGAGTCTCTCGTTGAGACAGTGCCCAGATCGTTACGCCTTTCGTGCGGGTCGGAACTTACCCGACAAGGAATTTCGCTACCTTAGGACCGTTATAGTTACGGCCGCCGTTTACTGGGGCTTCGATTCAGAGCTTCGCTTGCGCTAACCCCTCCTCTTAACCTTCCAGCACCGGGCAGGCGTCAGCCCCTATACTTCGCCTTGCGGCTTCGCAGAGACCTGTGTTTTTGCTAAACAGTCGCCTGGGCCTATTCACTGCGGCTTTTCCGGGCTATTCACCCTAAAAAGCACCCCTTCTCCCGAAGTTACGGGGTCATTTTGCCGAGTTCCTTAACGAGAGTTCTCTCGCTCACCTTAGGATTCTCTCCTCGCCTACCTGTGTCGGTTTGCGGTACGGGCACCTTTTCCCTCGCTAGAGGCTTTTCTTGGCAGTGTGGAATCAGGAACTTCGGTACTAAATTTCCCTCGCCGTCACAGCTCAGCCTGATGCAAACGGGATTTGCCTCGTTTGCAGCCTAACTGCTTGGACGCGCATATCCAACAGCGCGCTTACCCTATCCTCCTGCGTCCCCCCATTGCTCAAACGGTAAAGAGGTGGTACAGGAATATCAACCTGTTGTCCATCGCCTACGCCTTTCGGCCTCGGCTTAGGTCCCGACTAACCCTGAGCGGACGAGCCTTCCTCAGGAAACCTTAGGCATTCGGTGGATGGGATTCTCACCCATCTTTCGCTACTCATACCGGCATTCTCACTTCTAAGCGCTCCACCAGTCCTTGCGGTCTGACTTCGATGCACTTAGAACGCTCTCCTACCGCGGACACCTGATGGTGTCCACCCACAGCTTCGGTGATACGTTTAGCCCCGGTACATTTTCGGCGCGGAGTCACTCGACCAGTGAGCTATTACGCACTCTTTAAATGGTGGCTGCTTCTAAGCCAACATCCTGGTTGTCTAAGCAACTCCACATCCTTTTCCACTTAACGTATACTTTGGGACCTTAGCTGGTGGTCTGGGCTGTTTCCCTTTTGACTACGGATCTTATCACTCGCAGTCTGACTCCCATGGATAAGTCTTTGGCATTCGGAGTTTGTCTGAATTCGGTAACCCGATGGGGGCCCCTAGTCCAAACAGTGCTCTACCTCCAAGACTCTTACAACATGAGGCTAGCCCTAAAGCTATTTCGGAGAGAACCAGCTATCTCCAAGTTCGATTGGAATTTCTCCGCTACCCACACCTCATCCCCGCACTTTTCAACGTGCGTGGGTTCGGGCCTCCATCCAGTGTTACCTGGACTTCACCCTGGACATGGGTAGATCACCTGGTTTCGGGTCTACGACCACATACTCATTCGCCCTATTCAGACTCGCTTTCGCTGCGGCTCCGTCTGTTCAACTTAACCTCGCATGTAATCGTAACTCGCCGGTTCATTCTACAAAAGGCACGCCATTACCCTGACCCGAAGGTCATAGGGCTTTGACTACTTGTAGGCACACGGTTTCAGGATCTGTTTCACTCCCCTTCCGGGGTGCTTTTCACCTTTCCCTCACGGTACTGGTTCACTATCGGTCACTAGGGAGTATTTAGCCTTGGGAGATGGTCCTCCCTGCTTCCGACGGGATTTCACGTGTCCCGCCGTACTCAGGATCCACTCTGGAGGGAACGAAGTTTCAACTACGGGGCTGTTACCCTCTATGGCCGGCCTTTCCATGCCTGTTCATTTACTCCGTTCCTTTGTAACTCCGTGTAGAGTGTCCTACAACCCCAGGAGGCAAGCCTCCTGGTTTGGGCTAATCCCGTTTCGCTCGCCGCTACTCAGGGAATCGCGTTTGCTTTCTCTTCCTCCGGGTACTTAGATGTTTCAGTTCCCCGGGTCTGCCTCCAATGCCCTATGTATTCAGGCAAGGGTTCCATCCCATTACGGATGGAGGGTTTCCCCATTCGGAAATCTCCGGATCAAAGCTTACTTACAGCTCCCCGAAGCATATCGGTGTTAGTACCGTCCTTCATCGGCTCCTAGTGCCAAGGCATCCACCGTGCGCCCTTTCTAACTTAACCT